>JAURCU010000001.1 GCA_030828305.1 Luteolibacter sp.
GCCATTGGTCTTCCTCACGATATCTACGCATTTCACTGCTACACCGTGAATTCCTGCTACCTCTCCAATACTCTAGCACGGCAGTATCGGATGCAGTTCCGGGGTTGAGCCCCGGGATTTCACATCTGACTTACCGCGCCGCCTACGCTCCCTTTACGCCCAGTGATTCCGAACAACGCTTGGGACCTTCGTATTACCGCGGCTGCTGGCACGAAGTTAGCCGTCCCTTCCTCTTCAGGTACTATCAACCCTGTAGGCTGTTAACCTCCAGGTCTTACTCCCTGATGACAGGAGTTTACAATCCGAAGACCGTCATCCTCCACGCGGCGTTGCACCATCAGACTTTCGTCCATTGTGAATTATTCTCGACTGCTGCCACCCGTAGGTGTCTGGACCGTGTCTCAGTTCCAGTGTGCCTGATCGTCCTCTCAAACCAGGTACCCGTCGTAGCCTTGGTGAGCCGTTACCTCACCAACAAGCTGATAGGGCGCGAACCAATCCATGAGCGACAGCCGAAGCCATCTTTAACCCGAAGGTACCATGGGGTATTAATCCGCCTTTCGGCGGGCTATCCCCCACTCAAGGGCATGTTGTTCACGTGTTACTCACCCGTGCGCCACTAGAATCAACCAATATAAATACCGGTATCCTCTCGTTCGACTTGCATGTCTTAAACACGCCGCCAGCGTTCGTTCTGAGCCAGAATCAAACTCTCCGTAAAAATTCGGAGAAAGATGATTCCGCTTCATTGCTGAAACGGTTGTTCCATTTCTGGAACGGTTGTTGTTCATCTCTCAAATTGACTTTGGTGAGCTCATCAGGGGTTAAACCCCATCCTTACTCACCGAGACCACGCGTTTATCCGGTTGACCTTACAGTCTTCCATGAATCAACGCGCAGCGCACAATTCAATCTTTCGTCTCTTCCCAACACATGAGCGCTATATATTGCTATATGGCAAACGGCTGCTGAATCTTGTTTCGGATTCATGAGTTGCCGCTTGCACGTCTTGTGTCAGGCCATTGCTGTCAAAGAACTTGGTTCTTCAAGTAGACTAAAAAGCCGACCGGGATCCGCGAGCTTATCGCTTCGGTTTCACCGCGATCGACGTTTCGTCTCTCGACCACCCAGTTCGGGCGGGGCGCGAAGCTAGTTTTAAGATCTGGGGGCGTCAATACCTTTTCGTAAAAAATTTGAGCTTTTTCCCGAGTGGTAAAAACACCCTAGAAAACCAGTCTCACGGCCCAAATAGCCTGGCCCATCGTGAGCTCTGAAGCCATCTTTTGCCAATCTGGAGGAGACGATTTCTTCATGGACGCAGCGAGAGGCATCTCTCACCCTGAACTCGTGCCTGAACTCGTCAAAGTAACGCTTCTGGCGCTAATTCCCGCCCAGGCCGGATGCGGCGTGTTTCTTGGCAATGGTGACAAGACCATCGTTTTCTATATCGATCCAGCCATTGGCGCGACTATCCATGGCTACCTGAACGGCCAGGGCTCGCCAAGACCCCTGACTCACGATCTCTACAGCGATACTCTGCAGGCTTTTGGTGGCAGGGTGTCGCGCCTGGTAATCATGCACATGGAAGAGGATGTCTATTACGCACGGCTCATCCTGGAAGCGGAAAATGAAATCATGGAGCGCAAGATCGTCGAGCTGGACTGTCGGCCTTCGGATGGACTCGCCATCTCGGCCCGTTGTGGCTCTCCTGTATACGTGGCATACGAGCTCTGGGAACAACTCGAGGACATGTCAGCACTGCTTGAACAACTCCAGTCACAAGAAGATGATGGGCCATTTCCCCCATACTAATCTGGGCATTCTTCGGCTGGCAGATCGCCACTTGCGAATTTGATTTGGTCACCTAGGGTCAAGTTGACATGAGCACTTCAACTCAAATCCAACTACCAGAATATCTGCAAGAAGACATACTCCTCAACCCTGAGAGACGAGTATTTCCGAGCTTCGATCTCAGCAAGTTGCTCAGCACGGTTTTTGATCCGATTCAGGGCAGCCGTATCTGTGTGCTCATCGACTTCAATGAGCCCGAAAATCTCATCAAGGATTTCGCATTCCTCACGCAGGAGGGCTTTCAGGTGCAAAAGAATGCCCACAAGTATTTCTATCAGGGCCTTGCCAACGGTGTCATGGCAGAACTCGAAATGAGTGGTGGTGAGATGTTTGCCTATCGTTGCACCCATGGCTCCAACCTCGATTTGGCAGACGAAGTCTGGAACACCGAGGGCCAGCAACTCTCGCTGGATCAGGACATTTATCCCAACTACGACCTGATCCTCTGCATCTCGACCTTCTCCGCCACTGCACCCCTGACTGCCAAGTGCAGACAGTTCGGTTTCCGTGGCGCCACCCTCCACGGCCTCAACGATATCATTCTCAACTCCGGCCTGGCAGTGGATTATAACGACGTCTCGGCTGATGCCGAACGCATCAGGCGCGCTCTAACAAAAGCAGATTCGATGGAAATCGACTTCGAACTGGAGGATGGCCGCATCCTCACAGCATGGCTGGGTCTCGACAGGCAAGAGGCCCAGAAGTCCCACGGATTGTGTCACGGTAAGAAGCCGGACGTTGCCAACCTTCCCGCTGGCGAAGTCTACTTCGTGCCCACTGACGCCAAGGGTCAATTCCCCATGAAGTATGAAGATGGCACTCTCGGGCTGCTCGAAGTAAACAACCGCTGTATCATTAGTTCGTCACTGATTGAGGGCGATCAGGCCACCATCGACGCCCACAATGCGCGCCTCAAGGATGACCCGATGACTGGCACGCTGGGTGAACTCGGCTTCGGCACCCAGGTTCTGCCCGTCTCGGGTGCAGACATCCAGGACGAGAAGGTGCTGGGCACCTGCCATCTGGCGACCGGTCGCGATGACCATCTTGGTGGCGACATTCTGCCCAGCATGTTCAAAAAGCACGAGAACTCGACCCACGACGACATTCTCTTTGCCCCACACAAGACCCCGAACTTCAACATTCGCGAGGTCCGCATGCAGCGTGGCGATCAGCAAGAAGTGGTGATTGAGAACTTCCGCCCCTCGGCCTATGTGATGGATGCCTTGGCAGGTGGCCGCTAAATGTCCTGTCATTCTTTCTGGAGACAGTCTCCGCGTAAGTTGGGGCTGGCTAGGCGCGTAGTTTCTGGGTAATCCAAAAGCCATGTCGTCCAGCCACTTCACCCGCTCCACCCGCCGCCAGGCCATCAAATCTCTGGCCACGCTCGCGACCATTCAGATCGTGCCCAGCCATGTATTGGGAAAAAATGGCCAAACGCCGCCCTCTGAAGTCCTCACCAAGGGTATCATCGGCTGCGGCAACATCAGCCGTTCCCAGCACCTCTCCATGCCCGGCAAGCTGCTCGCACTCTGCGACTGCGACTCTCAACACTTGGCCGAGGTCACCAAGATCGCCAGAGAAAAGAAGGGTGAGAAGGACTTCACGGGCTACAGCGACTGGCGCGAACTGATTGCGCGTGATGATATCGATATTGTCCACATCGCCACCCCACCCCACTGGCACGGCAAGATGGCGGTCGAGGCCGCAAAAGCCGGCAAGGATATCTGGTGCGAAAAACCCATGGCACGCACCATTGGCGAGGCCATGGCCATGGTGAAGGCTGTCGAGAAGCACGGGCGCATTTTCCGCGTCAACACTTGGTTTCGTTTCCAGGGTGGTTTCTACGGTATGGGGGCACCGGTTTCGATGATCAAGAAGGCCGTCATGAACGATATGCTCGGCTGGCCGCTCAAAGTGACTGTCTCAAAGCACACCGGCTTCGGCTGGAAACTCGGCATGTGGTCAGGCACTCCGGGGCTCAAACCGGAATCGGTTCCCGCCCATCTTGACTACGATATGTGGCTCGGGCCAGCGCCCAAGAAGCCTTACAACCATCTGCGTGTTCACGACCGCTTCCGCGGCTACTGGGACTATGATGGTGGCGGGCTCGGCGACATGGGTCAGCACTACCTTGATCCGATTCAATACATACTTGGAAAAGACGGCGAGGCTCCGGTGTCCGTGGAGATCGATGCGGATCCGCAGGACAAGGAAGCCGTGGGCAAGTGGCGGCGTATTGAATTCACTTACGCTGACGGCTGCAAGATCGTCTGCGACGGCAATGACAGCCTTGAGGGTGCTGCTTTCATCCAAGGCCCCAAGGGCAAGATGATGAAACGCCTGCAAAGCGACATTGTCGACCTGGTCAAAAAGGTCAAGGACCTGCCCGAGCCTCCGGAACAGAACACTGACTTTCACCAATGTGTGCGAGAGCGAAAGAAATTCGCCCTCAACGAACAAAACGCCTTCTGGTCCTCAACCATGGTGAACATGGGCATCACCGCCCATCGCCTGAACAAGAATCTCCAGTTCAATTCCAAGACCCTGAAATTTGACGATGAGCAAGCCAATGGCCTGATCAACCAGCCAATGCGCGAGCCTTGGCAAATCTGACAGCCTGTATAAGGTCGCCGCATGTCTTCACCCATTCGCATTCTCTGTGTCGGCGCCGGCCACATGGGCCGCTCCCACGCCCTGGCCTACCACAGTCTTGGTGGCTTCGAAATCTGCGGCATCGTCACCCGATCGCCAGGCAGCCGGGCCAAACTCAACGAGGAGCTGGGCGGGGGCTACGCCGAGTTCGGTGACTACTACGACGCACTTGAGCAGACCAAGCCCGACGCCGTCTCCATCTCGACCTATCCGGACACTCACGCCGACTATGCCGAGGCCGCCTTCGAGGCCGGCTGCCACGTCTTCATTGAGAAACCCCTCGCAGAGACCGTGCAAGCGGCCCAGCGCATCGTCGACAAGGCCAAGGCCACCGGCCTCAAGCTGGTGATCGGATACATCCTGCGCCACCACCCCAGCTGGATCAAATTCATCGAAATGTCCCACGACCTCGGCAAACCACTGGTCATGCGCATGAACCTCAACCAGCAGAGTTCGGGCGACAACTGGATCACCCACAAGAACCTGATGAGTTCCATTTCACCCATCGTCGACTGCGGCGTGCACTACGTCGATGTGATGTGCCAGATGACACGCTCCAAGCCGTTGCGTGTATCGGGCATTGGCGCCCGCCTCTCTGACGAGCTCCCCGAGGGCAAGATCAACTATGGCGCGCTGCAGGTAACCTTCCAAGACGGATCCGTTGGCTGGTACGAGGCTGGGTGGGGTCCGATGATGAGTGAGGTTGCCTTTTTCGTAAAAGACGTAGTCGGACCCAAGGGTTGCCTGTCGATCGTTGCCGAAAAAGCGGGCGCCGAAGGCCAAAGTGCCAACGTCGACGCCCACACCCAGACCCAGGCCCTGCGCCTGCATCACTCGGAACTCAATAGCGATGGCGAGTTTACCAAGGCAGACGACACCATCCGCCTCGACGACGAACCCGACCACGACGAACTCTGCCACCGCGAGCAGGAGTTCTTCCTGAAGGCCATCCTCGAGAACGACGATCTTACCGACCATATGGACGACGCCATCAACTCGATGCGCATCGTTGCTGCCGCCGACGAAAGCTTTCGCACCGGCAAGACCATTGACCTCTGACCCTCATGAAAATCATCGTAATTCTCTGCTCCATCGCACTCGCCTCTACCGCTATCGCCAGAGAGCTGGAGTTCATCTCTCTATTCAACGGCAAGGATCTCACCGGTTGGGAGGGTGAAGGCTACAAAGTCGAAGACGGCGCCATCGTCTGCACCCCCAAAGGCAAAAACCTCTTCACCGAGGCCACTTACGCCAACTACGTCCTGGAACTCGAATTCAGGCTGCCACCTGCCGGCAACAACGGCTTGGGAATCCACTACCCGGGGGAGGGCAACGGCGCTTACACCGGCATGGAGATCCAAACCTTGGACAATACCGGCAAGAAGTATCAGGGAAAACTAAAAGACTACCAGTGGCACGGCAGCCTCTACGAGCTCCAGCCGGCCAAACGTGAGGGTCTCAAGCCCGTCGGCGAATGGAACAAGCAGATCGTCACCATCAACGGCAAGGACGTGAAGGTGGAGCTCAACGGCATCACCATCCTCGAAGCCGACCTCGACGAACTCAATAAGACCCATCCGAAGCACCAGGGTGCCAAGCGTCGCAGCGGCCACATCGCCTTCCTAGGCCACGGCGATCCGGTTGCCTACCGCAACATCCGCATCGCTGAGACTGCCCCAGATTCAGCTATGTTTGAAACTGATTCAGGTTGGAAACCGCTCAAGAAACCGGGCTCCTTCAAAGGCTGGAAATACAGGGAAGGTATCACCAACTGGACCGATCACAACGGCATCATCAAGCACAACGGCCAAGGGGGTGAGATCAAAGACCTGTGGACCGAAGCCTCCTACAAGGACTTCACCCTGAGCTTTGACTGGCGTTGGTCGGGTCGCGGCAAGATGAAGATGCAACCTGTCGTCCAACCCGACGGAAGCCACAAGGGCAAAGCAGAGGTCGAGGAACTCGACAGCGGCGTCTACCTGCGCGGCGACTCCAAATCACAGGTCAATTTATGGAACTGGACCATCGGTTCTGGTGAAGTCTACGGCTACCGAATGGACAAGAAAATGCCACCTGAAGTGAGGGCTGGCGTAACTTCCAAGATGAAAGCCGACAAGCCCTTGGGTGAATGGAACCACATGGAAATCACCATGAAGGGCGACATCCTCCAAGTGAAACTCAACGCTCAGCACGTAATCGAGGACGCCAAGTTGCCGGGCGTGGCTCTAGAGGGCCCACTGGCCCTGCAAAGCCACGGCCAAGCCATCGACTTTGCCAACATCCTGATCAAGGAGCTGAAGTAGCTTTCTTCATGAACTATCGTGAGGCCATCGAGTGGCTGTTTTCGACCCAACTGTTTGGCATCAAACTGGGCCTTGATGGCCCGCGACAACTGCTCAAGGAGTTCCTGGCCTTCCCCGATCACGGGGTAAAGGTGATCCACGTCGCCGGCACCAACGGCAAGGGAAGCACCTGTGCGATGATTGACTCGATCGCACGCGCAAGCGGATCACGCAGTGGGCTGTTCACCTCGCCTCACCTGATCGACTACCGCGAACGCATACAGGTCAACGGCTGCCACATTCCCGAAGAGAACTGCTCGGCCATGCTCAGCGAACTGCGCGCCATCTGTGAAAAGTTCGAGACCCATCCGACCTTCTTTGAAATTACCCTGGCGCTGGCGATGCGCTGGTTTCGCCAGCAGCACTGCGAACTCATCGTTCTTGAAACTGGCATGGGCGGCCGCCTCGACGCCACCACCGCAGTACCCGCCGACGTCTGCGTGATCACCCCCATCAGCATGGACCACGCCCAATGGCTGGGCGATACTCTCGCGACAATCGCCATGGAAAAGGCCGGCATCTTGGTTGCAGGCAAACCGGCGCTATCCTCACCGCAGCAGGCGGATGCTCATGCGGTCATCGAGAAGGAAGCCAACGAGCGGCGCTCTCCGTTGACTTTCATCCACGAACCCCTGCTAGGCTACACCCCAGCCATTCCGGGAGAGCACCAACGTTGGAACGCAGCACTCGCCGTGGAGGCCCTGCACTTGGCTGGCTTTCACCTCAATAGCGACATCATTCGCCAAGGCCTGAGCTCCGTTCGCTGGCCCGGCCGTTTCGAGCGCATTGACCGCAAGATCATCCTCGATGGTGCCCACAATCCACATGCCGCGACTTCCCTGGCCCAGACCTGGCGTGATCAATTCGGCAACACCATGGCAACTCTCATTTTTGGCGCGGTGGCCAGCAAGGACATCGCGGGCATCCTCGAGCAACTTGCTCCCATCGCCCGCCGTATCCTCTTCTGCCCAGTCGACAGCCCACGGGCCACTCCATGTGAGGAGATGCGTTGCGCACTTCCCCCAGATGCACCTGAACACTCCATTCACGACACTCTGGAGACGGCACTGAAAGAAGCCCGCAAGCATGAGGAGCTCATCGTCATTACTGGCTCCCTGTTTCTGATTGGTCAGGCTCGCGCAATCTTCACCGAGGGAGATTATCAGGCCAGCAGCCAGTAAGAAGGCAGGGGCCGCGAACTTAATCCGCAGATTGGATCTTGAGAAAGTGTTCGGCACCCTCGATCTCCAAATCGTTCCAGTTCGGCTTCCACTGCCTCATCACCAATGACAGCGAGGCGATGCTATGGTCGCTTGGCGCGGCACCCCTCAGCTCTTCGAGGACGGCCGTGGGATCGAGCAGGTTGAGCTTGTTGGCGTGGTAGCCGCCACGGATATCGATATGCTCGGATTCGCGTATTTCAAAGTGCAGGTGAGCGGGATAGTGGTCATTGGCAGTGCCGTTGGTGCCAATGACTTGAGCGCGCGCGACCAATGCCTGCAGCGGCACATGCATCCGGTCAAGGTGCGCATACATGGAATGCAGAAGACGCCCATCCGGGGTGCGGTGTGCAATGATGAGGACATTACCCCATGCCGGGGAGGGCTCACCGGCGTATACGACCAAGCCATCCCCAACCGCATAAACGGGATCACCCAAATCGGTATTCATGCCGCCGATGCCATTGAGATCATCACCCGCATGGTGGCCGCCGCGCTTCTCATTCATCTCCCAGAATGCCTGGGCCTTGTAGGTGAGGTGCCCCATGGGGGGGTCGAATCGGGTTGCGAGCGGGATCTGTGCCATCTCCCAAGCCGTAGGGAATTCAAAGCGATGGTCGACAACACCGTCCTCCGGCATCAGCAGCGGTGGATCCGAGCCCTGAAAGCCGATGCGTTTGACCTCGGCCAGATCCTTGTTCTGGCTGTTTAGAACCCAGATCACGATTCCCAGTCCTGCCAGTAGGATGATGGCGAGGCGCGCTTGTACAGGAATATTCATCATGGGGCGGCAAATTCTAGCGACTGAATCCCCCGGCCTGCAAGCCATGGCATCATCAAAGGACTGGCGGTATTCGCCTAGACGAGTCAGCCTGCAAGTCGAAGATAGATTGTCTTCCAACCACCGCGTATTGCTCAACCACCCATGAAATGTCTCATTTCCTACCTGACCATCCTGCTTGCACCACTGCTTCAGGCTGAACTCATCTGGACCGATCCCGAAAAAGCAGCCATCGAAAACCCAGCCTTCCTCACCCAAGGTGAATATCACAGGCAAGGAGCCGCCTACGGGGTCCAGGTAGTGGATCTGGGTGACAGTAAGTTCGACGCTTACGTGCTCGAGGGCGGACTCCCGGGTGCTGGCTGGGAGCCAGGCCAGTCGCGTAAGCGCATCGCAGGAGCCGTCTCCGAGACGGGCAATATCGAATTCATCGCCGGCAAGAATAGAATCTCCATCCAAAAGCAGGAACTCACTCTCCAGTTGGAAGGCAAGCAGGTCCTAAGCTTGCCGCGTATTGAGCGCAAGTCCCCCACTCTCGGCGCCAAGCCCCCAAAGGGAGCGGTGGTGCTTTTCGATGGCACATCCGCTGATGGCTGGAAAAAAGGCGTAATGGAAAATGGTCTGCTTAAAGCAAACCACTCGATGAGCAAGGAGACGTTCAAGAGCTATCAGGCTCACATCGAATTCCGCACGCCCTACAAACCCGGTGCCCGCGGTCAGAAGCGCGGCAACAGCGGCATCTACCATCACGGCCGCTGGGAAACCCAGGTGCTCGACTCTTTTGGCCTGGAAGGACAGCAGAACGAATGCGGCGGTATATACTCGATCACCAAACCCAAGCTCAACATGTGTCTGCCCCCACTCAGCTGGCAGACCTACGACGTCGACTTCACCGCCGCCAAGTTTGACGCCGAAGGCAATCGCACTGCCTGGCCACGCATTACCGTGCGCCTCAACGGCGTGCTCATCCACGATGACATCGAGCTAAACAAGGACTTCACCGCCGCCGCTCCCATCCGAGGCCCGATCAAGAACGAGGGCGGCCCCATGTTCCTGCAGGACCACCAGAATCCGGTCTATTTCCGCAATATCTGGGTGCTGCCGAAGTAAGCTGCTTTTCCGCCTTTGACATTCGGCTCAGGGGTGGGCAGGTTGCCCGCAAATCAAAGCAACCCCCTAATTAATGGCCTACGATCTCATTGTCATCGGAGGCGGCCCAGCCGGCTACGTCGCCGCCATTCGCGCCGCCCAACTCGGTAAAAAAGTCGCCTGCGTCGAGAACGACCGTGCTGGTGGCACCTGTCTGAACTGGGGCTGTATCCCGACCAAGGCTCTCCTCAAGAACGCAGAGCTCTACCACACGCTCACCCACAAGGCCGGCGAGTTCGGTTTCAGCATCGATGGCCTCTCCTACGACTGGGCCTCGGTGATCCAGCGCTCACGCAAGGTTTCAGAAAGACTGGCCGGAGGCATCGAATTCCTCTTCAAGAAGAACCAGGTCGACTACATCCGCGGTTACGGCTCGATTGAAGGCACCGGCAAAGTTGGCGTACAAGCCACGGACGGCTCCACCCAAAGCCTCGAAACCAGGGAAATCATGATCGCCACTGGCTGCAAATCTCGTGAGCTGCCTCCTCTGCCCTACAACGGCAAGTCGGTGATCAGCTCCAAGGAAGCCATGGTGCTAGACAGCCAGCCTGAGGAGATGATCATCATTGGTGCGGGTGCCATCGGCGTCGAGTTCGCCTACATCTACAATGCATTTGGCACCAAAGTGACCATCGTTGAAATGCAGGATCGCCTTCTGCCCGTCGAAGATGACGAAGTTGGAGAAGCGCTCGAAAAGTCACTCACCAAGCAAGGTATCCGCTGCCTCACCAAAACCAAGATCAACGAGTTCAAGGATCACGGTGACCGTGTCGAACTGGCTGTGGAAGGCCCCAAGGAGAACGGCATCATCAGTGCCGAGACCTGCTTGGTGGCCATCGGCATCTCACCGGTTCTTCCCGGCGGCGCCCAACCCGAACTTTGCGAGCGCGGCTTCGTGAAGGTCGGGGATCGATACGAGACCTCCATCCCCGGCGTCTACGCGGTGGGCGATATCATCGGGCCCCCGTGGCTTGCTCACACTGCCTCTTTCGAAGCCATTCAGGCCGTCGAGGGCCTCTACGTGGAGGGTTCCACCCCACGTAAAGTCGGCAACTTCCCCGGCTGCACCTACTGCCACCCGCAGGTTGCATCGGTCGGCAAGACCGAGCGTGCGCTCCAGGAGCAAGGCATCGAATACACCGTCGGCAAGATTCCCTTCATGGCCATCGGCAAGGCCATTGCCGCAGGCGAGGCGGACGGTTTCGCCAAGCTACTCTACGGCAAGAAGCACGGCGAACTTCTGGGTGCCCACATCATCGGTGACAACGCCACCGAACTCATCGCCGAGATGGGCTTGGCCCTCGACCAGGAACTAACTGCTCAGGAGATCCACTCCACCATCCACGCACACCCGACCATGTCGGAGGTGATCCACGAAGCGACGTTGGCCGCAGAAGGCCATGCGATTCACTTCTGATCCAAGGATTCGCAATCTCACCTATCCCTGCAGGCCCCGGCCAGTGGGGATTTTTTGAGACCGGGCCTGACTAATCTTCGGGAGCTGCTGGCACCACAAGTGTGGGAACCTTCGCACGGCGAACCATACCCTCGGCCACGCTGCCGAGGAGCAAGGAGGCAATGGCCCCATGGCCGTGCGAGCCCAGCACCAGAAGATCAGCCTCGCTCTCTGCAACGTAATCCTCGATGCAGCGAAGCGGGCTTCCCTCCGCGATATGGACAGATGCATCTGGATTGCCCATCGAGATCTCCTTGGCCATCTCATTCAGCTTTTCGCAGGCAAGCCGCTTGGCCTCTCTCTGGTATTCATGCATGCCGGGAAATTCGGCAGGAGTAAGGCCATAGGCAGCGTAGCTCGGCTCGGGTTCGATCACGTGGATGAGACGCAATTGCGCACCATGACAGCGGGCGTGAATTCCAGCCTGTCGAAGGACTTCGGGAGTGGCATTTGAAAAATCGACAGCAACAACAATTGATTTCATGGCACTACAACCCAACCAAGTCTCGGAGCTTTAGGCAATGCAGCATTTGACCAGAATTCAGCAATTCAACCACCGTATGGCGTGAATCACGCCGGTCGTGGTAATACAAATTGCAATAAAAAGTCCCATTTGATAGTATGGGAAAAATCAACTGGGCTACTCCACAGCCTGTTCCTTCCACGCCCCAATGATCCTCAAGTCTTTCAAACACATCTTTTTTTGGCTCTCCGGGGCCGGTGCCGAAACCCTTGAACAATGCCCCAACTGGGAGCAGCGCAAATACGTCGCTTTTGGTGCCACCATTCTGGTTCCCACCCTCTTTGCCTTCATTGCCTGCGCCTACGCGGTTTCCACCCTTACTGACAACTGGCAAATCATCATCCCAGTAGCTGCGGCTTGGGGATTCATCATTCTGACAATTGACCGGGCACTTCTCGCCACCTACCGCTCCTTCCAGAGCTTTGGTCGAAAGCTTGGCCAGTTTTCCTTGCGCATGGTCGTTGCCGCACTGATGGGCGTCACCATTGCTCATCCACTTACCCTGCTGCTGTTCAAGGACAAGATCCATCAGGCCATTGAGGAGCAACGCGGCATTGAGCTGGAGGATATTGCCAAAAAGTCTGCCACCGCGCAGGCCACCGTTCAGAGCGAGATCGACAAGGTGAATGCCGACATTGCCGCCAACGACGAGCGCTTCAAAAAGACCTACGAGGCTGAATTCATCGTCGAAGACACCACGGTTGGCGCACACGACCCCAGCGCCGAGCTCGATGCCGAGACTCGAGCCCAGATGGAGGATAAACTCAAGATCGCAACCGGTCCCGTGGTCACCAAAATTGAAGCCGCAGATGCCAAGATTGAGGAACTCGCCACCAAATACGAAACTCTTCAGGCAGAGCTCGACTTTTGGCAACGCGAGTTTGAGCGCGAGGTAAATGGTCAGCGCAGTGGACTTGCCGGTGAGGGGCCCAGAGCTCGCAGCATCCGCGAGGACCAACTGGCCTGGCGTCGTGACGAGGCCAAACGCATCGGTGAGATGCTAGGCTTCCAGACTCAGCAGCGAGACGCCTTCGCTGCCGATAAGAAAATGATCGAAGACCAGATCCGCGTCGACTTTGTCGCCATTGCCGCTGACAAGGCCGAGCTGATGAAGGCAGAACGTGAGCGTGTTGCCGCCCTCAAACGCACGGTGCAGCAAGACCAAGCAAGCCGGTTCACGCAGCAGCAGGATTCCATCCGCGCGAGCATCAAGAACCGTATCGACATCCAGCAGACGGAACTCGCACGCCTACAGGAGCAGCGCGCCATCGTTGCAAAAAACGGACAGGACCGTATCGAGGCTCTCATGGCCGAGCCGCGACGTGATATTCTCACTCAAACCCTTGCCTTGCATCACGACATCTTCAAGGATGAAGAGAGCGGTGGTGAGTATGCACTGTACGCGTACGCCATCTTGGCGCTACTCTTCATGCTGGTGGACACCATTCCCCTGATTGTTAAGTTCTTTACCAAGCCGGGACCCTACGACGCTTTGGTAGACTGCGAGGAAGTGCGCTACGACCGCGAGCGAAAGACCTTCCTTGAAAGCTACAACCGCTACATGGAGGGCCTCGCCGCCGGTCGCCTGCTGCATCTCTCGCCTGCCAACAAGCCTCTGGAGCGCTCACTGATTGAAGGAGTGGATCGCTCGCGCGCCGCCAAGGAATTCATCGAACACCTGATGGATCTTGAACGCTCCTTCCAGGAGAAGATCGCCGATGAACGCGAACTGCTCACCGAAATGGCGAAGGCCGACCGCGATGCCGAAAGCATCCACTCCCGAGCCGAGATGCTCGAGGAGATGTCCAAGACCTTCTACGCCGATTTGCGGAGCCGGATGTCCTCCTTTTTTGAGGATCCAGAGACGGCCAAGGCGGCCGCGAGTGCCGCCACACGGAGTTGACGCCAAGTCATATCGCCTCATCGTAGCGGAATCATGATCAAATTCCTTCACACCCGTATCCGCGTTCAGGATCTGGACACTTCCATCGAATTTTACAAGAAGCTCGGTTATGTCGAAAAAGAGCGCAAAGGCTCGCCTCAGGGCAACCAGTTGGCTTTTCTCGAACTTCCCGGCAACGATGCCTTTCTGGAGCTGACCTGGTCCGAGGACTACAAGACCACTTGTCCGGAGGATCTCATGCACACCGCGCTAGGCGTGCCCAACATCATCGAATACTGCGGCAAACTGGAGCAGGGAGGCATTGAGATCTGGCCCTCTGGCTGGATGGAAAAATTCAGCTCTGGGGAGCGCAAGATGGCCTTCGTAACCGATCCAGATGGCTACGAGGTGGAAATTCTCGAGCGCTGATCACCACCGGCGAGCGATCCAAACAATAAGGGAAAAAACATGACCCTTCCGGCCATTTTTGTAGTGGCAGAGCCATCCTGCTCCCTAGTAGCCTGTTTGCAGCTTGTCATTTGGGCAGGCCAACCCTCTTCATAAACATCCAACCCACACCCATAATCAACGATGAGCACGTTCCCCTCTGAGGCCGTCAAATACGAAGGCCCTGAATCTAAAAATCCTCTGGCATTCAAGCATTACAAGGCTGACGAAGTCGTCGCTGGCAAGACCATGAAAGACTGGTTCCGTTTCGGATGTGCCTACTGGCACACCATGCGTGGAAACGGCTCAGATCCATTTGGTGTGGGCACTGCCGACCATCCATGGGACGACGGCACCGATTCCATCTCCAATGCCCAGAATCGTGCCCGTGTGTTCTTCGATTTCCTCGAGAAGGTCGGCATCGACTACTACTGTTTTCACGACCGTGACGTCGCTCCCGAGTGCGCCACCTTGGCCGAGTCCAACAAAGCACTCGACCAAGTGGTTGATACCCTTGAGGAGCTCCAGAAGAGCAGTGGCAAGAAGCTTCTCTGGGGTACTGCCTGCCTCTTCGTGCATCCGCGCTACCAGCAAGGTGCCGCCACCAGTCCCAACGCAGACGTGTACGCCTACGCTGCAGCACAGGTCAAGAAGGCGATGGAGGTGACCCACCGCCTCGGCGGGGAAGGCTATACCTTCTGGGGTGGCCGCGAGGGTTATGCCACCCTTCTGAACACCGACATGAAGCGTGAGCTCGACCACTTGGCTCGCTTCCTCCACATGGCCGTGGACTACAAGAAGGAGATCGGCTTTGAGGGTCAGTTCTATATCGAGCCCAAACCCCAGGAGCCCATGACTCACCAGTACGATTCGGACAGCGCAGCCTGTCTCAACTTCCTGCGCGAATACGACCTGCTTGACCACTTCAAACTCAACATCGAGACCAACCATGCCACCTTGGCCGGTCACACCATGGAGCACGAGCTGGCCACCGCTCACGCCGCAAACGCCCTCGGCAGCATTGATGCCAACATGGGCACCGCAAACGTGGGCTGGGACACCGACCAGTTCCCCACGGATCTCTACTTAACCACCCAGACGATGCTAGCCATCATGAAAATGGGCGGCTTCACCACGGGCGGCCTCAACTTCGACGCCAAACGTCGCCGCGAGAGTTGGGAAGCCATCGATCTGGTCCACGCTCACATCGCTGGCATGGACGCCTTCGCCCGCGGCCTCAAGATCGCAGACAAGGTGCGCCAGGACGGCCGCGTGGATGCCTTCATCAAAGAACGCTACGCGACCTTCGACAGCGGCATCGGAGCAGACATCGAATCCGGCAAGACCTCGCTCGCCGATCTGGAGAAATACGCGCTCTCCAATCAAGAGCCCATGGTCGCCAGCGGCCGCCAAGAAGTGATCGAAAGCATCATCAACGACTGCATCTGATCGACTAGCGGTGTATCATTCACATGGCGGATGTCCACGAGGGCATCCGCCTTTCTCTTTAATTGGCCAATCTTCTCATAAAACCGGCCATGCATTGATCATTTGGCGCAGATAATGAATATATCCCACCAACTCAGGAAACGCGATTTGGTTTACTTAGTGAGAAAGGCTTCGTACGCCCAACATCCTGCCTGCTACCCGGCATGGCTGCAACTTGCCGCGAGTATTTCTTGATGATCCAACATTCCCGCACCGGGCATCACAGAGCATGACTGCATCCTCCATGAGATGGGGGATCACGATAAGGAAAACAAAATCCACTTCATTCAGGTGATCAAGAATTAGCCGGGGCTACGGCTCATAAAAGCGCCTTCTTGGGGGTAAGGAAGCCAGCCTCCTGAACGACGCGAACCCCAATGGACCAGGCCGCTGGATCAGGTTACCGACTGCTGCCAATCACTGCGTGCCAAGCCGGCTCCACGACACGGCGATACCAAAAAGCGGATGCCCGTTATCGGACATCCGCTTGATGAATCCTTGTATGGAAATTGATTATTGATGTTGGGCGTGGCCCTCGTCATCGAAGTTGCCGGAGGGATCAACACCACCATTGGGTCCACCACTGCCCTGACCGGGGTTGGAGGAGTCAACACCGTCGATGTTGTTGCCGTGACCGTTGTTGTTCTTGCCCGAGAAGTTCACCAGAGCGACGAAGTCCTGATAGTCAAAGCTGGCACTTGTGCGGTCCGTGCCACCGTATTCCGCCATGACAAGCAGGCTGTTGGCACCGATTGACACAGTGTTGTCTGAATTGACATAGGGCTGCAGGTAGCCGGCCATATTGCCGGACTGGGGCAGGTTGTAGGAGGTCGGAATGGAGTCACCATTCTTAAGGGCAACGATCTGCACATTGGAATTCACACCAGTCATGAACGGGGACCAGTTGTCACCATCCACGTAGCGACCACCGAAGTTGATGGTTGTGCCTTTGTTGTGTTTTTTGGTGTATGTCGAATGCGTGGGGTCCACGTCAGCATTGGTACCGTAGAAGAGTTGGGTATAGTTTCCACCTCCCACGCTGATCCGGATTTCCGCAGGAATGGTGTCAACCGACGGACTTGGACCGTTTTGAGTCACACCCACACCCACGACACGAACGTCAACGTAAGTGTTGGACTGTATAGTGGTGATTTGAGCGGGAGGAGTCACTGCCGCGAGGTCGGAGACCGTGGTGGGATAGGCGATGGTCCAGTTGAGAGTCGGGAAAGTACCCGCCTGAACCACTTTGGGAGTGGCGCTGAGGACACCAGCAGGGAATAGAGGATCGGGCAGAGTTATCTTGCTGCTGCCGCTACTGTTATTACTGCCGTTGCCACTGTTGGGCGCCGCGAGCGCGGGAAGCCCAAGCAAACCAGCAACGGTTGCAAACACGAGGAGGTGTTTTGGATTCATGGTGTGTGTGTGTTTATTTAATCTAAGCAGGAGATTTAAGGTTCAAATATCTACAATTGTCGATACTGAAAATAAACTGAATTTTGCTTTCTAGGCAATCGTGAGGCGCATGAGGTGCCCCGCGAACACGTGAGCAGAGGCTTGGCAAGCGCATGTGAATGCTCATGAAATCCCGAAAAATCAGCCATTTTCAATGATGCAATCCTGATTTTCGAGGGCAGTTGATGATTGTGGGGCAATGAAGCATGGGTTCTAAAAAAACTGCTTAAGGCCTCCCGCTGGTCAGAGCATTTAGTCCAATATAAATCATTTTCATTCAAATAAATCTAGCTGAGGTAGGCTTGATTCGGGCTTGGCCGCTTGCCCGGTGTTCTTCGCCTTGGGCTGTTTTTTTGCCTCCGGCTTGGTCGAGTGCAACTCCAAGTGCGCGAGAATAGATTTGGCCCGCTCCACCACCGGCTTGGGCAAGCCCGCCAAACGCGCGACTTGAATGCCGTAACTCTTGTCGGCCGCACCAGGTAGAATCTTATGCAGGAATATGATTTCATCATTCCACTCACGCACCGCGACATTGAAATTTTCGACCGCCTGCTTGGCTTGAGCCAGATCCGTCAGTTCGTGGTAGTGGGTGGCGAAAAGAGTGCGGCAGCCGATTTGATCGTGCAGGTGCTCGGCCACGGCCCATGCGATGGAGAGCCCATCAAAGGTGGCCGTACCGCGACCGATCTCATCAAGAATCACCAGCGATTGATCCGTGGCATGGTTGAGAATGAGGGCGGTCTCACTCATTTCGACCATGAAGGTGGATTGACCGCGTGAGATATCGTCCGAAGCTCCGACCCTGCAAAAAATTCGGTCTACGAGACCCAGTTGGGCAGAGTCTGCCGGCACGTAGGCGCCAATCTGGGCCATCAGCGAAATCAGGGCTACCTGACGAATGTAGGTCGACTTGCCCGCCATGTTGGGGCCAGTGAGAATCTGCACTCGCGAGTCCTCGGGATCGAGAGCGGTATGGTTGGGCACAAACTTGGAGTCAATGAGCGTTTGTTCGAGGACGGGATGGCGGCCGTTCTCAACGAGATACCCCTACCCTCGTCCAATACGGGGCGACAATGGCGATGCAACTGGGCCAAATCAGCCAACCCGCAGAGCACATCAATTTCGGCGACGGCGACCGCGGTCTCCTGGAGCTCGGCGAGATGCTTGCACACATCAGCACGCAATTCGGCAAACAACTCCGCTTCAAGTTTCTTGGAGCGCTCCTCGGCACCCAATACCTTGTTTTCCACTTCTTTGAGTGCCGGGGTGATGTAGCGCTCGGCATTGGCCATCGTCTGCTTGCGGGTGTAATCCTCGGGCACTTTGCCCAAGTGGGTCTTGGTGACTTCAATGAAATATCCGAAGACATTGTTGAACTTCACCTTGAGTGAATCGATGCCGGTGCGCTTGCGCTCGTCTTCCTGCAGCTTGGCGATCCAATCCTTGCCGTCGCGCTGGGCACCACGCAGCTCGTCGAGTTCCGCAGACCAACCATCGCGGATGATGCCACCATCGCGCAGGTGGGCAGGCGGTTCCTCAACCAGCGCATTCTCCAGCAGTGAGGTCAGCTGATTGAAATCGTGCAACTGATCCGTCAACTCGCACTTGCCCTCCAACAGACTACCCAAGTCCTCGCGCAGGGCTGGCACATGCGAAAGTGAAATGCCAAGTGCCTGAAGATCGCGGCCATTGCCCGAACCCTGTGACAAGCGGGAAGTGGTGCGCTCAATGTCGCGGATGCCCTTGAGAGACTCGCGGCACTTGGAGAGCACGTAGGGCTCCTCCAGAAAGGCCGCGATGATGTCCTGGCGGCGAATCAAGCTCTGCAAGTCGCGAAGCGGATGGAGGACCCAATCGCGAAGCAAGCGCGCGCCCATGGGAGTCGCCGTTCGGTCCAGCACTCCCAGTAGCGTGTGCTCACGGCCACTGCGCGATTCCACCAAGTCAAGGTTGCGCTGAGAAGCGGCATCGATCAGCACATGGTCCGCGTTCTGGCGCACCTTGGGCACCTTGATGTGGCCACAAGGCCGCTTGAGTTGATGGATGAGGTAGTGCAAGACTCCACCTGCGGCCCCACAGGCAGCTGGCAGGTCGGCGCAACCGAAACCGTCCAGGGAGTGCACATGGAAGTGCCCCTTGAGGAGATCGGTCGCATGCTCGGGCTCAAAGGCGTAGCCATCGTAGGGCATGCTGTTGGCAATGGGGCCGAACTCATCCTGCAAGTGATCGGGAATCAATAATTCGGAGGGGGACAGCCTGGCTACCTCGTCATTGAGTTGGCCAATGTCAGCGTATTCGGCGACCGCGAACTCGCCAGTGGTGTGATCCACACAGGCCAATCCCCAGACCTTGCCCGTGTGATGAAGGGCAGCAAGGTAGTTGGAGCGTTTGTCCTCGAGCAAACTCAAGTCATCGATGGATCCCGGCGAGAGGATGCGCGCGATTTCACGCTCCACTAGCTTGCCGGGTTTGGGCTCCGAGGTTTGCTCGGCGAGCGCCACCCGCTTGCCCGCCTTGAGCAGGCGCGCAATGTAGCCCTGGGCGGCATGGAAAGGCACGCCACACATTGGGGTTTCACCACGCCTGGTGAGCGCCACGTTGAGGATGGGTGCCGCGGTCTTGGCATCCTCGAAGAACATCTCGTAGAAGTCGCCGAGGCGGAAAAAGAGAATGATATCGGAGGGCAGCGACTTCCGCATGGCCGTGTATTGGGCCATCATCGGGGTCTTGGAGGATCCTGCCATGGGAGGCAGTCTGAAGAGAGCGTCGAAGGGAATCAAGTAGGCATCGGACACAAGGGCATCAGAAGTTCAGGGCCACCCCGCTGGTGAAGAGCAGGTCGTGATGGGCGCGGCCGTTGACTGGAAGATTCTCGTAGCGACTCTCAAGCTCCCAGCGCCAAGAAAGGTGGCAATTGAGCTTGGTCTCGAGTGCCAGCTTGCTGGCAAGCACGTAGCGCTCGGGCTCATCCAAGGCGCTGGTGGCCTCGATAGACTGCCTCAGACGCAGCTTATTGCTGAACCTGTGCCTAAGGCGCTCCACCAGTCTGAGTGATGGATACTGGCCATAGCCATTGCCGGTCTGCTCGAAACTCATCATCGGTCCAATCTCCAGGTCCAGGCGGGTGCGCTCTTGCTCGACAAGCTTGCGCCCCAACAGAGCGGATGGCGTGAAGCGGTAGCCGATGTCAGCCAGGTCATCGCGCAAAAAACCCGCGGCCATGCCGAGGTAAAGCGGATCCCTCAGTTCGCGGTTGAGTTGGAGTCGCGAATGCAGGCGATCGGTGGAAGTCTGACCTGCATCCTCGGCAAAATGGTAAGCAAACTCCCAGGATAATTCGCGCTCCTCCCCAGTATACTCGCTAGCCCAGTTAAGCTTGAAGCCGGTCTTGTCGGCATTGCCCCGGTTGAATGTGAGGCCAAGGGCCGCCGTGCTTTCCCAAGCGTCGTCGGTAGCCAGCCCCGTGCCGAGCACGGCATTGCTGACATCCGATCCTGGCGAGGGCAAATCTTGCTCGCCGGAAAAGGAGTAATGTAAGCCGACCAAGAGGGCGGTGTCCGAGCGGCCCTGCGCCAACGCCGGCGCGGTGTCGACACGGTGGCGAATGAAGGTCCTCAAAGAGAGGCTACTGTTGAGTTTGTTTTCTAGGCCAAGCTCCAACTCGTAAACCGAATCTGCAGCATCCTCGACACGCGGCGTCCAGGACAAGGACTGCCACAGTTTGACCTCCCTGCTGAAAAGATACTCGAAGCGCTGGGACAGGCGCGCCGTCATGTATTGCTCGCTCATTTTGCCCTTTCTTTCCCAAGCATAACCGGGACCGAACTCAAGCGAGAGCGTGGCCTTCTCCTCCTGAAGCAAGTGGCGACCCAGCATGATGCTGGTGTCGATGCGGTAGTCGATGTCAGCAACTGCATCGGTGAGGACAGATCCATAATGACTGAGATACCAATGTTCATCGAGATCGCGCGAGAGTTGCTCGTGGAACTTGGTGCTATTGGAACTCTCCACTGTGTCGTTCTCGGCAAAGAAGTGATCGAGACCCAACCGGGCATCATAAAGCTCACCTTCGTATTCCCCCAACAGTTGGAGCGAGTAGGCCAGGGACTCCGAGTTGCCATCAGCCACAGAGAGCGAGCCGGTAGCCGACAGACTCCATGGGCAAACCACTCTTTCTTTGGCCCAAACCGCGCCAGCCCCGAAGGGCAGCACGTGGACGGCGAGAATACTCAGTCGCTTCAATATCATCACCCCCCTTCCTGTGCACGGCTGGCTGGTGGCTTCAAGGGTTAAGCTTCCTTAAAAAGCTCCATTCAACTTGCGACCCACCCAGAAGAGGGCAAGCAGAACCACCATTACAATCAATACTGCCCAGTTCGACCACAGCGGCACACGTGACTCCATCGGTCTGGGTTCAGGCAGGGCATTGATCTCTTTGATCAACTCGGACACCTGCATGGGCTGCACGATGCGACCGCGGGCAACCTTGGCCATTTCCTTGAGCACTTCGGGTCTGGCAGGCTGGCCGGTCTTTTCAATTTCCACGCCCTGGGCGAGCAACTTGGTTTCCAGCGGCTGATCTTGCGCGCCACTGACGACCGCACGGATTTTCCAGGTGCCGGGAAGGTCCACCTTGAAGCGGCCACTGAAAGCGCCCCAGCCTTCCTCGCTCTTGCGCAAGTCGAGGCGCTTGATGCGTCCGTCGGGCGCGGTGAGATCAACGGTCACCCGTCCATCCTCAAGGGGTGCACCCTTGGCATCGAAGGCATTCGCGTTGAGGGTGACCGTGGCACCCGGCTCCGGGCGCTCGGGAGTAAAGTAGACGCGAACGCGCTGGCCGGCTGCCATGTTGCGCTGATAGGACATCCAGCGCGCCACCTGACCCCAGAAGCGGTAATGGTAGAGGTCCTCCACTCCCCGTCGCCAGCGCCAGGCCGAATCAGTTCCCATGAAGAGCACCTTACCGTTGCCGGCTGGCTTGGTCACCAGTAGTGGGACCAGGCCATACTTGCCACGGCGATTGCCATGGACAGCCAGCACCTCGGTGCCGGCCTTGGATTTGATCACGGGTGCGTGCCAGAAGAATCCGGGCAAACGGCGCCAGATCTCGGGATTCTCCTCCTCGCTTTCACCGAGCATGGTGAGCAGGGAGCCACGGCCCTCGGTGGTGAGCACCAAAGGGGCAGCGATCGGCTCGGAATGCCCCTCGCGCTGCTTGTCGTCCAGCACCACCGGCATCAGGTCGGCCAAATCGGTTTCGAGCAGCGAGAACTGGTTGCCCTGACTGCCGGGGAGAAAAACCACACCCGACGCCTGATTCTCAACCAGTCCGCGGATCAGCGTGCACTGTTCCTTTGTCAGCTGATCGTTGCCGATGCCGACGTCACCCAGGAAGATCACATCATACTTCGAGAGCTCTTCCAACTTCTCAGGAAAGGACTGGATGTAGTCACTGCCCGCTCCCGGTCCGAGTTGCGGGTGGAAGAGCAAACAGGATAGCTCGACACCGGGGTCACGCGAGAGGGCGTTGCGCAAAAAGCGATACTCCCAGCGCGGCTGGCTTTCGACCACCAGCACCTTGATCTTCTCGGGTCGTCCGGCAATCACGAACTCACGCGCATTGTTGGCATCTACCAGTTCGCCCTCGGCCACCGGCACCGACAGCTCCAACTTGGTGGCACCCTCCTTGTTAAGGCGCCAAAGCATCGAGTCATAGGTTTCGGAATTGGGCGCCAGGACCAGGTCCTTGGTGATCTCCTTGCCGCTCTCATCGCGCAGGCGAACCACGGTGCGCACCTGGCGGTCCAGCGAGGAGCGGATGGTGAAGGGAATCTGCACCTTCTCGCCAATCACGCCGTAACTGGGTGCTGCAACCTGCATCAGATCGATGTCGGGCAGACGCACCGGGCTGCCCACGGGAATGGGGAAAAGCGGTACTCCGCGCAGGCGCATTTTCTGGGCGGCAGCAACGGGAGGCTGTCCAAGGTTGTAATCAGCATCCGTAAAGAGCACCACCGCGCGCAGGTTGTCTTCCTTTTCCAAAAGCGAGGAAATCGCCCCTTCAAGATCCGTGCCGGAAAGGGCCGGCTTGTCCGGGTCGGGAACCGAGAAAGACACCACCTTGACCTCATTCTTGCCATCCTCTTCGAGCGGTGCCCAGATATCGGAAGCCAATACCTCCTCCACCCACTCGGCCCGGGCAAGGATGCCGGTCTTGCTGCCAAGATCCCCGGACAACTCCGCATCAATGGTCGTCATGGACTTCGACCGGTCGGAGAGGATCGCGATCTTGGGCTTGGTGTTTGGATTGATCACCGTCAGCCATTCTGGCTGCCAAAGAAGCACCGCTACCACGATAGCCACCAACATGCGCATCGCCTCCAGCACGGCCGAGCGTTTGGGATGCGGGCTACGCTTCCAGCTAAGCCAACACAACACGGCAACGGCAATCAGGCCCGCAATACCAAACAACAGGGTCAGTGGCGTTGGATTGAGATCAATCATGTGTTGGCGGGAAAATTGTCATCAACATCAGATATTGGCGTTGCCAGGTCGGGGTGAATGACCCGGGCCGAGCTGCGCAGAGCGAGTCGGCAGCACCACGGTGGGAGATTTCTTGGGCAGGCAAAGCAGGGCCTCAAGAATGAGAAACAACATGGCGGCAATCAGGAAGATGCGCCAAACGTCGCGGGAGAGCCCACTATCATCTTGCTGGCCGGTCTGATCAAACATGCTGTAGTTGACTCCCTCCAGCAACACATCGAGTTGCTCGCGCGTGAGAATGTCTGGCACGTCCTCGGTCGCGGGGCGGTTGATGGCCAAGACCCGATCACCTGCATCAAAGATGCCGGCCTCGTAGGCGGCATTCGAGGGATTGGCCTCGCCGTAGCTGTCAAGACGGCGGCGCACGCCCTCGCCAAGTCTGGCAGTGCCCGGACCCACCTCTCCCTGATGGGCCTGATCGAAACGATCGGCACCAGCCAACACCATGCGCTGAAGGGCGGGCAGCAGAAGATCGGCGTCGCCTAGGTTGGACCAGCTGTAATCCGGTAGGGAGCCCAAACACCAGATCGTGCCTTGATTGACAATGCGGCGCGTCAGCATGGCTTCACCGTCATCCCACTTGGCGAGCGGAACCAAGTCACCCTCGGGAATCTGGCGCGCAATCGCCTTAAGACGATGTCCGGCGAGCGAAGTTCCATCGATGGCATCGCGCAACAGCCCATCCGAACGGTTCCAGCTGTCGAGAATGAAGAACTTATCGGTAGCGGCATTCTGGACCGGCGACCAGCGGATACCGAGAAACTCGTCACTGCTTTCCGATCCCGGAGGCAGCAGCATCAGTTGCCCACCTCCGGCAACGAATCTTTCCAGGGCATCCTGATCGGAACCCTTGGGCAACGGGGCAGCCCAGATCACAGCGGCCAGATCAGTCGTGATTTCCTCGATCGCCTGATCCGGTATCACCAGCTTGGATTTCAGCCCCCCGAGGCCGGGTGGAGCAGCAAGCAGGGCCAGATAGTCGGCAGCCTCGCCAGCGGGAGCAACCACCATGGACTTGCGATCCAAGGCTTGACCGTAGGCGAAGAATGCGACGTTGTCGCGTGGGTTGCCGTCTCCGGGAATGGACACCCAGCCGTAGCCGGATTCAGCATTCTCGGCCAGCTGGATGGTTTTTTGAAAGCGCAGGGCCTGACCATCCATGGTAAGAGAGTCGGTAGTGCTGACACCATTGACCTGAGTGCTCAGAGGCAGAGTGATGGAACTGCGACGATCACCCTGACGCAGAATTTCGAGCTCAAGCTGCAGCTGGTCGCCGGTGCGGCGCGCCGCCAGCAGACGAACCGAGGAGTTAAGGTCCGTGGACCCGGTCATCGAGAGAACCCGCAGGCGTGGCGAATTGGGCATTGAGTTGAAACTCGCACGCAGGGCGACCCAACCTTCGTCGGCGAGATTCCAGTTAGTGGCCTGAAGATCGGAAGCAAGCCAGACCTCATTGTTGCCGGAGCTGTCGCGCAACCAGTCGGCGGCGCGATTGAGCATGGCCGCAATATCGGCGGCACCGTCCGTGGCCGCGGTGAAGGGATGATCAACAAGCACGTCGGGCGAGGGAACCTCCTGCGGGCGTAGTGAAGCGCTATCAATGAGAACCAGCTTGGGATTGCCGAGGTCGTCCATCGCGTCCCGCACCTTGGCCAGAATGATCTCGCGGCGCGACTTGAGCCCTTCGCCAGCGCGAATCTCCATCGAGGCCGAGCGGTCCAGCAGCAGCACGACGGTATCGATTGAGCCACCGCCCCACCCGATGAGCCCCGAGATCACCGGTTTGGCAGCGGCGGCAAAAAGACCTGCCAGCAAGAGACAGCGACAAGCCAGAATGATGATGTTGCGCAACTTGCGCTTGCCGCGAGATTGGCGCGTGGCCTTGAGCAAGAACTGCATTGCTGCCCACTGGATGGTCTGGTGGCGGCGGCGGTTGATCAGATGGATGATCACCGGAATAGAGGCGAAGGCCAGGCCCCAGAGAAAGAGTGGAGTGAGGAAAGTCATCGTTTGGTCTTCGAGAGGCGTGCCGTCAGGAACTCACGCATCAGCGGCTCAGCCTCGGTCTCGGTGGTAATCAACTGATAATCGGCATTGGCATCGTGGCATTTGTCGCGCGCCGCATTCATGAAATCGCGCAAGGCGATCTTGTATTCCTCGGCGATGAGGTTGGGCTCAGCAACAATCGCAGTACCATCCTCCAGATCGACGAAGCGCTTGGGCCGATCGAATTCAAAGTCGATCTCTTGCGGATCCATCAAGTGGAAGACGGCGATGTCGTGCTTGCGGTAGCGCAAATGCTGCAGGGCGTCACCCAAATCATCGGGATCGACAAAAAGATCGGACAGGATGACGACAAGGGCACGCTGGCTGATTTTTTCAGCGATGGCGTGAAGAGCATCCAGCAAGCCGGTTTGCCCACCCGGCTTGAGATCGTTGAGTGTCGAAAAAATACGCTCGAGGTGCGAGACGTTGCGACTCGGTGGAATTTCCAGATGCAGCTTGTCGGTGCATACCGATAAGCCCGCGGCATCTCCCTGATTGACCAGTAGGTAGGCAAGGGAGGCAGCAATCTTGCGCGCATAAGCCACCTTGGTGCCGTGTTCGCCCTCGAAGTTCATCGAACCCGATGCGTCAACCACGAAGTAGGCCCGAAGGTTGGTATCAGCTTCGAACTCCTTGATGTAAAAGCGATCCGAACGCGCAAACACTTTCCAGTCGAGACGACGTGTGTCGTCACCCTCAACATACTTGCGGTACTCGGCGAATTCCACCGAGGAGCCGCGATGCGGGGAGCGGTGCTTGCCTGCTACATTGCCCAGCATGGGCGCGCGCGACTCGAAGGGCAGCGCCCCCAGCCGCGAAAGCAGGTCCGCATCCAGAAAGTCATACTTCATGCTTCGCGCATTTCCTCGATGAGACGCTCAATGATCTTTTTGGAAGTCATGCCTTGAGACTCGGCCGCAAAGTTGGTCAGCACGCGGTGTGTGAGCACTGCGGGAGCCACGGCTTCGATGTCTTCGAGCGAGGCCATGTAGGAGCCGCGCAATGCGGCACGCGACTTGGCCCCGAGAATGAGATACTGCACGGCACGAGGTCCTGCACCCCAACCCACGGTATCCTTAATCCACTGGGGGGACTCGGGCTGGCCCGGGCGGGTCATGCGCACCATTTTGACGGCGTATTCATAGAGGTGAGCGGGAACAGGCACGCGGCGCACCAACTCCTGAAAGGCGAGAACCTTTTTACCATCCAGCAGATGGTCGAGCTTCGCCTTGCCCGTGCCGGTGG
Source organism: Luteolibacter sp. (assembly GCA_030828305.1). Lineage (GTDB taxonomy): Bacteria > Verrucomicrobiota > Verrucomicrobiia > Verrucomicrobiales > Akkermansiaceae > Luteolibacter. Next base: position 27,081 of record JAURCU010000001.1, read on the forward strand.
TCTCCTGAGCAATTCGGATCTCCTCGGCTTCACTTGGGTAGTCCACTTCAATCAGGAACATGAAGCGGTCTAGCTGGGCCTCGGGCAGAGGATAAGTGCCCTCCTGCTCAATCGGGTTCTGGGTTGCCAAAACGAAGAAGGGCGGCTCCAGCACATAGTTGCGGCCCAGGACGGTGACCTTAAACTCCTGCATGGCCTCAAGCATGGCGGATTGGGTCTTGGCAGGCGCGCGGTTGATCTCATCGGCCAGCAGCATGTTTGCGAAAACCGGACCCTTGACGAACTCGAATTCACGACGACCACCCTCACCGGTTTCTTGAATAATGTCGGTGCCGGTAATGTCGGCAGGCATCAGGTCGGGTGTGAACTGAATGCGGTTGAAGCTGAGGTCAAAGGTCTCGGCCACCGACGACACCAAGAGGGTTTTGGCCAGCCCCGGAACCCCCATCAGTAGTGCGTGACCACGGGCAAAGAGCGAAATGGCGAGCTTTTCAATCACATCCTCCTGACCAATGATGACCTTGCCGAGCTCTGCCTTGAATTGGGCATAGACCTTGCCGAGTTCATCAATGGCGGCGACATCGTCCGGAGGAAGAGTCATCTCAGCAGATTCTGGGGCAGACTCCGTGGCGGCGGTCGCGGTGGTTTCGGTCGCGACGGCGGCGCCCCCTTCTTCATTGGTGGTCTCCGGCGCTACGCCGGAATTGGTTTCAGGTGTGGAGTCCGTGGTCATGTGAGTGGGTAAAAGCTAAGAGCCGCCTTTGTTTTGTCCAGTAAGGAAAGCCTCATATTTCCTTCATTTACTACGATTTTACGGCGAATCTACCATCAGACTGAGAACTACTTTGCACACGCGCTCGCCCATGGTGATGCGCGCGACGAGCAATCCCCCCTCTCGAGTCTCATTGATTAAGTTTTGTTGAGGAAAAACAGATGATCAGTGCCCGCAAAGTGAACCGAACAGCCATAATCAAGCCCCATGACCAAAAGTTGGGGCGAAATTTCCATTTCCGGCTTGCCAGCAACGCTTTGTCTGCTAAATCACCCGCCCCCGCGGCTCTGCCGAGTTGCGCAAGTACACGCATCCGCGCACCAATTACGACCACCCACCGTCCAACCAACGCCCATCATGGCACGCATTCTAGGCATTGAAATTCCCAACGAGAAGCGCATCGAAGCTTCTCTGCCCTACATCTTTGGCATCGGCTCGTCGACCGCCTCCAAAATCCTTGACCAGGCAGGCATCGATCCTGACATCCGCACCGGTCAACTCAGCGAGGACCAACTCGTCAAGATTGGCCAAATCATCCAAGCCGAATCCATTTTGGTCGAAGGTGACCTTCGCCGTGAGCGTCAGGCCCAACTCAAGCGCCTCACTTCCATCAACTGCATTCGCGGCATTCGCCACAAGCGTGGCCTCCCCGTCCGCGGACAACGCACCCGCACCAACGCCCGCACCCGCAAGGGCAAGAAGAAGACCGTTGGCGTGAAGAAATAATTTCCCTCTCCATTTACCACCATGTCAGACGAAACCCCAAAAAATTCCGCCGAGGAGCAATCCGAGTCGGTTGAGCCCACAGAAGCTCCAGCACCCGCCAACCCTCCCGCCGAGGAAGCTGCCACCGAGGCCGCTGCTGAAGGCCAAGAGGCCCCCAAGAAAAAGGAAGAGAAAAAGGACATCTTCGCCGAGCTGCTCGGTGAGGAAGAAGCCGTCAAGGTTCACAAAGCCAAGAAGGCCAAGAACATTGCCAAGGGCATCGTCCACATTACCGCTACTTTCAACAATACGTTGGTCAATGTCACCGACACCAAGGGCAACGCCATTGGATGGTCCAGTGCCGGCAAGATGGGCTTCAAGGGTTCGCGCAAAAGCACCGCTTACGCCGCCCAGGTGGTTTCACAGGATGCCTGCCGTCAGGCCATGGGCCACGGCCTCAAGGAAGTTGAAGTCCGTGTCAAGGGACCCGGTTCCGGCCGTGAATCCGCTGTGCGCGCCGTCCAAGGTCTCGGCCTGGAAATCCTCTCCATCCGCGATGTGACCCCAATCCCTCATAACGGCTGCCGCCCCAAGAAGGCCCGCCGCGTCTAATTTTTCATCCTCTACCCTTTCCTACCATGGCACGTTACACCGGTCCCCGCGCCAAGATCAGCCGCCGCTTTGGCGTCTCGCTCTTCGGCCCCTCCAAAGCAGTCGAACGCCGCAACTTCCCGCCCGGCCAACACGGTCTTCGTGGTGGTCGTCGCAAGAAAAGCGAATATGCGGTCGCCCTCGGCGAGAAGCAGAAACTGCGTTATCAGTATGGCATCCTCGAGAAGCAATTCCGCGCTTATTACGAGGAAGCCGCTCGCCGCCGCGGGGTGACCGGCGAAACCATGCTGCAACTGCTCGAGTGCCGCCTCGACAACGTTTGCTACCGCGCAGGCTTTGGCAACACCCGCCAAGCGGCCCGCCAACTGGTCAACCACGGTCACGTGACCGTCAATGGCATCAAGACCGACATCCCAAGCGCCCAAATCAAGCCGGGTGACGTCGTCAAGATCGCTGATAGGCCCTCTTCCCAGCAACTGGCTCTCCGCATGACCGACCTGACCCAGGCCATGCCGTCCACCGAATGGCTCGAAGTCGACAAGGATGCCCTTCAGGCAACCATGACCCGCGTTCCAGAGCGCGACGACATCGACCCCATCGTCAACGAGCAACTCATCGTCGAGCTCTACTCGCGTTAATCAGTATATTGCAACTATTGTTATCGAAAGCGCCCGGACGAAAGTCCGGGCGCTTTTTTAGCAATGAACCATTAGAATCAGGGAACTGCATTTTCCGCATGCCCAGCGCAAGCAGCGGGCAGCCGGCCCGAAAAACTCAAAACAAGCCGTATTTTTTCAGCCCGCTCTCCGGCAAGCAGGTCGGGTACTTTAATTTCGCGGGTAGACCTAAACCTCTTGATCAGGCTTTTCGTAGGAGAAAAAAGTCGGCGGGATGATGCCCCATGATCTTGCCACACAATTCCCCAAGCTCATGAAACTCTCCAATTCTCCAATTGCTTGTCTGGTTTCCGGGCGTGACAGGCAAGGCAGTCTGCCCGCATCATCCGCTCACTCATGGATGTCCTGCTGATTGCGCTCGGAGCATTGGTGCTCTACCTGATTGCCTACCACACCTACGGGCGCTGGCTGGCTCGTCGCATTTTCAAGCTCGATGCCAACAACAAAGCCCCTTCCATCGAGCTTGAGGATGGCACTGACTACGTACCGACCTCGAAGGGTGTGGTCTTTGGTCACCACTTCACCTCGATTGCCGGAACGGGTCCCATTGTGGGTCCTGCTTTGGCCGTGATCTGGGGTTGGGTGCCCGCGCTCCTGTGGGTGCTCTTCGGATCGATTTTGATTGGTGCGGTCCATGACTTCGGCTCATTGGTGGTTTCCATGCGCAACAAGGGTCAGACCATCGGGGATGTCGCCGGGCGCATCCTCACTCCGCGCAGCCGTATCCTGTTTCTCTCCATCCTGTTTCTCGCGGTCACCATTGTCTTGGCTATCTTCGGCTTGGTGATCGCGTCGGTGTTCAAGATGTTCCCCGCCTCCATTTTCCCCTGCCTGGTTCAGATCCCGGTGGCAATGGCCATTGGCCTTTGGCTTCATCGCAATGGCAAATCCCTACTCATTCCTTCCCTGCTGGCTCTAACCCTGATGTATCTGACGGTGTGGCTGGGCGACTGGGGCTTCCTGCATGCCTTCAATGAATTCATGTCCGGGCTCCCGATAATCGGCTGGGTCGCCATCCTCCTGATCTACTCCTATGTCGCTTCGGTGCTGCCGGTGTGGACGCTGCTCCAGCCCCGCGACTACATCAACTCACTGCAGCTACTCTCCGCTCTCGGTCTCATCATCATCGGCTTGCTGGTTGCTGCAATCTTTGGCTTTGGCGAGCCGTCGAGGAGTCTCGAAATAGTTGCACCTGCTATCCGCGTGGGTGAGCATGCCCCGGAAGGCGCGCCCTACATCTTTCCTTTCCTATTCATCACCATCGCCTGTGGTGCGATCTCGGGCTTCCACTGTCTTGTTTCATCGGGCACTTCCTCCAAGCAACTCAGGACCGAAACCGACGCCCAGTTCGTGGGTTATGGATCCATGCTGACCGAAGGCTTTCTTGCGGTGTTAGTCATTCTCGCCTGCGTTGCCGGCTTGGGTCTTGGCATCCCCGAAATCATTGATGACAAAAATACCGGCTCGTTGATCACTGGCGAAGCCGCTTATCAGGCTCGCTATGGTAGCTGGCAGTCTGCAGGCGGTCTTGCTGCCAAGGTGGGTGCCTTTGTGGATGGTAGCGCCAACTTACTCAAGGCTCTAAAGATTGATGCGGCTTTCGCCGTGGCCTTGATGGGTGTCTTTGTGGCCTCATTCGCTGCCACCACCCTCGACTCTGCCTGTCGCCTTCAGCGCTACGTCACCCAGGAGCTGGCAGCTGCCATTGGAGTTACTGCACTGACGAGAAAACACGCTGCTACAATTTTTGCCGTACTGATTGCCGGTGCGCTTGCATCGGTGCCGCCCCCGGGTGGCGCTTGGGAACTGCAGAACCTGGGCAAGGGTGGTCTGATACTCTGGCCCTTGTTTGGCGCCACCAATCAATTGCTCGCGGGTCTGGCTTTTCTCGTCATTCTGTTCTGGTTGCGACGACGTGGCTTGCCCAACTGGTTCATCGCCATTCCGGCAGGCTTCATGCTGGCCTTGCCGGCCATTGCCATGCTTATTCAGCTTTTTGTCGGCAAGGGCGCATGGCTGACAGGTGACAGCCCCAACTACCCACTTGGCGGCATCGGCATCGCCACCATCATGCTTGAAGTCTGGATCATCCGAGAAGCCCTTGGTGTCTGGAATAAGGCCAAGGGAGTCCTAGAAATCTGACACTCTGATTATTTTTTAAACATTTGATAATCAGTTGATTGCATCCATAGCTCCATTGAAACTGGTTGTTGAAGCCATGCTCAAACCCCATCATTTTTTCTACAAGTGCCCGCTCAAGATCTCCGATCTAGAGCAGACCTAGGAGCGGTTGTTTCTGCGCCAAGTGCAGCAAGGACATTTACAACCTCACCGATTGCTCGATTAAGGAAGTCCTGCAGCTAAAGCGCCACAAGGATTTCCTATGTGGCTTCGTGCACGCCGTGAGCGTCACTTCCATTGTGGGCTTGGCTGCATGCTCTAAGAGTGGGGAGGAAAATGCGAGCAACGAGAATGGCAACTTCTCCGCACAACAAGAAAACCAACAAGTTAACGTGGAGGCTAGGCCTGAGTTGATGGGTGCTATCTGTGTTGCTGAAAAGGAGTTCGTCAAACCCGAAGTCGATTAGCCCGCCGAGCACCAAGACACCACAGCCAAGGACGATCCCGAATCCTAGGTTCTCTCAGAATTCAAGCCATCGGTGGGAATCAACCGCCCCGTGATCATGGGACCCATCTGCCCGCCGGATCGGCTCAGACCTCAAACCGGCAGAGGGGACAAGCCGCTCGATCAGAAGCGGGAAGCCAACCCCACGCGATACAAGTCTCACTCAGGACTATTCACTTTAGGCCCTTTGCTTGCCGGCTTCTTGAAACCCGCAAGGATCTCAACCGCCTTCTTGCGCTGTTGAGCGTCGAGTTTTGAGCCGATTGCTTCCTTCATCTTGGATCCATTCTCCCCTCCCCGCTCCTCGGCAAGACTTGCCAGGGCCCATGCCTTGGGGAGGTTCTTTTCGACAGGACCACCTGAGCTAAGCAGACGGGCAAGGGCTAAAGTCGCCTCCACGTGACCCTGCTGTGCAGCGAGGCCGTAAAGTTCACCGGCATTCTTGTAGTCCTGCTGCAAGCCTGCGGCTCCGACCTCGTAAAGGGCCGCCAAATTATTTTGTGCCGCTGCATTGCCAAGTTTGGCAGCTCGGGTAAGCCAGCTGGTGGCTGCGGCCGGGTCGGCTACTCCCAATTTGCCGCCCAGATAGAACAAGCCCAACTCGTTCTGCGCCACAGCCAATTGTTGATTGGAGGCGGAAAGGAGATTGATATAAGCCGCAGCAAGATCCGGATTTTCAGCGGAGATCAACAACATGGCTACCTGAAATTGAGCCATGGGGTGCCCGCCTTCAGCTGCCTGCAACAACAGGGCTTTACCGCGCTGAGGATCCTTTTCGGTCCCGCGACCCGCGAGGTAAAAGTCGGCTGTGAGCAGAGTGCAATCGAGTTGCCCTCCATCTTTTCCGCGCTCGTAGGCTTGAAGTGCCGCCTTGTCGTCTTTCTTGACGTTCTGCTCGTAGTCACCGAGCACCAGACAAGCCCTCAAATCTCCTGACTCGGCAGCCTTGCTCAACCAGGCACGACCACGTTGCTCGTTGCGCAGCGACTCTTGGCCATTGAGTAACCTGGAGCCCAAGTCAATCATCGACTGCACATCACCGAGTTCAGCAGCCTGGCGATAGAGCTCGATGGACTTGGCCGGATCAATGAATTTCTCGAAACCGAAGCTGCCCTCCCGCAAGGCTGCCAGCAGACGGATGGAGGTCAGGTCGTCAGCCTTGGCTGCGCGATGCCACCACTCGATGGCTTTCTCCGGTTTGGGCTCCTTGCTCAAGCGGCCGCGCAGCCAAGCCTCACCAAGTAGGCGTCCTGCAACTGCAACTTGGGTTTCTGCCGCTTTTTCCAATGTCTTGCGCGCCTCATCGCGCTCATTTTCCTTATCGGAGAGCAGCAATAGGAGTGCGCCGCGATAGCCCGCATCCTCATGTCCTGCAGAGGATGCCTTGCGGTAGAAATCGAGAGCCTTATCGCGGGAAAATTCCAAACCTCGACCCGATTCATGAGCTAGCCCCATGAGAAAGAGGGCATCGGCATCGCCCGATTCGACGAGAGGTTTGGCCAAATCCACAGCCTCCTCAAAACGCCCCTCTGAAAAAGCCCTGTTGGCCGCGGCAGCCGGCCCGTCGACCTTTGCCTCCTTGGCGATCACCTCCTTCAGCAGAGAGTCAATGGTATCGGGTTCGTTGATGGAGATTGCCGCTTGTAGGCTGGTGAGCGAGGCAATCACCAGAGCGATTATGATGCGAAGAAAAGGTTTCATGGCAGGCAGTGAGGGGGGGTAAAAAAGGGGGGAAGCGCTTGTGCACCACAAAGAATACAGGCTCGAAAGGCCAGGTGAAGAGAAAAGGCTTTAGCGGCACCCGATTTTCTGGACCAGCAGTGCTTCTGCGAGAAACGACGCGGTGTTCGATCTTTTTGAACGTGCCACTTTTTCCGGAACGCCCCAGGCCACTAAACGACCTCCGCCCTCTCCCGCCTCGGGACCGAGGTCGAGAATCCAATCCGCTTCTGCGGCAACGTCCATGTGGTGCTCGATGACCACTACCGTATGGCCCTCATCCACCAAGCGATGTAAGATCTCAATAAGGCGGCGGATGTCTTCGTGGTGTAGGCCGACGGTGGGCTCCTCGATCAGGTAAAGGTTGCGCTTTTTGATAGCCGCGGTGCGCAAGCCGGCCTTCGATCCACGACCTTTGATGAGTTCAGCCACCAATTTGATGCGCTGGGCCTCTCCACCGGAAAGGGTTGGTGAGGGCTGGCCTAACTGCAGGTAACCAAGCCCAGTGTCGGCCATCAAGCGAAGCGGAACCGCAATCCGAGGTTGGGAATCGAAGAAGTCGGCGGCTTCATCAATGGTCATTGCCAGCACTTCACCGATATTGCGCGACTTGAAGCGCGCCTCAAGGGTGGCAGAGTTGTAGCGCAGGCCATTGCATGCCTGGCAATGCACCCAAGCCGCAGGTAGGAAATCCATCTCGAGCTTTATTCTTCCATTGCCTTTGCATTCCGGACAGCGTCCGCCCTCGGTGTTGAATGAAAAACGGGAGGCATCGTAGCCACGCATGCGTGCGTCGGGCAACTGGGCAAACAAGGCTCGGATGTGATCGAAGACCTTGACATACGTAGCCGGGCAGGAACGCGAGGTCTTGCCAATCGGTGCCTGATCGACTTCGTAGCAGGCCTTGATCGCCTCAAATCCGATGGCAGACTTGAATGGCTTGCGTGTAGTGCGTTTGGAGCGCACCGCCGGCGCGATACACTCGTGCAGGAGCGTTGATTTTCCTGAACCCGAAATACCGGTGATCACCGTCAAGCGAGCAAGAGGAAATTTCACCTCGATGCGCTTCAGATTGTTGGCTGTGCAACCCACCAGTTGCAGCATGGCATGATTGCGCCCGACCGCTCGCCGCTCGCCACGCATGGGGTGCGTCATCGGATTGAGCATGGCTTTGATGGTTGGGGAATGCTCCACGGCTCTGGCCCAAACGGATTTGGATGCTTTTCGAGGGCCTTCATGGGCGGAAATGGGAGGGCCTTCATAAACCACTTCGCCCCCGAAACGACCCGCGCCCGGCCCCAAGTCGATGAGATGATCAGCGGCAGCAATCGTGTCCTCGTCATGCTCGACAATAATAAGCGAATTGCCGTGATCGCGAAGCGCGGCCAAGGTTGCCAGCAGGGCCCGGTTATCACGTGGATGCAGGCCAATGGTCGGCTCATCGAGCACGTAGAGCACACCTCGCAGGTTGGAGCCGAGCTGCGCGGCCAAACGGATGCGCTGGGATTCACCGCCAGACAGGGTGTTGCCGGAGCGGTTGAGCTGGAGATAACCCAAACCCACCTGCTCAAGGAAGGCCAGACGCTGCCTAATTTCGGGCAGGATATCGCGCGCGATCAGGCGCTGGCGCTGATTATCAAAATCGAGCCCAGCGAAGTGGGCGGAGGCTTCCGCAATGGGCATCGCCGCCAGATCCGCAATTCCATAACCCGCCAACTGAACCGCGCAAGCCATGGCATTGAGACGTGCACCCTTGCAGACATCACACTCAACCAATTCCTGCTGATCCATTCTGTCCATGGCACGCTCGGCATCGAGCTCTGCTTCCATTACGGAGTCAAAACGCGAGGTATCAAGGCGTCTTCCACGTCGTGCCACCACCCCATGGCCGCGGCATTGCGGACACCAACCGTGGGGTGAGTTGAAAGAAAACAGACGCGGGTCGAGATCGTCATAGGAAGCCTTGCAGCTCGGGCAGCTCGATTGGGTTGAAAGCAACTGCATGCCCTTGTCATTTGCCCGCAATCGCACCACTCCCCTGCCAATCTGCAGGGCACGCTGCATCAGGGCCGACATGCCTTTGGAGCGGGCCGACTTGAAGCGCGCAACCTCAACATCAATGTCGTGCTCCTGATATCGGGCGAGGCGTGTGAAGGATGCACCATCCACCCACTCGCCATCGACCAGTAGCCGCTCAAATCCCTGCTTGAGCGCCCACTCAGCAACCTCGCTGTGGTAACCCTTGCGGCCGCGGATGACGGGCGCAAGCAAGCTCACCTCTCCCTTGGCAGCAGCCTTGCGAATCGCATTCTCAATGGCGGCAAGCGATTGCTTACTCACAGGCACTCCGCAGTCCGGACAGTGCATAATGCCAAGCTTGGCATATAGCAGACGGGCGAAGTTCCAAACTTCGGTAACCGTAGCAACGGTCGACTTCCCGCCCCCCTGTGAAACGCGCTGCTCAATTGCCACAGTTGGCGGCAGACCAATGAGCTGGTCGAGCTCTGGCTTTTCCAGCTGTTCTGCAAACTGCCGAGCATAGGTCGACATCGAATCGAGAAAGCGTCGCTGACCTTCTGCAAAAAGGATATCGAAAGCCAGGGTCGATTTGCCGGAGCCGGATAGACCGGAGATCACCACCAGCTTCTCGCGCACGATGTCCAGCGACAGATTCTTGAGGTTGTGATGGCGCGCCCCTCGAAGCTCAATGGCATTCGAAGCCCGCAGGGACTTGGCGGGTTTGGAGCGCGGGCGTCTGCCCGATTTGCCGAGCACATCTTTGAGCAAGTGACCCGTAGGGCTCTTGAGCCTGGAAATCTGCTGTGGATTCCCCTGCCCCACCAATTGACCACCCCGGTCTCCAGCTTCCGGTCCGAGGTCTAGAATCCAATCGGCAGACTTGATTACCTCCACATTGTGCTCGATGACCAACAAGCTGTTGCCCGCATCTACCAGTCTATGGAACACCCCGAGCAGACGCTCGATATCACGAAAGTGCAGGCCCGTGGTTGGCTCGTCCATGATCAAGAGCCGCTTGGACTTGCTGCCCGGGTTCTCGCGCAAAAGCTTGCACAATTTGAGCCGCTGCGACTCCCCGCCCGAAAGGGTGTTGAGCGGCTGACCCAGAAGCAGATAACCGAGTCCGACCTCCACCAGAGGCTGCAAGGCGGAGTGAATCTGCCCCATCCAGCGCTGGTGCTTTTTCGAGGTGGTGAGGCCGGCGGCAAAATGCTCGAGTGCCTCATCAACACTCAAGCCGAGCACATCGGCAATGGATAGGCCCGCATAGCTGTATTCCAGGGTAGAAGGCTTGTAGCGCCGACCTTCACAATCCGGACAGGTCACATAAAGATCTGAGAGAAACTGCATTTCCACCTTCTCGGATCCGGTTCCCGCACAGCGGTCACAACGCCCCTCGCCGGAATTGAAAGAAAAATATCCCGGTTTGAGACCTGCCGCGACGGCTTGCGGTTCCTCACAAAACAATTGCCGAATCGCATCAAAAGCCCCGAGGAACAGGGCCGGTGTCGAGCGGGGTGTACGGGCCACAGCGCTCTGGTCCACCAAATCCACGCCGTCCAGAAGCTCGCTGCCTTCCAGGGATCGAATGGGGGCTGCCTCCCCCTCAGGGTTCTGCCCCAACTTACGCCCCAGGTTCTGATAGATCACATCATGAGCCAAGGTTGATTTGCCTGATCCGGAAACCCCGGTCAGACATACCAGCAAGCCAAGAGGCACATCGATATCCAGCTTGCTCAGGTTGTGTCGTGTCGCACCGCGTATTAGCAGCCTCTCATTGCCGGGCTTGCGAGGCTCTTTGGGGATAGCAATCGACTCGCGCCCGTCCAACCAGGGCAAAGTGCCCTGACCGCTCTTGGCATTGGCCTTACGAAAAGCCGCCGCACTCGCCGGGCCGGCATACATGACGTTGCCACCGTGCCGGCCCGCACCTGGCCCGAGATCAATCAAATGATCAGCGGCCTCCATGACTGCCTGCTCGTGCTCAACAACCACCAGCGTGTTGCCCAGATCGCGCAGACGATGCATCACCGCCACCAGTTGCTCAATGTCACGGGCATGCAGGCCAACCGTTGGTTCATCCAGTACAAATAAGGTTCCTGTCAGTGAAGCCCCCAGGCATGCCGTGAGATTGACCCGCTCGATCTCACCACCCGAGAGCGTGCGGGTGGCACGGTCGAGAGTCAGGTAGCCCAAGCCCACCTGATTGAGGTAGTAAAGACGCGAATGCACCTCCTGCAGGACCAACTTCAGGGTTGGATCCTGCGCTTTGCTTGATTTGCCATGGCGCTTGATCAGCTCCGCCACAAAAGGCAGCAGGTCGGCAACCGGCATCCGCCACAAATCCGGCAGGGTCTTGCCTTCGATCCGGAAGCACAGAGCCTGCGGCTGCAAGCGGCGGCCGCGACAAGTGGAACAAGTCGTGTAGGAGCGGTAACGCGAGAGGAACACCCGCACGTGCATTTTGTAGGCCTTGGTCTCAAGCCAATCGAAGAAGCCCTTCACACCATACCAGTCACCGGCTTGCCACAGCGCATCCAGCTCCTCCATGGTAAGATCATCTTTTTTACTATTTCCGTAGTATATCCAATCCCTGTCGTCTTCGCTCAACTCTTCCCATGGTCGATGGATATCGATCCCTCTTTCTGCACAACAACGAAGCAGGTCGCGTTGACACTCCTCACCCCTCTCCCCCTGAAATGGCCTGATCGCGCCATCGGCAATGGACAGAAAAGGATCGGGAACCGCTTTCCCCATGTCGATACCGATGACCCGCCCAAAGCCGCGGCATTTCGGGCAAGCGCCCAATGGAGAGTTGAAGGAAAACAGAGCAGGCGTGGGCGCCTGCAAGGTGAAGCCGGTACGCGGGTTGGTCCAGGCAGACACGAACTCACGCTTCAACCCACCATCCTCTCTGTGCAACGACGCCCGTCCCTTGCCAAGTTGCAAGGCGGCCTCAAGCGCTTCGAGCAGACGCGGGCGCTCACGCGCCCCGACCTTTAGTCGGTCCTGGATGACCAGGACCCATGACAAACCTTTGAGAAGATCCATCGGTGGCTCCTCGTCTGTACGTAAGATGCCACTGTGGGCGACCACGCGCAGATAGCCCTGTTCATTGAGAAAAGCGAAGAATTCGGCAGCATTGACGTTTTCAGGCACATCCACGCAAAAAGTCACCAGAACCACCTCACCATTCATCTGGGCCAACGCCCAGTCGGCGGCCGTCTCGGCGCTATCGGGGGTGATCAGCTCGCCGGTTTCGGGATCGTAGGCCTGAGCGAGACGCGGATAGAGCAGCTTCAGGTAATCATTGACTTCAGTGAGAGTGCCAACCGTTGAGCGGGTCGTGCGTATGTGGTTTTTCTGCTCGATGGCAATGGCCGGCGGAATTCCCTCCACCTCATCCACATCCGGTTTGTCCATGCGGTCAAAAAACTGCCGCACATACGGCGAGAACGTTTCCACGTAGCGACGCTGGCCCTCGGCATAGAGGGTATGGAAAGCAAGCGATGACTTTCCGGATCCGGACGGGCCGGTTACCACGGTCAATTTGCCATGGGGAATTTCAAGATCCAGATCCCGCAGATTGTGCTGGCGACAGGAGCGCAGGCGTATGACCGGACACGGCGACTTGGAATGGGGCACGATTGAAGACTTGGATCTGGGAGCCGATTTATGGCTCTGGCTTTGTTTCTGCCTCCCGTGCCGGCGAGGAAGTTGGGGGAGGCTCAGGCGGCACGGGCGAATCATCCAGCAGGTCCCTAACGGAACCTTTCTGGGAATCGATGAAGCTGCTCAGGCCATCGGTTTGGTTTTGCTCGGGTTCTGTATTCCCGCCATCTCCCCCTCCCAGCATGAGGATCACGATGCCAGCGAAGACCAGGATGATCACCGCAATCCAAATACCCATATGACTGCCAGTTCCTGAGGACATCATCATCGCGGGCGGTTGACCGCCGAGCGCGCCAGCCCCCCTCGCAGCCCCGGCGGCAGGCGCGGCCAACCCACTTCCGGCGGGCCTGGGAACAGCAAGGGCTCCGCCACCGCCTGCTCCAAGCCTGAGGGCTCCACCGCCCGCTGTGCGCTCGGGTTTGGGCTTGGCACGAAGCATGTCACCCTGAGACATCTGCTGGATTTCCGACCCAGCGACTGTTGACACGCCCCTGGTCTGTGAGCCAGCCGCCACAGACAACTTGGTTGCCATGGCCTGTCCGGGCTGGCTGACCTTCGCCAGCTCTGAAGCCATCTCGGCCGCAGTTTGAAAGCGTTTTTCAGGGTCAGGTTGGGTCGCCTTGCGGATGACAGCATCCACACGTGGATGGCAGCGGACCTGTAGCGACGCAGGACGCGGATCATCCTCTGGAAGCTTACCGGTGATGAGTTCATGCAGCATCACCCCAAGCGAGAAAATGTCGGCGCGTTGGTCAAAACGGTGGGGCGGCTCGATGACTTCCGGAGCGGTGTAGCCCGGCGTGCCAAATATGGTCTCTCCGTCTTCCACTTCACGGTCAAGCGGACGGGCCAGACCGAAGTCACCGATCTTGGGCTGCAGGTGGGCATCGAGCAGAATGTTGGCCGGTTTGATGTCGCGGTGCAAAATGCCGTGCTGGTGTGCATTGGCCACGCCCGCACAAATTCCCTGCATGAGACGCAGTGATTCGGAAGTCTTGATGACTCCCCCCTTGGTCACGTTGAAGAGGGTCTCGCCCTCCACATACTCCATGATGATGTAGAGCATTCCCGCAACTTCACCAAAGTCGAAGACACCAATGAGATTGGGATGGTTGAGCTTGGCCATCGCCTTGGCTTCCGCCTCGAAGGCCGCACAGAACTCGGGATCCTGCGAAAACTCGGTGGGCAGAATCTTGATGGCAACAACTCGGTCCAGAGATTGCTGCACCGCACAGTAAACCGCCCCCATGCCACCTGTTGCGACGAGGTGCTTGATGTCGTAACCCGGGAAAAGAGATGCCAATTCCTTGGTCTCCCTGATGGCAAATCCGGGATTTGAAGCGGTATCACTCATAAAAGGGCCAGCGGCGAGAGAGTAGGGATATCAGCGCCTACCCGGAAATTAAGCATCAACGATGACCCGCGCAAGAGGGAATCAGAGCAGACAAATCAGTGAGCAATCTTGTGATCACTACTCCATTCAATGACGTAGCCGGAAGCCATGCCATCCCTGGAACGCTCATCCCATCCCCCTCCGGGCCGCATCAACAAGGCCGAATCCTTGATCTTGGCCTCTTTGCCCTGTGGCCAATCACTGGATATCCAGGGCTCGCCGGTGGTCCATCGCCAACCCCTGCCTGCCAGATGAAACCCACCCAACCAAATCCCCTCCGGGGCGTCAGCATCCTCGGTCAACTTCTCGATATTGAATTTTTCCGCGATGCCGCCAATCACCACCAGGTTGCCGCCTGCCGCACGGGCAGCGAGGACGGCCTGCTTCCAGGTCGCGCTGTGCGGCACATAAAGATAATTGCGCACTCCGAAGGCACGCGTGCCGGGCGGATAAATGGGCGTTGCCGTGGCCAGGGAATCCTTGGTGGTTTTGAGAAGCGACTCTAGCGATCCCGGATTGCGGCCATCCTTGCTCCATTCGATCACAAATTCGCGTTTGAGGTCACCTTGCAGGCTTTTGAGTTCTCCGGCGGTTCCAACCGCGAGAAATTCACCGAGCATAACGGAAGGATCCCTTGGCCGCCATGACCTTCCATCCGCGAGAGTCCAGCTGTGACGACCACTTTTGGCAGCCCCAAGCCAGAAGGGCATGCCATCGTTTTCGACAAGCTTTTCGCGCATCCATTCCGATGTCGCCCGGGATCCGGGGATCGCCAAATGACCACCATGCATTTGCGCATACCAGAAGGCATCATCCCAGGTCATGGGCACATTGACGTGATAGAAATAGCGATTGTCCATTTCCAGGGTTCCCGGGGGAAGTTCACTGCGGGATCCGCGCGAGAGAGCGCTGCGCAAGCGCGCCAATTCCTTGGCGGCGTCTTTTTTGGAAAGGGCAGCTTGCGTGCCGGGGCGTGGGTCGGAGTCGTTGGGGAAATCATTGGCCTCGCGGGTGTGGGGATATTCGGGCGTGGACTGCTGACCAGTTGGTCTGGCGGACCGGGGAATCACCCGAACCTCATGAGTGGATACGTTGGCCTTGTCCTCGGCCTCGTTGCGGGCCTTCTTCTGTTGATACGCACCCCAAGCCACTTTGATGGCAAGCAGCAACACGACGATCACCACAAGGTGAATCCACAGTTTGGCAGATGACGGTGGCTTCAGCAACATCACTGCTGCCCTGGGCGCGGCATTAGGCCTGTCCATTCCATCCACCGCAGCCCCCTTGGCTCCAAGACAGCTTGCGCGCGGCCCGGATGCGAGGCCACTACGGGGACTTGCTGATTGCAATGTAGACGGACTAGTCAGCTCGGCTGCTCGTTTCTTGCGTATTGACACAACCGATCTTCTGCCAGCCTTCGGGTCAAAGGCATCCAGCAGTTCCTCGTGGAATTCCACCAACTCACGGTGGCGTTTGGAGGGATCGTCGGAAGTGGCCTTTTGCACCAGGCGTTTGAGGGCAGGTCCGATATGCTTGACGCGATCCAATGCATCCACGCCCTCGGTTTGGCCGACCGCCATCTCGCGTAGGATCACACCAATCGAATAAATGTCTGCTTGGGCTGTGGGCCGGGCACCTTCCTCAGCCATTTCGGGAGCACGAAAACGAAGTGCGCTGGGATCGAGCTTGGAAGTGTCTCCCGAAGCTTGGCTAAAGCCACCGATCTTGGGCATGTGGGTCTCATCCAGAAGGATGTTCTTAAGGCTCAGTGCCCCATGAAAGACACCATGCTTGTGGGCATGGCACATGCCGACACAAATGCCCTCAACCAGGGTCTGCAAGTGTTTCAAATGCACCGGCTCGCCCTTGGTAGAATTCCACAGGGGCTTGCCGGCGACAAATTCGCTCACCAGATAGATCATGTTCTGCTCGATGCCGGAGTCATAGACCCCAATCAAATTGGGGTGCATGAGCTTTGCCGTTACCTTGGCGGTTGCAGCGAAGGATTCGCGAAATTCCTGAGAGCGACTGAGCTCGGGAGAATAAAGTTTGATTGCCGCGCAACGCTCCAGCGACTTCTGTTTGACCAGATAAACCGCCTTCATCTCATCGGCCGCAAGCCTACTCACAAACTCAAAGGCAGACATTTGCTCATTGAGATCATCCACCTCAGGAGGGATGAAACTGGATTCAGACATCTGGGCGGTAGCAGGGAATGAGTGATGAGATGAAAGGGAATTCGGAGCCTGGACGCCTGGATGGCAAACACGCTCAAATGACTTCAAAGTTAAGCCATTCATGGGCTCAGCACCAAGGACAAAGGAGAGATGTCGATATGCCGCTGATGATGCGCCCCGATTGACCCGAGCGGCGAAACTTGTCCCATGCATATCTCGAAAACGCACTTTTGTCTCCGGTGATCAGACCAACGGGCACCAAAAGAAATGAAATAGAGATGCCTCCATTGGCTTATTTTTAATGTGGAACATAGGCGGCTTCGTCGGATAATGTGTGGAAGGCGGCTGGATGCCAAATCGGCACATCTCCATTGAATTTGTCCCAGCTTCAAATACGGCTCCATGAATGACCCCAGCCAACTTGCTCTTGCCTTGATCTTCCTCTTTACTCTGGTTGGAGCTGCTTGTGCCATCCTGTTGCGTTCCCAGTTTGGTCAGTCAGGACTCAGGGCCACGCCTCCTCCCATTCCACAGGGTAAGGTAAGCGCTTGGTTTTACCGCCCCGGAGATCTGGTGGGAGCTCTCGTCCTCTACCTGGTCTTCGCCGGTCTGTTTGCGCTCAGCTGCTTGGCTGCTCCCATGGATGCCGAGGATTACACGGCGGGCGCCCTGATTTTCAGCATGGTCTTCCAGCTCATCCTTGCCGCCGTGGTCTGCAGGCTGGCACTTCGACTCACAAACTCGAACCAATGGCTCGGTTGGCGTTGGAAAGCCTGGCCATGGCTTTTTCTAATCGGACCAGGCGTGGTCATTTTTATGTTGGTCATCTTTTGGCTGATCCAACTCAGCGGCTATTTAGAATGGATGGAGTCACTCGGCGTGGAGACCATTCAGGACACAGTCAGCTTGCTGCAGGAAGGCCGGGACCCCGTGGTGCTAATCCTGCTGGTCATCACCGCCACCCTGATTGCGCCCGTCTGCGAGGAGGTCGTGTTCCGCGGCTACCTTCATCCCATCCTAAAGAAGTACGGCGGCGTGTGGGTCGGCGCCTTATTTTCCTCTCTGCTTTTCAGTGTTGCCCATGGCAACTTGGCCGTGGCCCTGCCTTTGTTTCTGCTAGGAGCTATTCTGGTATGGCTCTACGAGTTGACCGGCTCCATCTGGGCACCCATTGCCGTGCACTTCTGCTTCAATGCCACCACGGTTTTTGCCCAACTTGCCACCCGCAACATGGAGATCCCATCGGCCATTCTTCCCGGCCTTCAGGTCTTCCCATGAAGAAGTGCCCTGAAGATGAATGAGGATCACCTGATAGAAGAACTGCTCAAGCAGGTACCCCTTGCGCAGGGCACTGCCGGACCTGGTGATGATTGTGCAGTCGTGGAGCGAGAGGGAGGGCTCCTCGCGTTGCTCAAGACCGATGCCATGGTCGAGGGCGTTCATTGGTCCGCTGACACATCGCCCCAGCGTGTCGGCCACAAGGCCGTGGCCCGTGTCCTCTCCGATTTTGCAGCCATGGGAGGGCGGCCCGGGGAGTTCATGATCACTCTGGTCATCCCAAAAAAAACGGCGCTCGATTGGTGCACCGCCTTGTATCAGGGCATGGGGGAATGCCTAAGAACCCACGGAGGTCTTATTGTTGGCGGGGAAACCAGCAGTAGCCCCGAAGGCTCACCCGCCGTTATTTCGGTGGCCGCCAGTGGCAAGGTGGAACGCGATCATTTGGTTCTTCGGAGCCATGCCACAGCTGGTGACGCCATTCTGGTCACCGGTGAACTGGGTGGCTCCATTACCGGCAAGCACCTCGACTTCTCACCCAGGCTTGGGGAGGCTCGCTGGCTGGTGGAGCACTTCAAGCCCAATGCAATGATGGACCTATCCGACGGCTTGGCCAGGGATTTGCCTCGCCTGGCGAAGGCATCCAACTGCGGCTTCCAACTCCGGCACGATGCCATTCCCTGCTCCGATGGCTGCTCCACCACGCAGGCCATGACGGACGGCGAGGACTACGAACTGCTCTTCACCATCGGAGCTGATCGGGTGAATTCACTCAGGAAAGCCTGGCACCGAAAGTTCCCCGATCTGGCGCTCACTGTCATTGGCGAAATGTGCGCCGAGCATGCAGGCGAACAGCTTGAAGGCGGCTGGGATCATTTCAGTGATTCGATCAACTGAACTTCACCGCGTGCTTCTTTGATAGCTTTAACACGTCACCCGCCTCCGCAGAGAAGGCCGCGGCCGGATCCGTCAGCTTGACACTGTTCAATTGCACCGCACCCGGAATGATGAACTGCTTGCGCAGCTCGCCGTTGGACTTCTTGATGCCGTAGCAACGCTCAAATGCAAGTGCGGCTACACTGAGAACAGTGACATCTCCGGGAAGTTCAGCTAGCAGCAAATCAGGAAGGTCGGCGGCAGCAAGATCGCGCTTGGAAAAACGCTGATCCCAATCGGCGCGCGCGGCCTTGGCCGCATCTTTACCATGATAACGACCTGTGAGTCGCTCAGCTAGGAACTTTTTGGCATCCATGGGATGCTGGGAAGAGTCACGCTCCTCACCGAGTAGCAACTGGTAGTAGCGATCCATGAGTTCATCGGACACACTCATCAATTTGCCATACATTTCCTGCGGCTCATCGGAAACACCCACGTAGTTATCGTAGGATTTTGACATCTTGCGCACGCCATCAAGCCCCTCGAGCAAAGGCAAGACCATGACCACCTGCTGGGGCAGTCCCTCCTCTTTCTGGAAGTCGCGGCCGACGAGAATATTGAATAGTTGGTCAGTGCCGCCGATTTCGACATCGGCACGGGTCTCCACCGAATCCCAACCCTGCATAATGGGATACTGCAGCTCGTGCAGCCTCACCTCTTGCCCCTTGTCGATGCGGTTTTTGAAATCCTCTCGCTGCAACATCTGTTGCATGGTGACTCGCGAGTTGAGTTTTAGAACTTCCTCGTAGCTCATCTTGCGGAACCAGTCACCATTGTAGACGATCTCGGTCTGGTCCTTGTCGAGGATCTTGAAGGCCTGATCGGTATAGGTCCCGGCGTTGGCCAGCACTTCATCACGGGTGAGCGGCGGACGCGTGGCCGAGCGGCCCGAGGGATCGCCGATGGTGGCGGTGAAATCCCCAATCAGTAGTACCGCCTGATGGCCGAGCTCCTGGAACTGACGCAATTTTTCGAGTGCCACGGTGTGACCAAAGTGGATGTCGGGTGCGGTTGGATCCACCCCGAGCTTGATGCGAAGGGGGCGACCCAATTTGAGCTTTTCGAGCAGTTCCTTTTCGGAGAGCACCTTGGCGGCGCCGGCAGTCAGCACGGTGAGTTGTTCTTCGGGAGACATGGTTTGTGAAATCGCTTGAGGGCGCATCATGGCGCGAGATTGGCCGATGCCAAGCATGGATGGCGGTCCGGAGCAGCACAAAAGCCCCGTTAACAACCAATTTTTGCTTTCCAAATCTGCGGGCTTCGCGCAATTCTGCCCTCCGCCAACAAAACGGTGGTCGTAGCTCAGTTGGTAGAGCCCCAGATTGTGATTCTGGTTGTCGCGGGTTCGAGCCCCGTCGATCACCCCATCTTTTCCATCGGGATGTGCGCATAGCACCCGCCAAATCCGGGAGGAAGGGAGGGAACCCCAGATTCTCATGGAGCCGCTGGAAAGCAGGATTAACTACAAGTTTCGCAACTCCCTGTTGCTGGGCGAGGCACTGACCCACCCCAGTCTGGCTTACGAATCGCAGAAGCCCCACTTCGACAACCAACGTCTCGAATTCCTCGGCGACGCGGTGATCCAATTGATCATCACCGAGGAACTCTATGGCCGCTTTCCATTTTTTTCCGAAGGCCAGCTCACCAAACTGCGCTCCCGCTTGGTATCTCGCACTGCGCTGGCCAAATTCGCCAGCCATATTCACCTGGGTGACTATGTCTTGCTTGGCAAGGGCGAGCAAGCCAGCGGCGGCAACAAACGCAACTCCACCCTTGCCGATGCCCTGGAAGCGCTGATCGGTGCCATCTACATCGACTCCGGCCACAAGGCCGCCCAAACCATCTTACTGCGCCTCATCGGCAACGAACTGGACAAGATGGAGGACAGTCCACAGGAAATGAATCCCAAGGGTCAGCTTCAGGAGTTGCTACAGGCCATTCATCCTGAAGCGCCCGAATACAACATTGTGAGCGAAAGTGGGCCCGATCATCGCCGCGTTTTCCAAGCTCAGGTTTTATGGCGTGGTGCGGTGCTGGCCAGCGGCAAGGGCAAGAGCAAGAAAGAGGCAGAGGCGAGGGCCGCCGCCGAGGCGCTTCGCGCCAAAAACTGGCAATAAGATGAGTGCGAACTCAGACAAGAAAGCGCCCCGTCTGCGATTCATCGATATGGCCCGGGCGGTGGCCATCCTCTTGATGCTTGAGGGACACTTCGTGCATCTGACCCTTGGTGAAGAATACCGGATCCGGGGGGTCTTCATTCATGACATCTGGCAGCACATGCGTGGGCTTGCAGCTCCGATGTTTTTCACGGTCACCGGGCTTATATTCGCCTATCTGCTGTGTGGCACTCCCGCCAACGAGCCTTATTTCAAGTCGCGCCGAGCGCAACGTGGCGCAATCCGCGTCGCCGAATTGATGTTCTGGGGCTATGCCCTCCAGTTTCATCCGGCGCTGCTGACCGGCACAATGAAGATTCACTCTGAGTCGTGGCTGATTGCCTTCCATGTGCTACAATGCATTGCCTGCGGCCTAATTGCCATGATCTGCATCTTTGGCCTGCTGCGCGGTTTCGGAATCAGAATCCTTCTGCCTGCCTTTCTGCTCTGCGGGTTCTCTCTGTTCCTGCTCGATCAAATCCTCCAAAACCTGCAGGGCTATTGGCCCGCAAGTGCCCCGGCCATCATCCAGAACTTCGTTAAAGGACCGACATCTCACTTCTCCATTGCGCCCTGGTTGGGTTTTACCCTCTATGGTGCTGCCATTGGCACATGGGTCCGCCATCACGAGCAGAGCAAGGGTTGCATGATTCACCCCGCACCCTTGCTGATCATCGGCTTCATACTCTCGCGCATCGGCTGGCCCATGGACAACCATATCGCCTGTGGCTTTCTCGATCTGATCGGCTACGAGGCCGCCAATCGTGAAACCTCCTTCTATTTTCACTCCCGTTTTGGCGAGGCGTTGCTACTGATCGGACTCTTGGCATGCTTCGACAAGTGGGTGAAGCTCGAAACAACCTGGTTCGAGAAAATCGGACGCAACACATTTTCGATCTACGTGGTGCATGTGATCGTACTCTACGGAGGACTTTTCGGCATCGGCATCAACGATCTCTGGACACGCTCACTCAATCCCTGGCAAGCCGCCTTGGGCGCGCTGTTGTTCATGGTCGCCTTTGGTCTGATGGCGCAATGCATCGACCCACTGCGGGATTGGCTCAAGTCGAAGCGGCCCACATGCCTCGGAGGCCGAAGACCACAATGAAGGTGGATAGCCGAATCCTGTTCAGAGATCCAAATTCTTATCAGTAACCGCGCCCTCGCTGGCAGTGGTCACCAACTTGGCGTATTTGGCGAGCACGCCATGGCGGTAACGCGGCTCGGGCTTCTGCCACTTGGCCTTGCGCGCAGCCAGATCCTCATCACTGAGTTTCACATCCAGCCGGTTGTTGAGTGCGTCAATGGTGATTTCATCCCCATTCTCAAGCAACGCAATCGCTCCACCGCAGTAAGCTTCGGGGGTGATGTGGCCGACCACAAAACCGTGACTTCCACCCGAGAAGCGGCCATCGGTGATCAGCGCCACGTCCTTGCCAAGGCCCAGCCCCATGATGGCACTGGTGGGCCCGAGCATCTCACGCATCCCGGGGCCGCCTTTGGGGCCCTCAAAGCGGATCACGATGACATCACCCTTGACGATCTCCTTGGCGAGGATGGCCGTCATCGCTTCGGGCTCGGAATTGAAGACTCGCGCCTTGCCGATGAAGAGCTCGCCCTCCTTGCCGGTGATCTTGGCGACCGCACCACCCTCGGCGAGATTGCCGCGCAGAATACGCAGATGGCTGTCCTTCTTGATGGGGTTGTCGAGCGGACGGATGATCTGCTGGCCTTCGGGGTAAGTCGTGGCCATTTTCTCGAGATTCTCAGCCATGGTGCGACCAGTAACCGTCATGCAGTCACCGTGGAGCAGGCCGGCATCCAGCAGCATCTTCATCAAGGGCACGGTGCCGCCGATCTTCACCAAGTCGGCCATGGCGTGCTTGCCGGAAGGCTTGAGATCGGCGAGCAGCGGCACCTTCTTGCCGATGCGCTCGAAGTCCTCGAGGGTGATGTCCACGCCTGCAGCGTGAGCCATGGCGGGAATATGCAGACAGGCATTGGTCGAACCCCCGAGCGCGATCAGGAGTGTGATGGCGTTCTCAAAGGCCTTCTTGGTCATGATGTCGCGCGGCTTGATGCCGAGTTCGATGAGATTGAGCACCGCAGCACCTGCGTCGAAGCAGTCGCGCATCTTGTCGTCGGAGATGGCCGCTTGGGCGGAGCTGTTGGGCAGCGACATGCCGAGAGCTTCGATGGCACTGGCCATGGTGTTGGCGGTGTACATGCCACCGCAGGATCCGGGACCGGGAATGGCGCAGGACTCGACGGTCGCAAGATCTTCGTCGTTGTATTCGCCATTGGCATGTTTGCCGACGGCCTCGAACACGGAAACGATGTCGAGGTCCTTCTCCTCGCCCTTGATTGAAGCACAGCCGGGCATGATGGTGCCGCCGTAGACGAAGACCGAAGGACGATTCATGCGACCCATGGCCATCACGCAGCCGGGCATGTTCTTGTCGCAGCCACCAATCGCCACATACCCGTCCATGCCTTCGCAGCCGACCACGGTTTCAATCGAGTCGGCGATCACCTCGCGCGACACCAGGGAATACTTCATGCCCTCGGTGCCCATGGAGATGCCGTCGGATATGGTGATGGTGTTGAAAATCACACCCTTGCCGCCGGCGGCATCCACACCCTTGGAGCTCTCACGCGCAAGTTTGTCGATATGAATGTTGCATGGAGTGACTTCACTCCAGGTAGAAGCAATACCGATCTGTGGCTTGCCGAAATCTTCTTTCTCAAAGCCCACGGCATAAAGCATCGCACGGCTGGGGGCACGATCCGGACCATCGAGCATCGGACTGGAGTAGGGGCGTTTGGAATCACTCATCTCTTGGCGGAGCATCCCGCCGGATGAGGCTCCACGTCAAGCCTCCCTGCAGAGTTGGTCGGGCATCTCGATCACCAGTCTGGCAAAATCTCCAGCACATGGTCGAGATGACAAAACATGATCGAGATCCTATGTCACTTATCGGATTCACCTATCCGGCTCTCCAACTACACTTGAAAGCCCCTCGCACCTGTCTCAGTATGGTGGTCATCGCATGAAAGCTGCACAATTCCTCATCTCCTGCGGAGCAATGATGCTGATCGGCCTGATCGCGGCCGCCTGCAAGCCCAAGCAGGCCGAGGACGCTGCGAACTCGCCCCCTGATACGTCAGCAAGCACAGAAGAGGTAGAGCTCGTATCCGCCACAGCTCCCGTCTCTTTCAACAATGACATCCGCCCCATCCTCTCGGATCGGTGCTTTGCCTGCCACGGATTTGACAAGGAGACGCGAGAGGAGGACCTCAGGCTCGACATCCATGAGGGAGCCACTGAAGACCTGGGCGGCTATGCGGCGATCGTTCCCGGCAATCGAGAGAAAAGCGAGTTGTGGCTGCGCATCACTGACGAGGGCGACCCCATGCCACCGAAAAAATATCATGGCAAGGCGTATCACAAGACCCTCAGCGCCGAGGAGATCGAGTTGATCGGACGCTGGATTGATGAGGGAGCACCCTACGAGGACCACTGGGCCTACACGCCAGTCGAAACAACTGAACCTCCCAAGATCGCCAAACACCCCATCGACAGCTTCATTCAGGCCAAGCTCAGGGAGCAAAAGATCAAGCCCTCTCCCAAAGCCGACAAGCGCACGCTCATGCGCCGTGTCACCTTCGATCTTACCGGACTTCCACCCGCACCCGCCCAAGCCGCTGTCTTCATGCAAGATGATTCGCCGGATGCCTATGAGAAATACATCGATCAACTCATGGCCAGCGAAGCCTACGGCGAACACCTTGCCGTGTGGTGGCTTGATCTGGTGCGCTATGCCGACACCATCGGCATTCACAGCGACAACCCGCGCAACGTCTGGCCTTACCGCGACTGGGTCATCCAGTCGCTCAACGACAACATGCCATTCGACCAGTTCTCCATCATGCAGCTCGCCGGCGATCTGATGCAGCAAGAACCCACCACCGACCAACTCGTTGCCAGCGCCTACAACCGCCTCAACCTCGCCACCGAGGAGGGTGGTGCCCAGGCCAAGGAATACCAGGTCATCTACAACGTCGATCGGGTCACCAACTACGGTGAAGTCTGGCTCGGTTCGTCGACGGGTTGCGCGCAGTGCCACGACCACAAGTTCGACCCCATCAGCATGGAGGACTTCTACACCCTCGCCGCCTTCTTCGGCAGTCTCAACGGAGCAGCAGTGGGTCAGGAAAGTGGCTATCCCAAGCACGAGCCTCCCTACATCTTTTTGCCCAGGGACGATGCCGAGAAAAAGCAAATTGACGACGTCGAAAAACGCTACCGCGAGTTCATTGAAAAATACCCCGATGCCCCTCTCATGGATGAATACTACGGAAGCCGTGGCCAAGGCCGTCCGGCTTTGCCTGAGGGAGGCATGCCGACTTGGGGCAAGGAGTTCGAGAAGCTGCTGGGCGAACGCGCCAAGCTGGCCGAGAAGATCAATACCGTTCCCGTTTCACGCGATCTCAATACGCCGCGCACCATCCGCATCCTGGCCCGCGGCAGCTGGCAGGATGAAACCGGTGAGGTCGTCCAGCCCGCCACCCCACGCTTCCTCAACGGCCCCCGCTCCACCGAAGACAAGCGCCTGAACCGCCTCGACCTCGCCAAGTGGACGGTATCCAGGGACAACCCGCTAGCCAGCCGCGCCGTGGTCAACCGTCTGTGGGCCCGCTACATGGGTCATCCCCTCTCGAGCAACCCCATCGACCTCGGCAGTCAGGGTAGCGCCCCCACTCACCCCAAGCTCCTGGACTGGATGGCCGCCGAATTCATGGATCAGGGCTGGGACCTCAAGCACATGGTCCGCTTGATTGTTACCAGTGATACCTACCAGCAGTCCTCCAATGCCCGTGCCGATCTGGCCGACATCGATCCCGACAACAAACAACTCTTCGCACGCCAGTCGGCGATCCGCCTCCCCGCCGAAGTCATGCGAGACCAGGCTCTCATGGCCTCAGGCTTGTTGAAGCCACGCGTTGGTGGCCCGAGCGTCTTCCCTTATCAGCCCGAAGGCCACTGGAATGCGCTGAATTTCCCAAAACGCACCTGGCCGACCAGCAAGGGCGACGACCTCTATCGCCGCGGGATGTATACGTGGGTGCAACGCAGCTTCCCGCATCCACAGATGGTGAACTTCGATGCGCCATCGCGTGAGCGATGCACTGGCGAGCGCTTCCCCTCGACCACTCCCTTGCAGGCGCTGTCGTTGCTCAACGGCCCGGCCTATGTGGAGTCAGCGCGCGTGCTGGCCCAGCATCTCATCATCGAGCAACAGGAAGATTCAGCCCGCCTGGACGCACTCTATCTCAAAGTTCTGGCTCGCGCTCCCCGCGAGGAAGAGAAGGCCACGTTGATGGAGCTGCTCGCAAAGCAGAACGAACACTTCACCGCCAAACCGCAAGACGCTGCCAAACTGGCCGCTGCCGGACAGGCACCTCCCCTCTCCAACGATCTCAAACCCCTGGAAGTCGCTGCCTGGACCAGCCTCTGCCGCGTGGTTCTCAACCTTCACGAAACCGTCACCAGAAACTGAGTATGCAGCACCCATTTCAAATGAAACGCGTTCTCATGGAGCGTGTTCACGCCGAGCAATGCCTTCTCAGCCAGACCCGGCGCAAGTTTTTAACCAGCACCTTCGGCTCGGTCGGCTCGCTGGCGCTCGGCTCGATGATGGGTTCCAAACTGATGGCCGCCACCGCTCGTGAACTCGACGAAGGTCTGCCCGCCGGCGCCAAGCCCTTCCTTACCCACGCCCCCAAGGCGAAACGAGTCATCCATCTGTGCATGGCCGGCGGCCCCAGCCACCTCGAAACCTTCGACTACAAGCCGACGCTCAGGAAACATCACAAGCAACCCATGCCCGAGTCGCTGACCAAGGGCCAGCCCATCGCCCAACTGCAGGGCAGGGCGCTCACCGCCTTCGAGCCGCAAACCACTTTCACCAAATGCGGCAAGGCCGGCATCGAGATTGCCGACATTTTCCCCCACATCCAGAAGCTCGCCGACGAGATCTGCGTGATCAAGTCGATGAAGACCGAGCAGATCAACCACGACCCCGCTCACACCTTCTTCAACACGGGCACCATTCGACCCAACAATCCATCCATCGGCTCGTGGCTGATGTATGGTCTGGGCTCCCTTAACCAGAATCTTCCGGGCTTTGTCGTCCTCACCTCAGTCGGTGGCGGTCAGGCCCAGCCCATCTCTGCGCGCCAATGGCACAACGGCTTCCTCGACAGCAAATACCAGGGCGTGAAACTCAATTCGGTGGGTGACCCGGTCTACTACGTCGGATCCCCTGACGGCGTCTCCAATCCCTGCCAGTCCGAAGTCATCGAGGCTGTCAACCAACTCAATCAGAAGCACTCCAAGGTGGTGGACGATCCCGAAATCGCCAGTCGCATCGCGCAGTACGAGCTCGCCTTCCGGATGCAGATGGCGGTGCCCGAGTTGACCGATTTCTCGGACGAAAATCCCAAGACCATCGAGAGCTACGGCTGCAAGCCGGGTGACGGTTCCTTCGCCAGCAATTGCCTGCTCGCCCGACGCCTCGCCGAACGTGGTGTGCGCTTCATCCAACTCTATCACCGTGGCTGGGATCATCACGGCGGCATCAAAAAGCGCATCCCCGGAGCGGCTAAGCTTGTCGACCAGGCCACCGCAGCCCTGATCAACGATCTCAAGCAACGCGGCATGCTCGACGATACCCTGATCATCTGGGGCGGTGAGTTTGGCCGCACCCCAATGGCCCAAGGCGACGGCCGCGACCACCACATCAAGGGCTACTCCATGTTCCTATGTGGTGGCGGCATCAAGCCCGGCATCACCTACGGCAACACCGACGACTTCGGCTACAACGCCCAAGAGAACGTCGTTCACGTCCGCGACCTCCACGCCACCATGCTTCACCAACTTGGCATCAACCACGAGAAGATGACCTTCAAGCATCAGGGCCTCGACGCGAGACTCACCGGGGTGGAGCACGCCAAGGTGCTCAAAGAGCTAATCTCCTGATTGAGGGCTCAGGATTTGAAGTCGGCAGGATCGATGACGCGCTCCTGTCCCTGATTGAGCTCGTAGGTTTTTTTGACTCCGCGGTAGTTCAGGGTGCAGACTGGGCCGTCATTGGAGAGACCGCGCAAAGTGATTTTATGGAGTGCTCCATTTTTCCACTCGATGTCCATCCCGTAGCCACCGCGCAGCTTCATGCCCGTCACACGACCCTCCGGCCATGCCTTGGGAATGGCAGGCAGCAGATGGATGTAGCCCATGTGGGATTGCGCGATCATTTCATTGACCGCAGCGGCAAAGCCGAAGTTGCAATCAATCTGGAAAGGCGGGTGGGTGGTCCAGAGATTGCCATGGGTTTTGGTCTGAAGGACGTCTGCCGCGAGCTTGTAGGAATTCTCGGCATCGAGCAGACGAGCGAACACGCAAGACTTGAAAATCTTGCTCCATCCAGTGCGACCATTGCCGCGCGCGATCACGCTGACTTTGGCCGCATCGGCAAAATCGCTCGTATAGGTCGGGTGGATCTGGCGACCGGGATAAACCGCGAGCATATGACTGGCGTGGCGGTGCTCGCATTTGGGGTCGTCGACATCCTCCATCCATTCCTGCAATTGGCCCCATCGACCGATTTGTGGCCCCAACAGCTTGGAACGTTTTTCACGCAACTGCTTGCCGAACTCGGCATCCACTCCCAGGGCCTCGGTGGCCTCAATGGTGTTGGTGAAGAGGTCCCAGCACATCTGCTGGTCGTAGGAGACGCCGTCGAGTTTGGTACGAAGCCCCTCGATCATGGTTGCACTTCCGTCCCCATTCTTCTTGTAGCCGATCTCGGGTGAGGTGCCGTCGGGAACCACCAAGGTTCCGTCAGGCAACTCCTTCAGGTGATCCAGCCAAAACTCGCTGATCTCCTTCATCACCGGGTAGGCGTAGCATTTGAGATAGTCATGATCGCGGTTGAAAGCGAAGTGATCCCAGAGGTTCTGACTGATCCATGCAGAGTCACCCTTCTGAAAGTAGTAGGTCGAGCCGCCAAAGATGCCGTTCTCGGAGCGCATCAACCAGCCACGCTTCACGCCGAGCACTTTATGGGTCTCCTCCCTGCGCACCTCACGGATGGAATCAATCCACTCGGCGAGAGGCACGAAGCACTCCGAAAGATTGGCCTGATCGACGAACCAGTAGTTCATCTGCAGGTTGATGTCGGTGTGGTAGTCACAGAGCCAAGCTGGGCGCAGGTGGAAGAGCCACAGACCTTGGAGATTGGCCGGCAAACCGCCATGGCCGGGGCGCGAGCAACTGATCATGAGATAACGCGCGTAGCGGTAGAGCAGGGTCTCAAGTCCTGGGTCTTTACCCGGCTGATATTGCTCAACCCTTTGGGCCGTGGTCAGCTTTTTCTTGGTAGGATCCGGCTTGCCCAGAGTGATGGAGAATCGATCGTAGAGTGACCGGTAATCCTCGACGTGGGCCTTGAGGAGTTGGACATAGCCTTTCTTTGCGGCCGCCTCGAGTGTGGCGGCAATGCGCTTGTGGGGGTGTTCACCACTCCAGCCCTCCTCCCGCTCGTTGACATAGCTGGTGTCAGCCGCAAGCAGCACGACGATTTCATTGCAGCCTGCAAACACAATGCGCTCGCCGCGGATACTCAGCGTGCCACCATCGTGAAGCACGCGGACTTGGGCCTCGTAGTCGAGGTTGATGATATCATCACTGGCGTATTCGCGACCGCGCAGGCCCTTGTTGACGATCACCGGCCACCAGAAAAGATCCTTGCTGTCTCCCTCCAGAGTCAGGGTGTTGCCCTCGGCCTTGGTGAGGATGGCTTCCATCGCCTCCTTGGGGTGTTTCATCTCCGCGGCAAACTTCGAACGGTGCATGCTATCGAGCCATAACTCCCCGGAGAGGGCGCCCGGTTTGTCCGCGCTGAAGCGCAACACCATGACTTGGTCTGGGTAACTGGCGAAATACTCACGGGTATGGCTGACATTGCCGGACTGATAGCTGATGGTTTGCAGCGCGCGACTGATGTCGAGCTCACGACGGTAATTGCGCGGCTCCTTGTGGCCGAGCTTGACGTAAAGATCGCCAAAGGGCTGATATCCGCCGGTACGGTCCTCGTTGCCGACCCATAGCGAATCCTCATTGAACTGGATACGCTCGACATCGGTGCCACCGAAGGCAGTGCAGCCGAGCCTACCGTTGCCAATGGGAAAAACCTCCTTGGACCAGATCTCATCGAGAGTTTTGAGCCTGAGCTCGGATTTGTCGGTAATGAGAACCTCTTTGTCGGCCCAAAGCAGGTGCGAGTGACTTGCTTGAGCTTGGGGTCGGGACACGGCTCCGATCACCGCTGCGCTCAGAAAGATGGCGAATTTACGAAACATTGGAAACAATCTCATCACTGCAGAATTAGTCATACAGCCCAAAAAATCAAATTTCGCCCGATGAGGAGATGTCCACAGCTCCAGAGCCGTCATTTTTGATGCAGGCGGGGCGCTTGCGTCTCATGGTTGGTGGATGTCAGCCGGGATGATTGGCGAGCGTCTGGTGTCAATTTCTATCTTCAAGCCAATCATAGGCTTGAGCTGCAATCAAAACAAAGACACTTGGTCTGAATTTGCGGATTTGCGAAATGCCAATCTTGGAGAATGCTTTGCGCTGTGGATTCACTAACTCAGGCAACTTTGGGCGCAGCCATTGGCGAACTGGCACTGGGCAAACGCCTCGGCAACCGGGCGATTGCCTGGGGCGCTTTCTTCGGCACGCTGCCAGACTTGGACATCCTTTTCACTCCCCTCTTTGATCATGCTGGCTGGCTGTGGTGGCACCGTGGTCCAAGCCACTCCCTACTCATGATGACACTGGCCAGTCTGTTACTCGCTCGCCCCCTCTCCAGATGGTGGCAGGCGGACAAGGTCACACCCATGCTCGCAGGCTGGTTCGTGTTTCTGGTTTTGAGCACCCATGTGCTCATCGACTGCTTCACTACCTACGGAACCCTCGTATGCTGGCCCTTCGATACAACCCGGATTGCCTTCAACAATCTCTTCATCATCGATCCGCTCTTCACCCTGCCGATGCTGCTGGCACTGATTTGGATCGCTTTACTGAAAAAACCTGCCCAGTTGCCCAGACGGCGTCGCGTCAACCTCATTGGCCTGGGGCTGGCTTGCCTCTATGTCGGGCTGAGCTTCGGCGCGAAGGCCTTGGCATCCCGGGGCTTTGAGGCCGATCTTGCCAGGCAGGGAATGACCCCGCTGCGGCGATTCGAATCCCCTACTGCTTTCAATATCATCCTCTGGCGCTCGGTGGTCGACACAGGTGAGAGTTTTTGGGTGGGCTACCGATCGATCCTCGACGCCAGTTCAGAGCCGACACGCTGGACCATCTACCCCAAGGGTCGTGATTCCTGTGTCATAATGGGAGAGCTCAGAGAGCTTCAACTCATCGAGCATTTCTCCAGCGGCTGGTGGATTGCGCGCCCACATGCCAAGGGACTTTGGATCGCAGATCTGCGTTTCGGCGAAATACGCGAATGGGACAGCCGCGATGGCATGGTCGACCACCGCATGAGCTTTAGTTGGAACCTGTTGCCGGATGAAGAGCGCAATCGCCTTCGCCCCCTGCCCCGCACGCGGCCCGAAATGAAGGAAATGCTCAAGCGCTTGGCCAAAAGAGCGGCCGGGCATCGCCAGGCTTGGGAAGCCAGCCCCCGGCTCGAAGGAGTCACGGGCAGCCTACCGGAGTTCCTCATCACCAGGCCCTGAAAGCCGGAAGGACATGCAAATTCATCACAATTCGGAGTTTCCGTCCGAGTAAAGCTGACTCTATTATCCACAACGTGAGAATTTTCTGCCTGCTGATTGCCCTCTGCGTGTCCTTGCATGCCGCCGCCCCAGGGGCGGGCGACGCCGCGCTCGCTTACCTTGAGGAAATCCGCGAGGGCAAAATCAATCTCGATTCCGGCAAGGCGACCGCCATCTCTCCGCATATTCTGGAGCAAAAGCGACTCAATATCGCGGCACGCCTCAAGCGCCTGGGCAGCGAGCTCGGTAATGGCAAACTCAACATTGGGCGCGAAAAAGTCGAGGGCGATCTGGCGGCGGTAATGATCTGGAAATCTGATGGCTTCGACCCCAGCCAGATGCAGGTCATCGCTATTGGCCTGGTCCAGCGCGAGGGCAAATGGCTACCCGCCCCTGTGCCGGCCTCGTTCGAAAACTGCGGCATCAGCTATCGGACAGACGTCCGCAAACGCACCAAAACCCTCGAAGCCTGGATGCATAAGCACATGGTTAGCGATCTATCGCAATTGCGTGAGCAATCCATCGCGCGCATGCGCGGTGACATCCACAAGCACATCACCCGTGAAGATCTGGCCAAGATGAAGCCTCGTCAGGTCATGCAGCAATTCCTTGATGCGTGCAGCCGCCGAAACGCGCCCGAGATCATGGGGCTGGTTGGGGGATTGTCCGACAATCTGCCTGAGAACTGGCCGATTCGCTCAAGTAGCATTGAGGCAGCCACCAACGATCTTGATTCTCCGGGCCCGTGGAGACTACTGATGTCACCCAATGTCGTCAGGGCTACTGTTGAACTCGATGATGAACACGGCCCTCTTCACGCATCGATCGCCTGTCTGGACCCCCAACTGATCGCCGGTTCCAGCACCCGCGAGCCCAAGGTTGAGCTGGTGCATCTCGAACTCATACTTGCCTCTGACGGCTTGTGGCAGGTCGAAGTGCCGCCCCACTTCTGGGAGGATCAGGACACCCGAGCAAACCATACCCACGAGGAACTCGACCGTGACCTGCTGGGTCGCTTCGCCAGCGAAGTGCGCAAGCAATACCCGGCCGAGCCCAAAGAGACGGTTGCCAGCGCTCGCAAGGCACTGATTGAGGCCCTGCAGCAGCAGCGCTTTGGTGACCTGCTCAAACTGACTGATATCGCCGCCGACCCGGCAACCGGACGCAAAGCAATCCTCAGGGCCGCTGAGGCATGGGGCTCTTTGCACGGCCTGGCCAATGCAGAAAACCCGGCATCTGCCTTCCAACTTCTCGACCTCGATATGAAGGTGGACGGCGATCATGCAGGCCTCCTCGTCCATGCCTTCTCGGCCCGCAAACCTGACCGCTACGACCCACACGCCCTCTACTTGCAGCGCAAGAAAGCCGGATGGATGTGGTTACCCAATCCCGATGATGCCCTGCTGGAGTCTTTCAAGGACTGGAGTGACGCCACCACCATCGAACAACGCGAGGGCTGGCGCCTGAATCTGCTCGCGGATTGTCCGGTAGTCACAAAACTTGGGCCTGCCGCTCCTGATGAAAATGAAGCGCGGAAAGTGGTCGAGGCATGGATCAAGGCGATTGAAAACGGAAACGTAATGGCCGGGCTAGAGCAATGTGCCCGACTTGATCTCGAAGACAGCTCCAAAGTCATGCTTCGTAATTTGGGCTACGAGGTGGTCGATGCCTTGCGCAAGGATGGCAAGGGTTCGGTAAAACATGTGCTTGCCAAAGGTTCATGGGTTGGCGTCGGCACCCACCCACGCAACCCCCAGACGCGCTCATTTTCCATGTATCCGGTCATCCAGACCGAGAAAGGCCCCCGTATCCTTCTGGAAATCGACTTGATTGCCTCAAGCGGCAGAGGGCGCGAGTTTCTCAACCGTACGAGCCTGACCCGCTCCAAAGACCTTGGTGAAAAGACTGACGAGTTACTCAAGGAACTGTTTGAGGATCACTGTCGCCAATGCCTGCCTGAGCCCTGAATCCAGGAAGCTCTGGATCATTGCATGTTGATTCCAGCGAACTTTGTCAAAACAACCGATTCGGTGTGACGGTTGAAGTCTTCCATGTTGTCTGCATCTCTGTCTTCAATGTTTTTTGCCTGCCGTGGATGATGAGAACACGGACACTTGGCGCTCCAAGTGATGCTGTGTGTGACTGCCCTGGCCACGATTGCTTGATGAAGCCTCGGTATTGCATTCAGCACGCCTCTCCTCAATCAGGACTCCCAACTCGGCAGGCCGAGTTGTTCGGGCAGGGCCGTGCGGGGCCGCATCGTCAGCACTTCGGGTTCTCCATCGGTGACCAGCACCGTGTGCTCAAAGTGGGCGGAAGGTTTGCGGTCGCCAGTCACCACTGTCCAGCCGTCGTCAAGAATGCGCACGGCAGCGACGCCGGCGTTGACCATCGGCTCAATGGCCAGAGTCATGCCGGGTTGTAGGATGGGAGTTCTGCCGAAGGGCCGGTAATTTGGAACCTGGGGTTCCTCGTGCAGATTGCGACCCACGCCATGGCCGACGAAATCACGCACGATGCTAAATCCAAGCGGCGCTACAAAAGCTTCCACAGCAGCACAAAGATCGGCCAGAGGCTCGCCGGCAAGGGCATGATCGATCGCGCGAAATAGAGACTCTTCGGTGGCAGCCAGCAGGCGCTTGGTTTCCATCGGGATATCGCCGATTGCCACAGTAGTTGCATTGTCACCAATGAAGCCGTTCTTAACGATACCCACATCAATACTGATGATGTCGCCAGGCATGATCTTACGGGCACTGCCTATGCCGTGAACCACTTCCTCGTTGACCGAAATGCAAGTATAGGCAGGAAAACCGCGATAGCCCAAGAAAGCACTCTTGCAGTCATGCTCCTCCATGAGTTTGGCCGCAAGTTGGTCAATCTCGGCTGTCGTCTTTCCCGGTGATGCGGCGGCGGCCACCGTCTGTAGGATGGTGGAAGCAATATGACCCGCTTCCCGCATCGCTTCAATCTCGCGCGGTGATTTGATGGGGATGCGGGATTTGCGTTTTGCCACGGTTAATTTGGGGTCTGTGTTACGAAAGAGCTTCAGGATAGCGACTTAAGAGCCGCCAGCAATTGGCCAGTCACTTCATCGCGTGGGCGGGTGGCATCGCAAGCACAAAGAATTCCGGCTTGTAGGTAGCTTTCCACCAGGGGTTTCGCGTAATTTTCGTATGCCTGATGACGGCTGAGAAAGTTTTCGAGAGTATCATCGCCGCGGGTCTCTGCCATTTCTCCACATTCGGGACAGGCTCCACCAGTCAACTCAGCCCGGCCCCCGGACCAACGGCAACCCGGACACTCCACGCGTCCCTCTATGCGGTCTTTGAGAATTTCAATTGGGGCTTTCAGAAAGACTGCGGCGTCGAGTTTTTGGCTACGCTCACCGAGCCACTGCTGGAGGAAGTCGGCCTGAGCCTGGCTGCGTGGAAAGCCATCCAGAATCCAGCCTTTCCCGGAATTCTCGAGCCACTGCTCGACAATCTCACACATGCAGGAGTCGGGCAGGTAGCCTCCATGATTGAGAATGGGGCCTGCCATCCTGCCGATCGCGGTGCCATTCTCCATGTGCTCGCGAAGCAGTGCCCCCGTGCTCAGGTAGCGCAGACCCAGCTTGTCGGCGATGCGCCGCGCTTGAGTGCCCTTGCCGCTGGCAGGCGGCCCGATCATGACCAGCCTCAAGACACAGCTGGCTTGCTCGCCCGTGGTGTCCAAGGCTTCGACTTACTTGTAAATGGAGGCCGTGATCGCAATGATGATCAGCGCCGCAATCAACACCCACAGATAGAGCAATGCCCCTCGGGCACCGGCAGTGGATGCGTTCTGGCTGAGTCGCTCGTAGCGGCCCTTGAGCTTACCTTTTCGAAGGAAGCCATCGTACTGTTTCTGCAGCAATTGGGTCTCGACCTGACGCATCACATCCAGAACCACGCCGACCATAATAAGCAGTGATGTGCCACCAAAGAACTGGAGCACCAGCGATCCCGGAGGCAGCCCAACCAGCATGCCGACAAAGACCGGCAGACAGAACAGGGCGGTCAGGAAGATGGCACCGGCAAAGGTCAGGCGCGTCATGGTAAAGTCGAGGAAATCGGCAGTGGGCTTGCCGGGGCGCACACCGGGGATGTAGCCGCCATTGCGCTTGAGGTCCTCTGAAATCTGGGAAGGTTGGAACATCATGGCGACCCAGAAGTAGGAGAAAAGGAAGATGCCTATACCACCAAGAATATAATACCAGGTGCCACCGCCGACGAGCTCCCCATACAATTTGGTGGCCCAGGCTTGGTCGGCAAAGAGCCAGTTGAGCATCAGTGGTGGCAGGCCGAGCACGGCCGAGGCAAAAATGATGGGCATCACGCCCGCATAGTTCACCTTGAGCGGCAGATACTGGGTCTGACCACCCATCTGCTTGCGGCCAACCACGCGCTTGGCGTATTGCACCGCGATACGGCGCTGGCCTTGGGTGATGGCAATGGTGGCTGCGATCACGATCAACAGCAAAGCAATCATGACAACCATCATGATGCCGCTGAAGGCGCTGTCTGCGGAGACGAAATATTTCCAAGCCTGGATCAAAGCGCCCGGCAGCGCGGAGATGATGTTGACCGTGATGATGATGGAAACTCCGTTACCGATTCCCTTTTCGGTCATCTGGTCACCGATCCACATCAGAAACATGGTGCCCGCAACGATGGTCAGCACAGTGATGGCCATCCATTGGAAACTGGGGTCAGGAACCAGTTTGCCGTAGTCCTCGATACCGCTGAGGTAGGGAATTCCAGCAGGATTCTTGAGCGTACGGGCCACGAAGACGCCCTGCACGAAGGCAATCGCGATGGTGATGTAGCGCGTGTATTGGGTAATCTTCTGGCGTCCTCCATCTTCACGCGCCAGACGCGAAAGCTTGGGCACCACGGCGGTCATCAACTGCACCATGATCGAGGCCGAGATGTAGGGCATGATACCCAAAGCAAAGATGCCGGCCTGCTGCAAGCCACCGCCGGCAAACACATTGAGCAGCGCGACTACACCCCCAGCCGGATTGGTCGGATCCTGATTTTTCATGTCATCCATGAAGGCATTGATCACGGCGGGATTGACTCCCGGCAGGGTCACATGAACACCCAGACGAACAATAATGATGAGAGCCAGGGTGAAGAGGATGCGGTCCCTGAGTTCAGGGATTTTCCAAGTGTTGGCGAAAGCTGAAATCATGGTCGGAATTTGGGAAAAGCTGGCAAGCAGTGAGAGAATGGAAGTGACGGGCAGACACGACGAGCAAGCACCGAAGCGCTTCCTCTGCAATCAGGATTTGGAAGGCGGGGCGGTTGCGGGAGGGCTCAGTCCTCCTTGATGCTACCACCGGCCTTCTCGATCTTCTCGCGAGCGGAAGCACTGACCTTGTCCACCTGGATGGTGAAGGCCTTCTCCACTTCACCGTCACCGAGAAGCTTGACCTTGTCGCAGCGACCGTTAAGCAAGCCACTCTCGCGCAAGGACTCCTCGTTGATCACGGCACCCGCTTCAAAGCGGCCGTCGAGATCACCGACGTTGACCACCCCGAATACATCGCGGAAATCGTAGTTGTTGAAGCCGCGCTTGGGGAGCCGGCGATGCAGCGGCATCTGGCCACCCTCGAAACCGACGCGGGTGCCGCTGCCGGAACGGGCTTTCTGACCCTTGTGTCCTTTGCAGGAGGTCTTGCCGTGTCCGGAGCTCTCGCCGCAGCCTAGACGCTTGACGCGTTTCTTGGCGCCGGGGTTGGGGCTGTAATTGTGCAGTGTCATGATGATGATGCGTTAATGATGATTCTGTTGGAGAGACTCAGATCGCCTTCTCTTTCTTCTTCTTGCCGCGAAGACCCATGATCTGGTCGCGGGTGCGCAGTTGGGAGAGCGCCTTGATGGTAGCCTTAACCACGTTGGCATGGTTGGAGGAGCCCATCGACTTGCCAAGCACGTCGCGAATGCCTACGGCCTCGCAGACAGCTCGGACACCGCCACCTGCAATAATTCCAGTACCGGGAGAGGCAGGCTTGAGCAGCACCTTACCACCACCGAATTCGGCATAGATTTCGTGCGGAATGGTGCCGTCGGCGAGATTCATTGGCTCGAGGCACTTGCGGGCCGCTTCACTGGCCTTGCGGATGCAGTCGGCAACCTCGTTGGCCTTGCCGAAACCGAGGCCCACCTTGCCCTGTTTGTTGCCCGAGACGACCAGCGCGGAGAAGCTGAAGCGACGTCCGCCCTTCACGACCTTGGCGCAGCGGTTGATGAAGACCACCTTCTCGGCGAGTTCATTGCCTTCGGCGTCAGTTGGAGACTGGCGCTCGTCGCGACGGGGGCCGCGGGGAGCACGCTCGCGCTTGGCAGCAAAGGATTTCGCCTGTTCTTCGGCAGCGGCCGGGGAAGGCCCCTCTTCGGATCTGGCTTCTGCGGCGGGCGCTGCTGCCTCAGGAGCAGCTGGCTCGGCGGCAGTTTCGGCAGCCTTATCTTCGGGAGTTTCAGCGGGGGTTTCGTTGTCTGTGGTAGTTACCATGATGGGAAAAGGTCAGTGCTTAGAATTGAAGGCCGGCTTCACGGGCGGCATCGGCGAGGGCCTTGACCTTGCCGTGATAGAGGTGACCGCCACGGTCGAAGACCACGACACTGATTTTGGAGCCTTGGGCACGCTCGGCGAGGAGCTTGCCGACTTTTTGGGCACTTTCGATGTTGGAGGAAGCCTTCTCGAATTCCTTGTCCATGGTGGACGCGGCCACGAGGGTCCTGCCTTCGACATCGTCGATGACCTGGGCGGTGATGTGTTGGTTCGAGAAGTGAACCGCGAGACGTGGGCGCTCGGCAGTACCACTGACCTTGCGCCGGATGCGTTTGTGGATCCGTTGGCGGATCGACTTGCGTTTGATGATGCTCATGTTGGCGAAATGGTTGGGGGTTATTTACCGACGCTCTTGCCTTCCTTGCGGCGGACATATTCGTCTGAATAGCGGACGCCCTTGCCCTTGTAGGGTTCGGGTGGATAATAGCTGCGAACCTCGGCGGCGAACTGACCGACAAGTTGCTTGTCGATGCCTTCCACCTTGATCTTGGTGTTCTCGTTGACGGTAACCGTCAGACCATCGGGGATGGGGTGCAGCAATGGATGAGAGAAGCCAAGCGACAGGTCAAGATCCTTGCCCTTGACCGCAGCGCGCATACCCACGCCGTGGATTTCAAGGTCCTTGGAGAAGCCTTCGGAGACTCCCTGAATCATGTTGCTGACCAGACTGCGGCAGGTGCCGTGGAGGGCGCGATGCTCGCGCTTCTCGGTGGCACGCTCAAGGACGACCTGGCCATCCTCCTGCTTGATGGAGATTCCTGCAGGCAGAGTGAACTTGAGTTCGCCCTTGGATCCTTTGACAGTGACTTTGGCACCCTCAATCTTGATCTCGACCTTATCGGGAACAGCGATGGGTTTGATACCGACTCGTGACATGGTGATGTTTCCTTTCTGGGTGGATTGGGATTACCAGACGTAAGCGAGGAGTTCGCCGCCGAGTTTCTGCCGCTTGGCACTGCCACCGGACATCACACCTTTCGAGGTCGAAAGAATGGCGATGCCGAGGCCCGACATAACACGCGGGATGTCTCCGGAGCCAACGTAGTGACGGCGACCGGGTCGAGATACGCGCTTGAGATCGGTCAGCACCGCACGGCCATCCACATAGCGCGGCTTGACCTGAATTTCGGTGATGCTGCCGGTGACGACTTCATATTTCCATATGTAGCCCTCTTCCTGCAGGATCTTGGCAATGTCTGCCTTGATGCGGGAATGCGGGACGTTGAATTCCTCCTTGCCGGCACGGGCAGCGTTTTTGAAACGCGTGAGGAAATCGGAAATGGGATCGGTGAGAACTGCCATAATCTTGGGAGGGTTAAAATGTTCGTGGTTTATGCGGTAGCGGCCTGAGTTTCGCTGGCCTTCTTGAGGTCACGGAACGGCATGCCCAACTCACTGAGGAGCGCACGGCCTTCGGCGTCTGTGTTGGCAGTGGTGACAACGATCATGTCAAAGCCGATCTGGCGCTTGATCTGATCGAGTTCGATTTCCGGGAAGATCGACTGGTCCGCAATTCCGAGGGCGTAGTTGCCACGGCCATCGAAAGACTTGGGCGAAATGCCTCGGAAGTCACGGATGTTAGGGGATGTGATGTGAATGAAGCGGTAGAGAAATTCCCACATGCGGGCACCACGCAGAGTGACACGTGCACCAAGCACTTCACCCTGGCGGAGCTTGAAGTTGGCGACCGATTTCTTGGCGTAAGTAATGGAGGGACGCTGACCGGTGATCTTCTGGATTTCGATCACGGCATCATCCACCGCCACCTTGCGGTCCGGGGCCTTGCCCATGCAGGAGGTGACGACGATTTTCTCCAGGCGGGGTACCTGGTGGACATTGGCGTAACCAAGCTTCTCTTTGAGAGCTGGAACCACCTTGTCTTGGTAGTGTTGTAGTAGTGCGGGGGTGCTCATGGTGTTTTGCGGGTCAGCGCTGTTGGTGTTATGGTGCGCTTAAGCGCGGGCGGATCGTAGGGTCGCCAGCAGGCGGCCTGATGAATTCAGCCCACTTTCTTGACATTGGAGATATGAACGGAGCCGTCGATGGTCTTGATGCCGCCCTGCTGGTCGGCTTCCGAGGGACGGGTGGCCTTCTTGACAGGCACGGCGCCCTCGATCACCACACGATCGCCATTGATGCTCAGCACGGTTCCGCGCTTGCCTTTGTGGTTTCCGGTGATGATTTCGACTTCTTCGCCTTTTTTGACGTGGGTCTTGGGTCGGCTCATGGGATGGGGAGTTGGGAAATGAAAGGAGAGATAGGTTGATGTGTGATTCAGAGCACCTCTGGAGCGAGGGAAACGATCTTCATGAAGGCCTTGTCACGCAGTTCGCGGGCTACGGGCCCAAAAATGCGGGTGCCGCGGGGATTGTTATCCTTGTCAATGATCACAACGGCATTGTTGTCGAAACGCAGAACGGAACCATCTTCACGGCGGATCGGGGCTGCGGTGCGGACCACCACGGCCTTGACCACCGAACCTTTTTTGATGGCAGCGGTCGGGATTGAGTCACGTACGTGTGCGGTGATGACGTCACCAATGGATGCGCTTCGGCTGCGTTTGCCGAGGACACCGATCATTTTAGCGCTGCGCGCACCGGTATTGTCGGCGACGTCGAGCAGGGTTTCCATCTGAATCATGGCGATGTGGGATTGGGATTGATGAGGGGTTTGAGAACTGGGTTGTATTGATCAGTGCGAGAGAACCTCGGCGAGTGACCAGCGCTTAAGCTTGGAAGTCGGCCGGGTCTCAACGATGCGGACACGGTCGCCGATAGCGGCTTCTCCCTTTTCGTCATGGACGTAGTACTTCTTGGACTTCTTGACGATTTTCTTGAAGCGCGGGTGCGGGACGCGGGCAACATGTTCGACAACGATGGTTTTAT
This sequence comes from Luteolibacter sp., assembly GCA_030828305.1. Classification (GTDB taxonomy): domain Bacteria; phylum Verrucomicrobiota; class Verrucomicrobiia; order Verrucomicrobiales; family Akkermansiaceae; genus Luteolibacter. The sequence continues at coordinate 68,153 of JAURCU010000001.1, forward strand.
CCATTTTGTCGGAGACAACAATGCCAACGCGGGTCTTGCGTTTGTGAACGGTGGTTTCGCTTTCGCTCATGATGGTGTGAAGTTTTGCAGTGAGTGGGTGTTAGCCGGACGGGCTCAGGCTCTGGGCGGGGTTACGCAGAAGCCTTGTTCTTGACGTTGATAGCGGTCATGACCTGGGCAATTTCGCGGCGGACCAGGCGGATGCGCGCGGTATTCTCGAGCTGACCGGTGGCTTGCTGCAGACGAAGGTTGAGGGCCTCCTGTTTGAGTTCGCGAAGACGGGCTGCTAGCTCGTCGAGGGTCAGTTGGTTGATTTCTTTGGCTTTGGTCTTGGCCATGATGATTGCGGGTTGAACGTTGATTGAGTGGAGAGACTACCCAGCTGCTCAGTGGGATTTGCGGTAGATCATGCGGGTGCGGATGCCCAGTTTGTAGGAGGCGAGGCGCATGGCCTCACGAGCCTGGGATTCGGTGACACCACCGACTTCAAAGAGCACATTACCGGGACGAACCACAGCTACCCACTTATCGACCGCACCCTTGCCTTTACCCATCCGGGTTTCAGGGGGGCGGCTGGTGATAGACTTGTGCGGGAACACGCGGATCCAGACATTACCCTTACGCTTGAGCGAGCGGGTGATCGCAATACGGCAGGCCTCGATCTGGCGGTTGGTCATCCAGCCACGGTCAAGGGTCTGCAGTCCGAATTCACCGAAAGCGACAGTGGTGCCGTTCTGGGCATTACCGGCGCGGCTTCCGCGGTGACTCTTGCGGAACTTGGTTCGTTTGGGCATCAAAGGCATGATTCTGTCCTCCTAGATTGATTGTTATTTTAAAATGATGGGAGCGGGCGTCTTAGCCCTTGTTTTGAGTGGGGCGACGGCGCGGCGGGCGGTCATTCTGGGGACGGGCTGCGTTGGCAACATCATCCTTCTTGTTGATCCAGCATTTGACGCCAATGATGCCATACAGGGTGCGGGCTTCCGCAAAACCATAGTCGAGGGGCACACGCAGGGTTTGAAGAGGCACCTTGCCCTCACGATAGCTTTCAGCACGGGCAATATCAGCGCCGCCGAGGCGGCCGGCACAGCGCAGACGGATACCCTCGGCACCGAATTCCATGGCGGTCTGGATGGCACGCTTCATGGCACGACGGAAACTGATGCGGCGCTCTAGCTGGATGGCGATCTGTTCGGCAACCAATTGGGCATCAAGCTCAGGCTTGCGGATTTCGATGATGTCGATTTTTACCTGTGATTCCTTGCAGAGCGCCCCGATCTCCTTGGTCATGATCTCGATCTCCTTGCCTTGGCGGCCAATGATCAGACCCGGACGGGAGCTGTGGAGGGTAACCCGGACACTGTTCCAGGCACGCTCGATGACGACTCGTGCCAGACCGGCATTCTGAAGCTTGCCACGCAGGTAGGAGCGAATGGCGAGGTCTTCGTGCAGCTTGTCGGTGAAGTCCTTGCCGCTGGCATACCATTTGGAACGCCAGTCCTTGCTGACGGCGAGGCGAAATGCGATTGGATTTACTTTTTGACCCATGATGGAGAGATGTTTGGGAGATTAGGCTTCTTGAGCTTCCGCGGTGGCGGGCGCTTCTTGGGATTTCTTGGAGAGGTTTTTGGCCTTTTTCTTTTTCTTCTCAGGAGCAGCGCTCTCGAGAGTGATGAAAATGTGGCTGTTGCGACGCAGGATGGGCGCTGCAGAACCCTTGGCACGCGGCTTGTAGCGGCGCAATGAGGGGGCCGCACCAATGACGGCCTCCTTGACAACCAGGCTGCTGCTATCCAGCGAGAAGTTGTTCTCGGCATCCGCAATCGCGGTCTTGAGTGTCTTGCCGATCAGAAAAGCTGCCTTCTTGGGGGTGTAGTTCAGCACGTCGAGCGCGCTGGAGACAGGCAGGCCCTGAATGACACGGGCAACCTCACGCGCCTTCTTGGGCGAGAGAGGAACATATTTGCTGGTGCTTTTGACTTCCATGGTGAGAGAGGGTTATTCGGCGATGGATTGTGTTTCGAGAATGGCGAGATCGCCAAGACGTGGAGAGATGTCAGTGTCCTCGTCAATGGCTTCGACGAAGATACCGCAGACGCCCTGGCGGACATCAGCGAGAATGGCTTTGCCGTATGGTTTCTGGCCGCGGACAAGACTGAAGGTCATGCCGATGCGAGCTCCCTGGCGTTCGCCGATGTTTAGGACCAGCATGCCACTTTCCTGGTCAATGCTGACGATGCGTGCCTGCTTCAGGGAGCCGGTTCGCACATCGGGGCTGGGCTTCTGGCGTAGACCAAGCACAGCGTCAAGCTCTCTTAGCGAGGTTTCGACCTGAATGCGGACCTCTGGGTCGGAGACCACGGCCTCACGCATGTAAGCGCTCAAGCTGGACATGAGGCGGGCCGAGGAGCCTTCGAGCTTGGTCATGCGCTCATTGGCAATTTCGAGATCGGCAGCAGCCTGGATGAGGCGATCGTTGCCTCCATCGAGCAGGTTCTTGCCAAGAGCGGCCAAACGGGTACGGACCTGTTGGAGTTGCTCGGCAGTTTCCCGCTGGCTGAGATTGGCCTCGGCGAGGCTGCGATGGAGGTTCTTGTTCTGCTGCTTGAGCAGGTCGATTTCCCTCTCCTTTTGCGCCAGGAGGGCAGTTGCCGTGACTTCCTGCGCCGGACACATCCCCGCCACGGCCAGCAACCCGAAGGTGGCGGCAAGGGCATGAATGTTGTGGAAGCAGGAGTGCATGTGCGTGGGAACGGGGAAAATGAGATGGTTTCCTCTTACTGGTGGGCGGGCGGGCTCTTGGTGGTGAAAGGGACGGCGGATTATTTCTTACCAATGCCTCCGTGGGCACGGAAGATACGGGTCGGGGCGAATTCGCCCAGCTTGTGGCCGACCATATTCTCGGTGACGTAGACGGGAACGAAGGTCTTGCCATTGTGAACCGCGAAGTTGTGACCAACGAAATCAGGCGTGATCATGGAGTTGCGGCTCCAGGTCTTGATGGGCTTGCGGTCGGAACCGGCTGCCGCCATGGCGTCGATCTTGTTGAGCAGCTTCTGATCAACAAAGGGGCCTTTCTTGAGGGAACGTGACATGATGAATGGGTATGGTTTTGAGTGGTGGGTTTACTTTTTCTTCCTGTCGTGGCGGCTCTCGACAATGAAGACACTGGAGATCTTCTTCTTGTCGCGGGTTTTTTGGCCCTTGGCGTGACCCCAGGGGCTGAGCAGGTGCTGGCGACCACCACCGGACTTGGACTTGCCCTCACCACCACCGTTGGGGTGATCGACGGGGTTCATGCACATGCCGCGAACGGTCGGGCGCTTGCCCTGCCAGCGGCTGCGGCCGGCCTTGCCCGAAATCTCGTTCATGTGATCGCGATTGCCGACTTGGCCAATGGTGCAGTAGCAGTTCTCATTGAACTTACGCAGCTCACCGGAAGGCATCTTGACGAAAGCCCAACCGGCATCGCGACTGGAAAGAATCGCTTGCTGACCAGCAGCGCGTGCCACCTTGCCGCCGTTTCCGGGGATGAGTTCGATATTGTGAATGGAGGTGCCCAAGGGCACGGCACTCAAAGGCATCGCATTGCCTGGCATGTTGGCAGCCTTTTCACCGGCACTCACGCTGGAGCCGACCTTGAGGCCAATCGGAGCGAGGATGTAGGACTTTTGTCCGTCCTCGTATTGGATCAGAGCAATGCGGCAGGTGCGGTTGGGATCGTATTCGATGCCGATGACCTTGGCGGACACATCGCGCTTGTTCCGCTTGAAATCAATCATGCGGTAATGACGCTTGTGACCACCGCCGATGTGACGGCAAGTGATGCGACCGGTATTGTTGCGACCACCAGTGCGCTTGAGCGGCTTGAGAAGACTCTTCTCAGGCTTGCTCTTGGTAATCTCCTCGAAACTGGGGAGATTCTTGTAGCGTGCTGACGGGGTGTTGGGCTTGAAGTTCTTAAGTGGCATGACTTCGGTGCGGTGAGTGATTTACGGGGTGAAAGTGGATTGGGTTAACCTCATTGAGAGGGTGGCGGGGCTCAGCTTGGACAGGCGCAGTGCTCTTAGTTGAGGTCGAGGGACTCGCCGTCTGCAAGACGGACAACGGCCTTCTTCCACTGGCTGGTGCGACCAGCGTCAGGACGACGCTTGCGGCGCAGTTTGCCGGCATAGTTGGCGGTGCGGACACCGATAACTTTCTTGCCGAAAAGTTGCTCCACGGCCTTCTTGATCTCGAGCTTGTTGGCGGCGCGGTCGACCTCAAGGGTGACTTCGTTGTTCATCTCCTGGAGGAGAGTCGCCTTCTCGCTGAGACGGACGTTTCGGATGATCTGGTAAAGGTCTTTCATGATCTCGTGTGGATAAGCCTGTGGATCAGGCGCTGCGTTGGGCGAGGGTTTGGAGAGCGTCGCCCACCACGATCACGCTGGCGTGGAGGAGGAGCTGCTCGACGTTGACGTCGGCTCCGGTGGCGAGCTGCACCCAGGCCACGTTGCGAGCAGCCAGATAGGTGGACTCTTCAAAGGAGTTGGAGATGATGAGCACCTTGGGGGCATCGGTGATGGACTTGACCTCCTTGACGAAGGACTTGGTCTTGCCGTCGGCAACAGCGAAGCTCTCGATGGTCTGCAGCTTGTCGGCACGGATGAGGTCACCGAGGACGCGACGCAGTGCCAGCTTGCGAACTTGCTTGGGTACTTTCTTGGAGTAATCGCGCGGACGGGGGCCAAAGACGACACCACCACCCACGAAGATCGGAGCCTTCTTGGTATTGTGACGGGCGTTGCCGGTGCCCTTCTGACGATACATTTTCTTGTTGTTGCCGGCGACTTCGCCACGGGTCTTGCTGTTGGCGGAACCGGTGCGACGGTTGGCGCGGTATGCGGTCAGCAGGTCGTGAACAGCTTGATTGCCCTTTTCGGGGCCGACCAAGACGAGTTTCGCGGCCTCGGCATCTTTAAGGGTGAGTGCTTTTGCGGACATGACGTTGAATGTTGGAAGTTAAGGGGTCAGGTCGGGCTATTTCTTGGTGGCTGGACGCACGGTGACGTAACTGCCTTTGGTGCCGGGAACGGCGCCCGAGATGAGAATCACCCCATCGTCGGGGCGAACAGAAACAACCTTGAGATTCTGGATGGTGGAACGAGTGGTGCCCATGTGACCGGGCATTTTCTGGCCCTTCCACACGCGGCCCGGTGTGGAGCCTGCGCCAATGGCGCCAGTACGGCGATGCATCATGGAGCCGTGGGTCTGCTTGAGGCCACCGAAGCCGTAGCGACGCATGGCACCCTGAAAGCCCTTACCCTTGGAGTGGCCAATGACATCAACCCACTGACCTTCACTGAAGGTTTCGAGACCAGTGTGTTCGGTGGGCACTTCAGCGCCTTGCTCGAAGCGAAACTCCTGGACGAAGCGCTTGGGTGTGGAGCCAGCTTTCTTGAAGCGGGCAAGATCGGGTTGGTTGACACGGTGCTCCTTCTGGTCACCATAGCCGACCTGAACAGCGCTGTAACCGTCTTTTTCAGCTGTTTTGGTCTGCAAGATGGTGTTGCCGGAGACCTCAATAACGGTCACGGGGATCATGGCGCGAGCTTCCTCGTCGAAGATGCGCGTCATGCCGATTTTTTTGCCGAGTAGTCCTAATGACATGGGAGAATTGATGTTGGTGGTTGAATCTGGTCGGAAATGGGTGGCGGGCGGGCTGCTGGGGGGGGGGGCGGGCCAACAATAATCATGCGTCAGATGCGGATGGTGATGTCCACACCGGCGGGAAGATTGAGCTTCTTGAGCTCGTCCACGGTGCGGGCGGTGGGATCAACAATATCGAGCAAACGCTTGTGAGTGCGGACCTCAAACTGTTCAGCGGACTTCTTGTTCACATGAACCGAGCGGTTGACGCTGATCTTTTCGATGCGGGTCGGAAGCGGGATGGGGCCTGCAACGCGCGCGCCAGTGCGCTTGGCGGTCTCGACGATCTCTTGGGCAGAGCGGTCAATGGCGCGGTGATCAAAGGCGCGAAGGCGGATGCGGATCTTTTGCTTTTCCATGATGGTGGAGGGGTGACGGTTGACGTTTTGGGATTGGGAGATTGTTTAAACGAATGAGTCGCTGACGATTTCCTCGACGATATTCGCCGGGACTTGCTCAAAATGAGATGGGGTCATCGAGTAGGAGGCACGACCCGAGGACAAAGTCCTTACTGCGGTGGAATAGCCGAACATTTCCTTGAGGGGGACGTTGGCATGAATGATGGAGAGGGCGCCCTTGACCTCGGTGTTCTGGATCTGACCACGGCGACGGCTGAGGTCGCCCATGACGTCACCCTGATAATCATCGGGAGTGTTGACTTCGACATCCATGAGAGGTTCCAGCAGAATGGGCTTGGCCTTCTTGAAGCCGTCTTTCATGGCGAAGATGGCCGCCATGGTGAACGCATTTTCGTTGGAGTCCACATCGTGTGAGGAGCCATCGAGAATATCAACGTGAACGTCGATGACAGGATAACCACCGATGATGCCGTTGCTCATGGCCTCATTGACACCCTTGTAAACCGCATTCATGAACTCCTTGGGAATGGCGCCACCCACCACCTTGTTCTCGATGGTCAGGCCCTTGCCCTTCTCGTTGGGGCGGACACTGAGCACCACGTGACCGTATTGACCACGACCGCCGGACTGCTTGACCAGCTTGCCTTCGCCGGGGGCATCTTGAGTGATGGTTTCACGGTAAGCGATCTGCGGGGCGCCGGTGTTGGCGCCGACCTTGAACTCTCGCAAGAGGCGGTCGACGATGATCTCCAAGTGCAGCTCGCCCATGCCGGAAATGATGGTTTGGCCGGTTTCCTCATCGGTCTGGACCTTGAAGGTGGGGTCTTCCTCGGAGAGTCGGGCCAGGGCGTTGGCCAGTTTTTCCTGGTCGGCCTTGGTCTTGGGCTCGACGGCCATGGAGATGACCGGCTCGGGGAACGTGGGCGGCTCGAGCACGACATCGTGCCTTGGCTCGGCAAGGGTGTCGCCGGTGGTGACATTCTTGAGGCCGACCATGGCGGCGATGTCACCGGAATAGCAGGCGTCGATATCCTGATGGGCATCAGCCTGGATCTGGATCAGACGACCCACACGCTCGGCTCGACGGGTACGTGGATTGTAGACGGTATCACCCTTCTTAATCACACCTGAGTAGACACGGAAAAAGACCAGCTTGCCGACGAACTTGTCTGCCCACAGCTTGAAGGCTAGGGCCGTAAATTTGCCTTGGTCGGTCGTAGGGACTTCGATCTTTTCCTCTTCGTTGTCGGGATTCATGCCGACGGCAGCAGCAATATCGAGCGGGCTGGGAAGGTAGTCGATCACAGCGTCCATCAGGTATTGGACACCCTTGTTCTTGAACGCGGAGCCACCGGCAACGGGAACAATCTTGTTTGCGATGGTGGCACGGCGCAGCCCATTCTTGAGATCTTCGCGAGAAACCTCTTCTTCAGAGAGAAACTTCTCGGCAACTTCATCATCCACATCGGCCACAGCATTGACGAGCTCCTCATAAGCTTCGGCGGCAATATCGATCAGCTCACCCTCGAGATTCTTGATTTCGTATGTCGAACCGAAGACGTCATCGTCAGAGTAGTAGATGGCCTTCTGGTTAACCACGTCAATCTGGCCCTTGAGGTTTTCCTCGGCGCCAATCGGAATGAGGATCCGCACGGCGTTGGCCCCGAGCTTTTCACGCACTTCGACAACCACATTGTCGAAGTCGGCACCCGTGCGGTCCATCTTGTTGACGAAAATCACGCGGGGAACCTTGTATTTGGTGGCTTGGCGCCAGACAGTCTCAGTTTGGGGCTGAACACCAGCCACTGCGCAGAAAACCACGATAGCGCCATCAAGAACACGCAGGGAGCGCTCGACCTCGGCTGTGAAATCCACGTGGCCAGGGGTGTCGATGATGTTGATACGGTGCTTGATGTCCGGGTAGAGCTTGTAGCAGCCCTCCTCTTCGTGCTGCCACCATTCGGAAGTGACGGCGGCGGAGGTGATGGTGATGCCACGCTCGCGTTCCTGGGCCATCCAGTCGGTGGTGGCAGCACCATCGTGCACTTCACCGATTTTGTGGATCATCCCCGTGTAGAATAGGATGCGCTCGGTGAGGGTCGTCTTGCCCGCGTCAATGTGCGCCGCAATCCCGATATTTCGGGTGCGCTCAAGCACGTATTGACGATCTGGACTGTTTGGATTCACGGAGTGTGGAGACGACAATGCCCACCGATTAAGGCGGGCAGGGTTGATTGGATTTAGAATCTGAAGTGGGCAAAGGCGCGGTTTGCCTGTGCCATTTTGTGAACGTCGTCGCGTTTGCGAACAGCTGCACCCTGATTGTTGGCGGCGTCCTTGATTTCGTTGGCGAGAGCCACGTGCATCGGAGTGCCACGGCGGCCGCGGGCATATGAAACGAGCCAGCGCATGGCCAGGGACTCGGAACGCTCGGGAGCAACTTCGAGGGGCACCTGATACGTGGCGCCACCCACGCGGCGGGATTTGACTTCAACGCGTGGCTTGGCGTTCTCGATGGCACGAGTGATCACTTCAAGGGGATCAACGGTGTCGGTGCCTTCGTTGGCGCGATCAATGGCGGCGTAGACAATACGCTGGGCCAGGGAGCGCTTGCCATCGTTCATCACCTTGCTGATGAGGTGACCAACGAGGGCGCTGTCGTAACGGGGATCGCGGCGATCCGGCTTTTCGTAAACTCGCTTGCGGCGTGGCATGGTGGCTTATTGGTTGAGAGTTGGGAAACGGGTTAGGACTCCTTGGGTCGCTTGGCGCCGTACTTGGAACGAGCTTGGCGACGCTTATCGACACCGAGAGTATCGAGCGAACCACGGACAATGTGGTATCGGACACCGGGCAAATCCTTCACACGACCCCCACGAACGAGGACGATGGAGTGTTCCTGAAGGTTGTGACCTTCGCCGCCAATGTAGGCGATGACTTCGAATCCGTTGGTCAGGCGCACCTTCGCCACTTTGCGCAGAGCCGAGTTCGGCTTCTTGGGCGTGCGGGTCATGACTTGGAGACAGACTCCGCGGCGCTGGGGGCAGTTCACGAGTGCGGGCGACTTCGATTTTTCAACCGGAGTTTTGCGTCCCTTGCGAACGAGCTGATTGATGGTCGGCATGGTTTCCTACGTGGTTCTGGTTTGTTGAGTCCTGAGAAAAAGGGGCAAACCGGAGCGCCGACGAGGGAACCTCGTGCTTGGCTTGTTCTCCGGAGCTGACCCGATAAAATACTAGTTTAGCCGCTGCCTGGCTTGTGATTTGGGACAGCTGTCCGCTCTCGCGGGGGCGGCGAACATAGGAACCGATGTTCCAGTGACAAGCCCTATTTTACGATTTTTGAAGAAATTTTCGGCAACTGATCGCTATTTGCTCTGAAAATTTGAAAAACCTGTCAAACTAAGGGTTTACGCAGCCCAGATGACGCACCTCCAGAGCTTAACGCAACCATATAAAAAGAAATTCACACATCCAGGCCCGAAGCGGCTTCTCAGGGTTGACGAGAAGGCCCGGGCGACTACACGTATCCGCCGCCATGCAAGCCAATCCAGATCCCAAAGAGGAACAGGCCACAGAGGAAAACCAGGCTAATGACACCTCTGAATCTGTTCAATCGACTGATAACCAGTCAGATATAGCTTCCGAATCTCCTGAGGAGGAGCTCGATGAAGCTGCCAAATGGAAGGAAATCTCGCTGCGCACTGCCGCTGAGATGGAAAACCTGCGCAAACGCACGTCGCGCGAGCGCGAGGACGCCGTGCGCTATGCCAACGCGCGCCTGCTCGAGGAGCTACTGCCAGTGATCGATAATTTCGAAATGGGCATGCAAGCCGCCGCCGAAGATAGCTCCTCGATGATCTATGTCGGCATGGATATGGTGCGCAAACAACTTCAGGAATTTCTCAGCGCCCAAGGAGTGGAAGAAGTGCCCACCGATGGCCTGTTTGACCCCAATCTTCACGACGCAGTATCCCAAGAGAGCTGCAGCAAAGGTGAGGAGGGCCGCGTTCTCAAGGTTAGCCGCAAAGGATACAAGCTTCAGGATCGCCTGCTGCGACCTGCCAGCGTCGTGGTTTCTCAGCTTCCCAAGAACGAAGGTTCGGCCACGCAAGAGCCCTCGCGGACGACCGAAGCGGCTGCAGGTGCGGATAATCAAATGCAGGCACCCAAAAACACAGATTCCTGAGTTATGGCCGATAAACGCGATTATTACGAGATTCTCGGTGTCGGACGCGATGCCGATGCGGCCACCATCAAGAAGGCCTACCGCAAACTTGCCGTAGAGTATCACCCGGATAAAAACCCCGGTGACAAAGTAGCCGAGGACAAGTTCAAGGAACTCGGTGAGGCCTATGAGGCCCTCAGTGACCCAGACAAGCGCGCCGCCTATGATCGTTATGGTCATTCCGCCTTCAGTGGCCCGGGTGGAAGCGGCGGTGGCGGCTTCCACGACCCGATGGATATTTTCTCTCAGATCTTCGGGGGTTCCTTTGGAGGTGGCTTTGAAGATATCTTTGGAGGTGGTGGCCGCCGCAAACGCGACGGCAAGCAGCGGGGCAGCGACCTTCGCTATGATCTGGAGATTTCACTCGAGGAGGCCGCAAAGGGTGTCGAAAAAGAGCTCGAAATCGAGCGCAATGTCCCGTGTGACAGCTGCAAGTCCAGCGGTAGCAAGAGTTCAGGCGGCGTGAAAACTTGCCCTGCATGCGGAGGACACGGCGTGGTGGCCCGACAAGCCGGCATCTTCATCCAGCAGACCACCTGTACAGAATGCCGGGGAGCTGGCGAAAAAATCGAAAACCCTTGCGATGTTTGCCGTGGAGATGGTCGCGTCGAGCGTGACAGCCGCATCAAGCTGCGTATTCCCGCAGGGGTGGATAGCGGCACCCGGCTGCGTTCATCAGGCAATGGTGACTCCGGAGTCCGTGGCGGCACTTCCGGTGATCTCTATGTCTTTCTTCATGTTGCCCAGCACGATGTCTTTGAGCGCGATGGCAGTGATTTACACTGCGAAGTCCCCCTCCCCTTCGCAGTCGCCGCTCTGGGTGGCGAACTCAAGGTGCCCACTCTGCAGGGTCAGTCATCGATCAAGATACCCAAGGGCACTCAAAGCAGCACCACCTTCCGCCTTCGTGACAAGGGGATGCCCAGCCTAGCGAACAAGGAGCGCAAGGGCGATCTCCACGTGACAGTGCAAGTCGAAGTGCCCACCAAACTCAACGGCAAACAGGAAGACAAGCTGCGCGAGTTTGCCGAAACCCTCGGCGACAAGAATTCACCCATGCGCGAGGGCTTCCTCGACAAGGCCAAGCGTTTCTTTGATATTTGATGCATGGCACGTTTTCTTCTGTCGCCCGATCAGTGGAATCTTGCTGAGTTGACTGGAGATGAGGCAAAGCACCTCGCTCAGGTATTGCGCATCAAATGCGGTGCTCAGATCACTGTCTTCGATGGTGCGGGTCGTCGTGCTCAGGCATGGGTGCATGAGGTCAGCCGTGATCGGGTGACGCTTCAGCTGGGAGAATCTCTCACCAGCTCACCAAGCCTACCACGAGTTACCCTGGCTCAAGCCATCCCCAAGGGCAAAAACATGGAACTTATCGTCCAGAAGGCGGTTGAACTCGGAGTATCCCGGATTCAGCCACTCATCACCTCGCATACAGTCGTTCAACCCGCTGATCGCAAGGTAGACAAGTGGAGACGCATTGCATTGGAGGCTTGTAAACAGTGTGGGCAGGACACCCTGCCTCACATCGCAGAACCCAGGAATTTCGTCGATTGGCTCGAATCGCATCCCGAGGGCGAACTCCGAATGATCGCCTCGTTGGCCGAGGGTGCCCGCCCCATGCGCAAGGTCGTGCGCGACCATGAAGCGGTGGCGACTTGCTCGCTATTGGTTGGTCCTGAAGGCGATTTTTCTGTGGCTGAAACCGCCTCTGCCATCGCGGCAGGATTTCAGCCCATCAGCCTTGGTGACATTGTCTTGCGTGTGGAGACCGCCACCATTTTCTGTCTCTCCGCGTTACGCTACGAGTTTTCTGAAACCCGGGAAGGCACATCATGACATCAAGGCCATGACCATGTATTTGGGTCCATGTGCTTCAATTAGGTCCTGGCACAGGTGTTCATAATGATCCCGATTGAGTGACGAAGATTCCAGATCACGTCGACTGCGCTCATACAGGGCATCGGCCATGATTTCAACGAGGTCCATCTCAAAGCGCTCCTTGCGAGCTTCTTGCACGGCTTCCCATGCCTCACCTGCCGATTCGCCGAAAGTTGGATGTTCATAGGATATGCCGTCAGGATCTTTCCATGCTGCATCAGCACCACCCAGATCGAATGCCTGCTTGAAGATGGACTGCGCCAGATTGTCTATCGATCGACGAAATCCATCATTACTCACCGCTTCTCCATCACAGACCTCGCTGCAGGCCATTGCCGCCATATCAACCAAGGTCGATAGATCTTGTTCATCTATGGAAACGCTAAGTGCATTCCCCTCTTCAAATTTCCCACCACCATTGGCGGCCACTGCATTACGCTTCATTTCCATTTAATCATTATTTGCTTTGTTGTGTGCATGGGGGGGGTAGCGAAGCCATAGAACCCAAAGACACGAAGCATGCAAAGCGATTTTTGTGCCAGCAAACACTATTTATATATCATTATGTGAGAAAAAAGGCGCACCTGACCAAAGAGTTGCAATCCCTCTGCATCACTTGCCTCAAAGCAAGAAGGCAGCGTCCGATCAGGACGCTACCTTTAAGAGCGTGAATCATCACAGCTCCATACGACCACCACGAGTGGCGAGACTACCACATGTTCACTTGCCAAGTCCTATTTGTTCTTGGCCTCATTGAGACCGGCGAGCACCTTCTCTTCGAGCTCCGCATACAATGCTTCGTCGGACTTGATCACCTCCTTGCAGGCATCCCGCCCTTGGGCGAGCTGATTGCCATTGTAGGAGAACCAGGAGCCACGTTTTTGCACGAGGTCCATCTCAAGCGCGAGATCCAGCAGTGAGCCAGTGGATGAGATGCCCTCGTTGTAAACGATCTCGAACTCGGCTTCAGTAAAGGGAGGGGCCACCTTATTTTTGACCACCTTGATCTTTGTCCGGTTGCCCGTCACCGTGCCGTCAGTCGACTTGATCTGGCCAATGCGGCGGATGTCAACGCGTACTGACGCGAAGAACTTAAGCGCGCGCCCACCAGGAGTGGTTTCTGGATTGCCAAACATCACGCCGATCTTCTCGCGTATTTGGTTAGTGAAAATGCAGCAGGTCCGTGCCTTGGAAATCAGAGCAGTGAGTTTGCGCATGGCGGCACTCATCAAACGGGCTTGCGCGCCCACGGTGGAGTCACCAATTTCACCATCGAGCTCTTGCTTGGTCACCAGTGCGGCTACCGAGTCGAGGACAATGATATCGATCGCATTGGAGCGCACCAGGGCTTCGCAGATTTGCAGGGCTTCCTCACCAGAGTTCGGCTGCGAGATCAGCAGATCGTCCAGATTTACTCCCAACTTGCGGGCATAACCGGGATCAAGGGCGTGCTCGACGTCAATGAAAGCAGCCAGCCCACCCCTCTTCTGGGCCTGAGCGATGGCAGTGAGAGTGAGGGTGGTCTTGCCCGAGGACTCCGGGCCGTAAACTTCAACAATTCGGCCACGGGGGAAACCACCAACGCCAAGGGCGCGGTCGATCAGGAGATTGCCGGTGGGGATGACGTCGACATCGACACAGGAATCATCACCGAGACGCATGATGGCGGCTTCACCGAATTCCTTTTGGATTTGGGAAATTGCAAGATCCAGGTTGCGATTGCGTGCATCTAGTTGCTTGTCGGTCAGTTTGTCGTTTGTTTTGTCGGCAGTCTTATCAGCAACCTTATCGAGTTGCTTGTCCGTTGGTTCAGAGGTGGTTTTGGAAGGCATGGAGATCATGGGTAGTGGTTAGTGATGGGGCAGAAAATTGATCATATGAACAGCATTGGCAAGTCTAAAAAGCTGTTCGAGTGAACAAAAATAAGGCAATTGTGGCTACTAGGAGCCCCGACCACCATATCTGGTGTGAATGATAGAGAGTGGGGCCATTAAATCTCCAGAGCTCAAGACTCAGCCACGACCTGCCAAGCCCAGCCAACAAACTAGGCCCCGCGCCGCGCCGCGATAAAGGAACGGACGCAGATGATAAGAAACAACAGGCAGACCATGCCAAGGAAGAGCTGGCTGTAGGCAGCCAAGTCCGGGGCACTGATCACCTTTTTGAGGCCCATTCCAAAGCCACCCAAAAGCCCGAGCAATCCGACCAAGGTCGCCACATGCATGGCATGCCTGCGGGCCGACCCATTAATGGCAATCGCACCACAAATCGCAATCAGTAGCCCAAAGCCAGCAGGAATGAAGGCGGTATAACTTGTGCCTCCTGACAGATAGTAGGTGGCGACAGACCAGACAATCAGCAAAAGTCCTGAGATGATAGCGGCGCGAATGGATGTGGTCATGGTGGGCATTGAGAATGATCAATATGCAGACTGCCATCAAATTGCAAATCAGCAACTCACTTTCGCGAGAAAGCACCACGCAGACGACGGTGTGGCGACGCAGTCACCCGCAAAAGTGCAAGCCCTG
>JAURCU010000020.1 GCA_030828305.1 Luteolibacter sp.
GGATGGCTCTCGGCCTGGATGGCAATGTAGCCACTACCCAGCGGCTTGCCATTGTCGAGCTGCGGGCTCTGGTAGCGCAGCACCTCCTCACCATTGACGTAATGGATGATTTCTTCGCTACCCCGCACCTCGGCCTCTACTGTGACCCAATTGAGGCCGGAGTACAGCGGCGAGCTCGAGTCCGTGTTCTCCACTTCATCACCCTTGATAAGCACCTTGGTGCCGGGCGTGTAGAGGTTACCCATGTGGCGGTTGCCAAATTTCTCGCCCATGGAGGGCTTGTTGCCCCAGACTTGCACTTCAATGGATGTAGGGAAATTCTGTCCCAGCGCCATGGTCTCGGGCGGTTGGCAATGCAGCATCAGCCCATTGTTGCGATAGGCCCAGCCAGGCCCGCCCCTGAGTTGCTCTCCAGTGAAGCGCAACTCGGCACGGATGCGGTAGTGGCTGAAGGGGGTCTTGTAGAAGAGGTGGCCGAAGCCGTTGAATTCGGCGGTATCGTCGTAGCTGACCTTGAGCTTGCCATCCTCCACCCGGAACACCCGCCCCGGGTTCTTGCCTACAGGCTGATTGGTGAACTTCGCGGTCCAATCCTTGATGTCCTCCCCATTAAAGAGCGAAATCCACTTGTCTGCGAACAGCGGATGAGTGAAGGCGAAAAACAGTAAGATGGATAGGAAGCATTGAATTCTCATGCGCGGGTGAGCGTCAGAAATAGACATGGGGAATACCGCAGACCAGAATGATATCTTTCGTCAAGCGCCTGGATCAAAACCCACGCGGGTGGCGCATTGCATGGCCCTTGGCCGAGCGAGACTCCGGCTTCCAGCGCGGCCCGCTGCGGCTGCCGCCACCCGTGTCCAGCCGCAAGCCTGCAACCACGATAAAGACGTGGCCCTTGCGCACGTATACGGTGATCCACTTTCCGTGACCGGGTTCACCATACGCGAAGAAGCCCTTGGAGACCAGATTGGTCCGAAGGAGTCCCGCTTCACGCAGGACATAGGAAACGGCACCGGAACAATCATAGCCTGTATCATCAAGGCGGCGATGTCCCCCACCCCACTTGTAGGGCTTGTTCTGCAGCCGGTTGCCCGCCGCAATGGCGCGCTTGACCGGTATGGGTGCGTTGCGCGGCGCATAGGCCTTGCCATCTTTGTAAAGCGCGGTCCTGCCGTGGTCGAACCTGTAGGTCACCCGGTGATTGGCCCAAACCTGATTGGAGCAGGAAGGCGCCAAGCACAGCAGCAGGCAAAAACCCGACAGATGAAGCAAAGCGCATTTCATGCGCATCACCCTAGGCGATTGATTAAGGTAAGTAAAATAATTAGCTTGAAGGCCTCTTTACAAAGTCGACTTCCGTGACAACGGTCTGCCGCGCCTCGCAACTTGCACCATGAACTCCGTCTTCCGCGTCTTCGCCTACCTGCGCCGCTACCCCGGCTTGGCGACCGCTCAGTTCATCTGCGCGACACTGATGGCGGTCTCCGTCATTTTCTTTCCCTCGATCACCAGCTTGGTGATCGACAAAATCATTCCCGATCCAGAGCGCCACGGCGAGTTGCTGCTCTGGGTGCTACTGGGCCTGGGCAGCTTCTTCATCAAAGACGGGCTCAACTGTGCACGAATTTTCGTCAACAACCACTTCGAGCAAAACGTTATCTACGACATCCGATCCGACCTCTACCGCAAGATCCAGCGCCTGCCCTTACCATGGTTCGATCGCCGTCGTACAGGCGACATCATGACCCGTGTTGTCGAGGATGTCACCTCCATGGAGCGCGTTCTCATCGACGGTATTGAACTCGGACTTGTTGCCTCCATCCAGTTGCTGGCCGTGGGCCTTTACATGTATCTCACCAATTGGGAGGTCGCGCTGTGGGCTACGCTGCCCATACCCATCCTCATCACTGGCGCCTGGATCTATTCCAAGGACGCGCGCCACCGTCACAAGGCGGAGCGCAACGCCACTTCGGCACTCAACTCACTGCTTCACGACAACATCGCAGGCATCCGCCAGATCAAATCATACGCTGCCGAAGGCGAGGAACACCGCAACTTCAACCGGCTCTCGCATGGCGTGCGCAAGGCCACCCTGCACCTGATGAAGTGGTGGGCGGTTTACAACCCCGCCATGTCCTTTGCCGGCATGCTCGGCTACGTGTTGGTCCTGTATTTCGGCGGCCGCGAGGTCATCGCCGGAATGGCGCCGGGAGCCAACCCACAGGATCACATGACTGCGGGAGAGTTATTCGCATTCTTCCTGCTACTCTCGCTGTTCTACGAGCCGGTTACCAAGTTGCGTCAACTCAACCAGATGATCTTCTCATCGCGCGCGGCCGGTGACCGGGTGTTCGAGATTATCGACTCCGAGGATGAGCCCAACGCCGCCAGCGGCAAGATGCTGCCCGAGGGGATTCACGCGCACGTCCGTTTCGAGAATGTCAGCTTTGCCTACGAAAAGCAACCCACCCTCCGTCACGTCGACCTGGAAGCCAGGCCCGGCGAAACCATCGCTCTAGTGGGCACCACGGGTGCCGGCAAGTCTACCATCCTCTCGCTACTCAATCGCTTCTACGAGGTCACTTCCGGCTGCATCACCATTGACGGCATTGACATCTCGGAGCTGACCAAGTCCTCACTGCGCGAGCAACTCGGCTATGTCACCCAGGAGCCTTTCCTCTTCAATGGCACGGTGCGCGAGAATCTGATGCTCGCCAAACGCAAGGCCACCATCGAGGAAATGTGGGAGGCCTTGCAGGCTGCCCACGCCAGAGACTTTGTCGAAGGCCTGCCCGAGGGGTTGGACACCAATGTCGGCGAGCGTGGCGTGAAACTCTCGGGCGGCGAGAAGCAACGTCTCTCCATTGCGCGAGCACTGCTAAAAAACGCTCCCATCCTCTTGCTCGACGAGGCCACCGCCTCGGTCGACTCGGAAACCGAGCACCAGATCCAAGATGCCCTGGATATGCTGATGCAAAATCGCACTGCTTTCGTTATCGCCCACCGCCTTTCCACCATCCAGAATGCCCAGCGCATCTATGTGCTGGAGAAGGGCGAGGTCATCGAGCAAGGAACCCACGACGAACTGCTGACCAAGGGCGGCAAATATGCCGAACTCTGCCGCAAGTCATTCCTCGATCAGAGGACGGACAGTTGAATGGACTCAGCTCGCCCATTCGGGCCGGAGCACCACCAAAGGCACGATCACACCACCGATGAGGTTGGGCATAAGGAGGTCTCGAGCACTGAGTTGGCGACGACTGCAGGCGATTGCATCGGGCGCAGTCGAAATGGGCAGGCACACCGCCGAGCAACAGACGACCGCCACAAACACCATCGCCAATCTCACTTTCACTGAAGCTGTCAAACTGCCGGCCAAGACAGCAAGAAGCGTGGCAACTTGCGCGCGAGTGACAGTGAATACGCCACAAACACCCACCTTCCAAACCAGAAATTAGCAGCAAAACTACATGATGTGACCGGAAGCCATCGCTTGGTAAATCGGGCTGGTTTCGCGCAGTTGCTCGTGGGTGCCATCCGCAACGATGCGCCCATTGTCAAAGGCCAGAATGCGCTGCGCAATCGAGATGGTGGAGAAGCGGTGTGCAATGATGAAGGTGGTGCGCCCTTTCACGAGGTCGGCCAAGGCCTGCTGCACGCCGGCCTCACTTTCGGCATCCAAGGCGCTGGTCGCCTCGTCAAGAATCAGGATGGGCGCATCGCGCAGGAAAGCGCGCGCGATTGCAATGCGCTGACGCTGGCCACCGGAAAGCTTGTCGCCACGCTCTCCGACCAACGTGTCATAGCCATCGGGCATTGCACGGATAAAGGCGTCGGCATGCGCCCGCTTGGCAGCCGCCTCGATTTCGCTCTGGGTGGCATCGAGGCGACCGAGTTGAATGTTATCTGAAACCGTTCCTGCAAACAGGGCCGGCATCTGCGGCACCACTGCGATGCGGCGGCGCAAATCGGCTTTCCTGAATTGCCGCAGATCGGTCCCATCCCAGCTGATGCTGCCCTCTTGAGGGTCGTAAAAGCGGGGCAGCAGGCTGGCGAAGGTGCTTTTGCCCGCGCCACTAGGGCCGATCAAAGCCACGACCTGGCCCACTGGAATATCCACGTTCACCTCACTGAGCACGGCCTCTTTCTCATAGGCAAAGGAGAGATTTTCGAGACGAATGGAGCGCTTAGGTGGCTCTGCCGGCTCGGGTTTTTGGGGATCCGGCAAGTGGTCCGGTTCGTTGAGCACGTATTCCATGCGCTCCAGCGAGGCTTCTCCCTGACGTAACATGCTGACCACCATTCCAAGCTTCTTGATCGGCTCATAAGACATAAAGAGCGCCATGCCAAGGACGGCGAATTCTCGGTAGGTCATGCCGGATTTGACCCCTGCATAGAGCGCCAACGCAAAACCCAATGCGGCCACGAACTCCACGGAGGGAGAAATGAACTGGCGATACTTGGTGATCTTGAGCGACAGGCGGAAGATTTCGTGAACCTTCTCGCGAAAGGCCCTCATTTGACGCTCTTCCAGGTTGTAGGCACGGATTTCAAGAGGTGACTGCAGGCTCTCGGTCAGGGTCGCGGACAAGTCGCCCGTCTGGCCCTGTAGGGCCTTGGCACGCTCACCCAACCGCTTGCTGGCATATCGGATGCATGCCACACAGAGGGGCACACTCAGCATGGAGATGAGGGCGATAAAGAAACTATGGCTGGCAATTGACATGTAGACCAGCACGCCGAGAGCCGCCACCAGAGTGGCCGGCTGTTTGATCAGATCACTGGAGCAATTCACCAGCACCATGCGCAGTTGCTGGGTATCCCCCATCAGACGGGACAGCAGATCGCCAGCGCGGTTTTTCTTGTAGAAGGCCAGGGGCAGGGATTGGAGCTTGCTAAACATGTCCGCGCGCAACTCCTCGAGAACCCGGTGACCACTCAACTGAATGAGGTAAGCGTTGGCAAAGGCTGCACCCGAACGCAGCAGCATCACCAGGGGGATCAGCAGGCAGGTGAAGAATATCAACTGTTCGCGGGGCACCTCTCCGAGCAAGCCCTGAACGAAGCGTGTGAAAGCGTTGGAATCCGTAACCTCAGCCTCAGCCTCGAAAAGAATGGGAATCACCGTATTGAGCATCATCGGCAGTCCCGCTCCGCTGGAAACTGCGTAGACAAAACCGGCCAGCACCCCTAGCAAGAAGGGCCACTTTACCATGAGCAGGTGTCGGTAGAGAGGAAGAAAGCGTTTCACGGCGTTGCGACAGAGTCAGGGGCGGCGCGTGGCTCTGGCAAGCAGCGATTTCAAACCTTTGAAGCCAAGGATCAGCGGCGCACCATACCAATCACCCTATGAAGTCTTGCGTGGGCTCAAAAACGCGAAAAATAGGCCATGCCTTTGTCGAATGCAGCAGACTGGTAGATCAAATCGCTGCGTCCTTGTTCATTCGTGCTCATTCATCCATTCTTTTGCAGGGCCTCGCGCCAGAGATCCACCGTCTCTCAAAGCCACGCCGTAAAAACCCCAACACAGCCCAGTCACCCATGGCCGCCCAGCAGAACACCATCGCCCTCGTCTACGACTATGACCAGACGCTAAGCCCGCTCTACATGCAGGATGATGTCCTATTTCCCGAATTTGGGATTGATGCCGGCCCCTTCTGGAAGCGCTGCAATGCGCTGGTCAGCAATCAGAAATGGGACGGTGAGCTGGCCTACATGAAGTGCCTTCTAGACACACTGCAGATGGACGGTGTGACCAACCAGCGCCTGACGGAGCTCGGGGCTGGCCTAAACTTCTTTCCCGGTATCCCCGAGCTCTTTGAGGCTCTGCCAGCAACGGTGCTCAAACCGGAACACGAAATGGCCGGCATCAGCGTTGAGCACTACATCATTTCTTCGGGACTCAAAGCCCTGCTCGACGGCTCAATACTCAAGCCTCACACCAGGGCAATTTTCGGTTGCGAGTTCAGTGAAGAAGAGGACGGCCGCATCGGTTTTCCCAAGCGTGTCATTTCCCACACCACCAAGACCCAATTCCTGTTTCGCATCAACAAGGGCATGCTCGCCTACGATCAGGACGTCAACGACCACATGCCCCATGACCAGCGACCGATTCCCTTTGATAATATGATTTACGTGGGCGATGGCCCCACCGACGTGCCTTGCTTCACGGTGATGAACCGCAACGGTGGCCACGCCATTGCCGTCTACAACCCCGAAGACGAGAGCGGACGCTCCTTTCGCAAGTGTTACCAACTCTCCAGCCACGCCGCGCGGGTCAAACATATCGCCCCCGCCGATTACCGCGAAGGCTCTCACCTGTGGCTGCTCCTGAGTGAGATGACCCGTGAAATCGCCGATCGTATCCTGCGCACCAAGGCTGAAGAGCGCGATAATTCCACGGTGGCTGCCCCAGAATTCTAGCATAGCGTCGTGGTTGATGCACCCATACCCTTTGATTCAGCTGTGCAGGGTTTGCTGACCACAATTGCCGAGCACGTGGCGCAGTGTGTGCTTCCCGCCCTGATGATCGGCGGTCATGCTGTGACGACACGGGGTCACCCATACGCCACTTTTGAGCTGGGTCCATTGATGCCCATAGGGGAATCGCCCGCTTTGGAAGAACTTATGGTTGGCGTGAAATAACGGTTGTCAGCCGGGTCCGACAATTTCAGCTACTACGCTGGTCCAGAGGCCAACTTCAGGAGCAAACCCGGGGTTCTCCAAATACGGGCTTAATTCGGCAAACTGCCAATGTGGGCTTTGGATACAAAAAAATTGACTTTTTTTTTCTTCATCTCACCCTCGTTCGGTTTTTTTAAAAAAACCGATCCAGCAGCCCGCCAATTTATCTCTCTAACCGTGAAAAAAATCAGCTCAAACACGTGTCAATCGGCTTCAATGCTTACTGCCACCATCCTGCTGGTGACATCTACAGATACGGATGCCAACCAATGGAATCTCAACAACAACGGCGATTGGAACAACGCCGCCAACTGGAACAATGCCAGCGAATACCCCAATGGCGTGGACGTTGCGGTCGACCTCACCTCCTTGAACATCACCAATCATCGCAACCTCAACCTCAATGCCGCTGTGACGCTAGGCAGCTTGACGATTGGTGACAGCAACAACAGTCACCAATATCGACTCTACGACGGCACGGGAGGTTCGATGATTTTTGACGTTTCATCGGGAAACGCTCAACTGATTTCGGACGGAGGCTCCAGAACGCCAATATTCAATAACTCAATTGTATTGAACGATGACTTGGAAATCAGCGGAGACAGTGTTGAAATGTCGAGCAACACCACTTTTATCAGTGGTTCTGGTGGCATCATCTACAACGGCACCGGCACCCTATCCATGCGTGGTTCAGTTTCCGGCCAATACTCCTTCACGGGCAACACTGTGATCAACAGTGGGGTCTATCTGGGCAGTCACTCCAATGACGGCAATTTGGCGCCAGGCAATCTCAAGATCAACGGAGCCATCTATCAGGGTTATTACAATGCCAATTTAAAACGCACGCTCGGCACCGGGGCTGGCCAGTTTCAACTCACTGGGGGGACATCGGCAGGTTTTAATTACAATAACAATCTGACAGTCACGTTTGGCAGTGCCAGCTCCGTAGTGCAATGGGGTAGCGACGTGTTTGATCCGGGAACTTTCCTGCTGGGCAACACCAGGACAAGCGGAGGTGGCACAGGCAATTTCAGCAATATTCTGGACCTCAACGGTGCCGCTCGCACCATAGATGTTACCTTGGGTCACTCCGGGTTAAAATGGCAGATGAATGGTGTCATTCGAGATGATGTCGGTGGCGCGAGCCTGATCAAGACAGGCAATGGCAACCTTATTCTGACGAAAGCCAATACGTTTACTGGGAAAACGGATATTCAAGGCGGAGTCGTCACCCTCAGCTCAACCGGCTCTCTTGCCAGCACCGAAATCAACGTGGCCGGAGGTGCTACTTTCGATGTCTCTGCCAAGGGTGGTTTTGCCTTGAATTCACAACAGAAAATCACCGGTACCGGGACAGTATCAGGTGCTATCACAGTCGCTGGCGGCGCGATTCTGGCCCCGGGAAACAGTCCGGGAACCACCACCTACACCGGTGATCAAACTTGGGCGCCCGGGGGCATTTACCAGTGGGAAATTCAAGACTGGAATGGAACCGCAGGCTCCCTGACCGGCTGGGATTTGATTGATATCACAGATGGCGCAACCGACCCTACCTTGAATATCACAGCTGGCCCGGGTAATGAGTTTATTATCGAAGTTACTGAATTCAGCCTCACAAATTTCGATAGCAGCAATCAATCATTCGAGATTCTTCGCACAGATGGAGGGATCACAGGATACGATCAGAGCGACTTTACCATCGATACCAGCAACTGGACGCAGGGCGGAGACTGGGCAATCGGCCAAGTAGGCACGAGCCTGTTTCTTAATTACACCATTCCAGAGCCGTCTGTTCTCCTGATGTTCGGTCTCGGAGGCTTCGTGTTGTCCCGCAGGCGCAGGTAAGCGCGGGAGAAAATCTCTGCTTGCACCCTCTCCCGACTCTCGGGCGATGCGATGTCTCGCCCGCCTCGCAGACCCCCACCAAGAGTTGTCTGTGGCTTACCTGGGTTGCCGGTTTGTTTTGGAGGCCTTCGCAAATGACAACTATTTGCAGCAACATCCGATGTCACGGCATGGTTGATTGATGTCACAACAGGCGCCCTCTCCTTTAATAAAGTGCCGGTTACGACCATGCACCGGCAACCATGAGGGACGGATCATCACCCTCTTGTCATCTGAGGCCTTTAAGGCGAAGGGGGGATAACCGCCGCTACGCAATCGAGATTTTTACCAAAATTGGCTTTTTCGCATTGCCAGTGTCCTCGGCGGCTCCTAGTTTCCCGCCCCCGCGGCTTTGATCGCCATCCCTGAGAACCCCCAACTCTCCGTAGCCATGTCCAAGCACAACAGCCTCAAAAACAACACCAAAGTCGGCGGCAAGCGTTCCGTCCTGAAGCGTTTCGAGCGCGTCAAACTACTCAAGGAACGCGGCGAGTGGAAGAATGACAAGTCACCCATTGGTCTCGCCAAGACCAAGCACGAGGACTGATCTCCACCCCGCACCCACTCCACAAAGGCGCGCCTCCAAGCGGATGTGCGCCTTTTTTGATCCCTGATCCATGAGTTCATCAGACACTGTCCGCCTCAACAAGTTCCTCGCCTCATGCGGCGTGGGTTCGCGCCGCCAATGCGATAAGCTGATCCGCGAGGGCCGTGTTGAAATCAACGGATCACCGGTAAGTGAACTCGCCACCAGAGTGGGGCCTAACGACCACGTGCGCCTGGATGGCAAGCGCATGCAGGCACGCCGCCAGCGCGTCATCGCTATGCACAAACCACGTGGGCTAGTCTGCAGCCGCGATGACGAACTCGGCCGCGACACCATTTACAAGCTCCTTGCCGACTCGATGCACGATTTGCACCACGTCGGCCGTCTAGACCGCGACTCCGAAGGCCTGCTCATTCTTACCAACGATGGCAACCTTTCCCAAACTCTCTTGCATCCTTCACGTGAGATCGAGAAGGAGTATCTGGTGACCATCAATCAGGCCATCGAGAAGGCTCACCTCGCACAACTTACCGAGGGCATCTACACCGAGGAGGGCAAACTGATAGCAAAGGAGGTCGAGCGGCTTTCCGCACGTCGCCTCAAAATGGTACTCAAACAAGGAGCCAAGCGACAGATCCGCGTCATGCTCAAGGCTCTGGGCTATCAGGTGCAACGCCTCCTGAGGGTTCGCATTGGAGAGCTCTGGCTGGGAGAATTGGAATGTGGCCAGTGGGCGGATTTGACCGAAGAAGAAATTGGCATGCTGCTGCGCAAAGCCCATGCACCGGTGAGCAAGCGCCCCGGAAAAAAAAGACCGCGCTGAAGGACCTTGGTGACTTGCCCCGCGGTTGCTGGCTGATTAGCTTGACTCGCGCCAGACCCAATTCCAACGCTCCTAACCCATTCGCTTGAACCCATCATGAGCTCCAAGAAAGACAAGAAAAAGAGGAAGTCCGACGCCAAACCTGCTGAGACCGCTCACATGCCCAGCAGGGAATTCTCCACGAAGGCGCGCATCCCCTCGATGAAAGCCTACAGGAAACTCTACAAGGAATCCATCGATTCCCCTTCCAAGTTCTGGGCCCGCGAAGCCGGTGAACTCAGCTGGCAGAAGAAGTGGAAGAAGGTGCTCGACTGGAAGGCTCCGGACGCCAAGTGGTTTGTCGGTGGCAAGCTCAATGTCTGCGAGAATTGCGTCGACCGCCATGCCGACGGCCCGCGCGCCAACAAAGCAGCCATCATCTGGGAGGGCGAGCCCGGCGACAAGCAGGTGATCACCTACGCCCAACTCAAGCGCGAGGTCAGCAGGGTGGCCAACGTACTCGAAAAAAAGGGTGTGAAGTCCGGCGACCGGGTGCTCATTTACATGCCGATGATTCCCGAGGCTGCCTACGCGATGCTTGCATGCGCGCGCATCGGAGCCGTTCATAACGTGGTCTTCGGTGGATTTGCTTCCGACGCCATCGTCGACCGCCTCGAAGACTCAGGTGCCACCACTGTGATCACCGCAGACGGCGGTTGGCGTCGAGGCAAGGTCGTCGCCCTCAAGCCAGTGGTGGATGAGGCCCTCAAGAAATACAAGAAGGTCGAACGTGTGATTGTCGCAAAGCGCACCGGCAACGATGTGACCATGAAGAAGGACCGCGACAGCTGGCTACACGATGATCTCAAGGACGTCTCTGCCCTGCACAGTCCCAAGGGCTTCGACTCCGAGCACCCTCTCTTCCTGCTCTACACATCCGGTTCCACCGGAAAACCCAAGGGTATTCTCCATACCTCCGGCGGCTACCTCACCGGCACCTACACCACCTGCAAGTATATCTTCGACATGCGCGATGAGGATGTCTACTGGTGCACCGCCGACATCGGCTGGATCACCGGTCACTCTTACATCATCTACGGCCCGCTCGCCAATGGTGCCACCCAGGTGATGTATGAGGGCGCCCCCAATTTCCCGGACTTCAGCCGCTTCTGGCAAATTTGCGAAGACCACGGCGTGACCATCTTCTACACCGCACCCACCGCCATCCGGGCCTTCATCAAGGCCGGCGATGATTTGGTCAAGAAGCACGACCTCTCCAAACTTCGTCTGCTCGGCTCGGTCGGCGAGCCCATCAACCCCGAAGCCTGGAACTGGTACCACAAGGTCATCGGTGGTGGACGCTGCCCCATCGTCGACACCTGGTGGCAAACCGAAACGGGTGCCATCATGATTTCGCCCATGCCGGGGGCGACTCCCTGCAAGCCTGGCACCGCCACCCTACCCTTCTTCGGGGTGGATGCCGCCATTCTCGATGAGCAGGGCAAGGAGTGCAAAGCCAACGAGGATGGACGCCTGGTCATCCGCAAGCCTTGGCCTTCCATGATTCGCAGCATTTACGGCGACAAGAAGCGCTTCAAGAAGACCTACTGGATGGACTACAAGGGCATGTACACCGCCGGCGACGGAGCCCGCCGTGATCGTGATGGCAACTTCTGGATCATCGGCCGTCTCGACGACGTGCTCAATGTCTCGGGCCACCGCCTTGGCACTGCCGAAATCGAAAGCGCACTGGTCGCCCACCCCGCCGTAGCCGAAGCCGCAGTCATTGGCAGACCCCATGAGTTAAAGGGCCAGGCTGTGGCCTGTTTCGTCATCCTCAAGGGCAAGCACAGGGAATCCGAGCAACTGCGTCAGGAACTGCGCAACCACGTCGGCAAGATCATTGGTGCGATTGCCAAGCCCGACGACCTTCACTTCGCTCCCGGCCTACCCAAGACCCGCTCCGGAAAAATCATGCGCCGCCTGCTCAAGGAGTTGGTCAACACCGGCAAGGTCACCGGTAATGTGACCACCCTCGAAGATCCAACCATCATCGCCAAACTCGCCAAGATCATCGCCAAATAGCCCGCCTACCCTTGACCTACACGCGCTATATCCTCCAACGCATCGGCAAAGCCTTCGGGATCAACCCGAAGGGTCAGCGCAACAGTGACATTATCAGCGAAAAGCACCTCTTGCGCCAAGGGGAGGTCGAACTGGGAAAATTGACTTGGAGAGAGGTTGGAAAGATCGATGCACTCGCTGAGAGCTATCAACACCTGTGCCGTCTGGCTGAGCATCATGAGCAGCTCAGCAAGAATTTGAAGGAAGGCCGCGAGCAACTCAAGTCACTCAGCAAGGCAGAGGACAAGACTTCGCCAGAGCTCAACAAGACCAACAAGGAAGTCGCCCGCCTGCTCAGTGAGCGCAGTGCGCTAGAAAAGGAAATGACCGAACACCATCGCCTGGTCGGCAAATACATCATGCGCCATGCCGACCAGCTCGCTGCATGCCGCAAAGCAGCCTCTTGCCAGCGACACCTGCTGGATGTGTTACGGGCGCTTGGCCGCTCCATTGACTTGAACCGCCGCCTCAACGGTACCCGAGCGCGCTGAAGCGCCTGTATGATTCAGATAGCTCTGGCCAATAATCCGTATTTGGGCGCGAACAGCAAGGAGATCGCAAAGAACAAGCCCTGCATCAGCACGATGCAGGCAGCCGTCGAGGCTCGTGCGCCAAAACTGATGCCCAACTGAAAGCTGATCCAGATTCCCAGCCAGGTGGAGACCAGTGCTGAGCCCACTGCGATAAGTATCATGCGATCAAAGCGGTCGCTCCACAAGTAACCGACACTGCCCGGCGTCACCAGCATCGCCACCACCAGGATAATACCAACCGCCTGGAGTGAGGCCACAATAGCCAATGAAAGCAGGCAGAGCAACAGCAGCCCCAACAGCCGGTCGTGCAGGGCCATCACCCGGGCTTGCATGGGATCGAAACAAATCAGCAGAAGGTCGCGGCGCATGATCAGGGTGACCAGCAGCACAGCTCCACCCAGCCACATGGTTTGCGCAAACTGACTGGAAGTGATGCCCAAAATGTTGCCCACCAGGATGTGATCGAGGTGCAACTCACTGGGGGTACGACTGAAGAGAATCAGGCCGAAGGCAAACATCCCGGTGAAGACGACGCCCATCACTGTGTCCTCCTTGACCCGGCTGTGCTGACGAATGTAACCGGTGCCCGTCGAACAGATCAAACCCGCAACAAAAGCCCCCACCGCCAGCGGAATCCCCGCGATATAGGCCAGCACAATACCGGGCAACACCGCATGAGCCACCGCATCCCCCATCAGGGACCAACCCTTGAGTACCAGAAAGCAGGAGAGCACCGCACACACGGCGGCTACCATCGAGCCCACCCAGATCGCATCGCGGGCGAAGCCAAACTGCAACATATCGAGGAGCGCGATCACGTGTTAAACTCCTTTCGGGATGCGTGGCGCAGGTGGCGCCAGCGCCGAGTGAGATGACCCTGCTTGGGCGCAAACAGGAAGACTGCCAGAAAGAGCAGGGTCTGCAGAGTCACGATACAACCTCCGGTGGCGCCGTTGAACCAATAACTGCCGTAGGTTCCCACCACCGAACTGACCAAACCGATGCCCATGGCGATGCATATCATGCGCCCGAAACGGTCCGTAAGCTGATAGGCGGTCGCACCGGGAGTAACCAGCATAGCCACCACCAGACAGGCTCCAACCGCCTGCAGCGCGGCAACCGAGGTGGCAGCAAGAAGGGTCATCAGCGTCAGGTGCAAAAATCTGGGGCTGAGACCCAGGGCGCGCACCTGGCGCTCATCAAAACAGTAGAGCATGAGGTCTCTCCACTTCAGGGTGAGCACCAGTAGGGTGATCACACTGATGAGCACCAACTGAAGGATATCGCTGTCGGATATACCCAGCATGTTTCCGAGCAAAATGGTCTTAAGATCCACCTGAGCGGGAAACAGGGAGATCAGGAGCAAACCCGCAGCGAAGAAGACCGTGAAGACAATGCCAATGGTCGCATCCTCGCGGATGCGGCTCTTGGCCTTGACAAAGGACATCGCCCCCGCTGCCAGCATGCCCGCGACAAAAGCTCCCAAAGCAAAGGGCAGACCCACAAGGTAGGCCAGCGACACTCCGGGCACCACCGCATGCGACAGCGCATCCCCCATCAGGGACCAGCCCTTGAGCGTGATGAAAGCCGACAAAAAACCACAGACGACTCCAATCAGGGCACTCACCCAGAGTGCACGCAAGAGGTAGTCGTAGCGCAGCGGCCCAACCAGCCATTCGGTCCACTCATCCATCATATTCCTCGCGGCGTTTGCGGATCAGTTCCTCGTGCTGCTCGCGATCGAGGTATTCGAGGTGGCCGTCCTTACCGAAAACCAATGGGCGCTCGTCATCTGAGACAATGCGCACCATGCGGCCATCGTGCTTCTGCACGGTTGAGCGCTCGACCTGAAACTCGCGCAGCACCCCACCGAAGGCCGCCATCAGGTTTTGCTCGGTAAAGACTTCGTGGGTCGGCCCATAGGCCAGCACCGTGCGATTGATGAGGACCGTCTGGTCGCAAAACTCAGGCACCGAGCCGAGGTTATGGGTGGAGACCAGCACAATGCAGCCCGCACTGCGCATCTCACGCAGCAGAGCGATGATGGCATCCTCGGTCTTCACATCGACACCGGTGAAAGGTTCGTCGAGCAAAATCACCCGCCCACCCTGAGCGAGAGCACGCGCCAAAAAAACGCGCTTTTTCTGGCCGCCGCTAAGCTCGCCAATCTGGCGATCCCGATATTCCCACATATCGACACGCCTGAGGCTCTCCTCAACGAGCTGCCGATCCGGGGCCCGGGGAATGCGCAGCAGGTTCATTGAGCCGTAGCGGCCCATCATCACCACATCCTTCACGCAAACCGGAAACTTCCAGTCCACTTCCTCGGACTGCGGGACATAGGCTACCAGATTGCGCTTGAGCGCCACGCTCACCGGCTCTCCGTTGATGTGAATGCGACCCTCGGGCGGGGTCAAAAAACCCATGATGCTCTTGAAGAGTGTGGACTTGCCACTGCCGTTGACCCCCACAAGCGCACAGATGGTGCCGGAGTTGAGAACAAAGCTCGCCCGGTTCAGAGCCAAGTGCCCGTTGCTGTACTTGTAGCTGACCTTATCGACTTCGAGTCGGGTCTCTTGGCTGGCATCACTTGCAGTAGAGGGCTTCACGGCTTGTTCAGGAATCCGTTGATGATGGTCTTGGCGTTGAAATCCAGCAAATCAAGAAAAGTAGGTACAGGCCCGTCCTCCTCACTCAGGGAGTCCACATACAGCACACCACCATAACGCGCACCGGTCTCCTTGGCAACTTGCATGGCTGGCTTGGCACTGACGGTGCTTTCCGAGAAAATCACGGGCAGCTTTCTGGCACGCACTTCGTCAATGACCCGGCGCATCTGCTGGGGCGTGCCCTGCGCGTCGGCATTGGTCGGCCAGAGATAGAGCGCTTTGAGATCGTAGTTTTCACAGAGGTAGGCGAAGGCACCCTCGCTGGTCACAAGGTAGCGTTGTTCGGCGGGAATTTGCCGCAGGGCAATGCGCACAGGCTCATCGAGTGCCAGCAGCTTGGCGCTGTAAGCAGCAGCATTCGCGTTGTAGGTTTGCTCATTTTCATGATCGATTTCAACCAAGGCCTTGCGGATATTCTCCACGTAGATGACTGCATTCTTGGGAGCCATCCAGGCATGCGGGTTGGGTTTACCATCGTAGGGACCGGACCGGATGCTGATGGGCTCGACGCCCTCGCTGAGCACCACGCTGGGCACGCCTTGCAGGCTCCCGAAGAAGCGCTCGAACCACATCTCAAGGTTAAGCCCATTGCAGAGGATGAGATCGGCGTCTTGGGCCCTCATCAAATCCTGGGGTGTGGGATCGTAGCCGTGGATTTCGGCACCGGGCCGGGTGATGGACACAACCTCGGCAGCATCACCCGCCACTTCACGCGCCATGTCGGCAAGAATGGTGAAGCTGGTCAGCACCAGGGGTTTTGTCGAGTCGGCGGTCTGCTTTCTAGAGCAGGCAGTCGAGCTCATGGCCACAATGACCAAGACAACAAGGGGATAGCATCTGCGGATCTTCATGAATGAGTTGTTTGTGGAAGACCGCGGCCACAAACAACCGTGGCAGCGCCTGTGATTGCGCACAATTAGCCTAGGCTAATTTCATCATTCAAGACTAATTTTTAGATTCCACCAAAAACCGGGCGCTGCGTGCAAAACGGCCGGATAGCACCAGGTCGGCAAAGACCCCACAGCAGGGTCATGACTGCCTACTTGTCGAAAATGATCAGGCGGCCCGGACGCGGCAGCCTCAGTTGCTCTTCCTGGCCGCTCAGGTCGAAACTGTCGAGCACCGAGGTCTTGCGGGGCACAAAGCTCGGTTGCTGATCAGCCTTGTTCGCAAAGGCTGGAAGATCAGCGTGATAGGGATCATCACCGAGGAGCACTCCCGATTGAGGACGCACCGGCACCGCTTCCGCCACGGAGGTTTCGATTTCAGAGATGTTGATCTCGGGCTGACTTGGGTCGGCTCCGCCATGCTCCTGACAAAAAGGTATGCGAAAACTCCGCTCACGGAAATATTCCGTGCGCACCGTGGAGATGGCCTCAACCACCTTGGTCTCCGGGTTTTCGATGTATTGCTGGCAATACTGAGTCGGGCGCTGTCCTGAGACCGCACAGATTTTCTCGGCAACCACAGCCTGCACTCGCTCCATGGGCTTGCCGGCAAAGTGGGGCTGGGCCGCTGCCATGGCCGCCTTCCACACAGGCATGGCCAAATCGCGACTGAAAGCACCGGTGTAGATGGCTTCGCCATTGTTGTTGAGAAAGCCGGTCCAGACCCCACAGCTCAGCTCGGAGGTGTAACCCGCAAACCAAGTGTCGCCGAAGTCATGGGTGGTCCCTCCCTTGCCGGCGCCGTGGAAATCGGTGGGCATGTTCTCGTAGAGACCACGCGAGCTGCCTCGGTCAGCAGCACCCCTGAGCATGCTATCAACCTGAAAGGCGCTGACTTCATCAAGCACGCGTGTTGCGCTTCGCGCTCTGGCCCGGCGCTCATAGACCACTTTCCCTTCGGCGTTTTCAATTCGGTCGAGATAGATCAGGGACTCGTCAGCGAGCTTACCTTTCTGCCCAAAGACCGACATTGCCCGCGTCAACTGCTTGAGCGATGCCGGCTCGAAACCCACAGCCACCCGACGCAGTATCTCTGCATCCGCCATGGGCAGACCATAAACACTCGATCGCTCGATCAGGCGCTCCAAGCCGATCTGGTCAACCAAACGCACCGTGGCAGAGATCTTGGAAGCTTCGAGTCCACGACGCAGGGTTACCTCGCCTTCGTAGCGCGGCTTGATCACCTCCATACCCCACTCGCCGAGGATGCCCTCCCGACCACTGACCATGACCGAACGGTTGTCCATGGGTTCGTCGTCCAGCCGCCGGGTCGGCAGCATACCGGCCTGCAAGGCAGTAGCATAAATAAAGGGGAAGTAGGCTGTGCCCAAGGGCCGACTTCCACTCTCAATGAAGTCGTAGGGCGCCTCCGTGTAATCGCGCCCACCGACGTGCACCAGCACTTCACCAGTGGCCTGATGCACCATCAGACAAGCCCCCTGCAGATACTCCGGATCGACCTCCTCGTTCTTGATATAATCGGCATGCTTTTGATGAGCATAGCCCTCACGGGACTCAGCGGCCAAGAGCACTTCCTCGAGCTTCTTCTCAGCGGCCTGCTGTGCCTCCTTGAGAATGGTGGTATGAATGGTGTAGCCGCCTTCAGCGAGTCCATCCTTGCCCATGACCCGCCCGACTGCTTCGGCGATGCGCTCGTAAACGTGTGTCGTGCCCCGGCGCAATGGCTTGGGGTTGAGTTTGAGTTCGGAGGCCATCAATTCCATGGCCTCCCCGCGCTTCAGGGCACCGACATCCACCATGCGCCCGATGACCAGATTGCGCGACTTGCGGTTATTCTCGGGATGGCGAAGCGGGGTCAGATTGGCGGGATTTTTGATGCAACCCACAATTGCCGCACTTTCCAGCGCATTGAGTTCGGAGGGTTCCTTGCCCAGGTAGCCCAGCGAGGCTGAGCGGATGCCGTAGTAGCCGCTGCCGAAATAGATCCGGTTAAGGTAGAACTCGAGAATCTCGCGCTTGCTGTATCGCTGCTCGATGCGGCGGGCCAAAAACATCTCGATGATCTTGCGCTGCACGCCCGTCTCACCGCGCCTTTTGCGCTCCCCTTCAAGATCGTAGGCATTGCGTGCCAGCTGCTGGGTGATGGTGCTTGCCCCCTGAGTCGTGCGGCCTGCCTTCCAGTTCAGATAGAGCGCGCGCGCCACCCCCAGGTAGTCGACCCCATCGTGCTCGTGGAACCGCTGATCCTCACCGGCACGCAGGGCATCGATAAAAATCTCGGGCACCTCATCAATGGAAATGACACTGCGGTTCTGCACGAAAAAGCGGCCGATTTCCTTGCCATTGCGATCCACAATGAGGCTTGGATGCTCGATTTCGTTGATCAGCTCCAGATCATACTGCGCAGCCCGCTCGCGATAAGGCTCGGTGTATTGCTCGAAATGATTGTATGCCATCAGCCCGCAAATTCCACCCAGGATGGCCAGGCCGAAGAGGGTTAGCAGCAGCGCAAACCAAAAGCCGCCGCGCAACAGGAAGATGCGCTTGCGCTTGCGGGTATTGCGTGTTGTGTCTTCGAAATCCATATGTGGTTAAGAACTGCTCGACAGCACGAGCAAGACAGCTTCACAGCTACCCCATCCTCACCTCACTCGCAACCCTTCCGTGAAATCCCTCATTCAGGAGCGCATTGTCGAAAGCGGCCCCATCTCCTTCGCGGACTACATGGCGATCGCACTCTACGAGCCTGGCTGGGGCTACTACGCCAAAGGCCAGCTTCAGGTCGGCCGCGGCGGTGACTTCTACACCAGCGTGAGCGTGGGCTCCTGTTTCGGCCAACTGCTGGCGCGCTATTTTCTGGAGCAGTGGCGGGAGTTCGGCCAACCCGAGCGCTGGCGCCTCACCGAACTCGGCGCACATGACGGCAAGCTCGCCGGCGACATTCTCAACGCCCTGGCCCGGCTCGACCCGTCCGCCTACAAGGCCATGCAATACGCCATTCCCGAGCCTCTCGACACATTGCGCGCCGCACAAGCCGCGACACTCAAGCCTCATGGCCCCAAACTTCTCAGCGTCACACACGCCTCCGAGCTGGAGCCGCTACCCGGCATCATCTTTGGCAATGAAGTCCTCGATGCGCTGCCGTGTCAGCTCATTGAGATGAGGGAGGGCGCCTGGCAGGAATGCATGGTCGCTTGCGAGAATGACGCGCTGGTATGGCAACTCGGAGACATCCGAGATCCTGCCTTGATCACGGCCACCCATGCCCTGGGTGCCGACTTTACGGAGGGCTATCGAACGGAAATACGAACTCACTACGAGTCCTTTCTCAAACCACTCACCGATTCACTCTCCGATGGCCGCATGATCTGGATTGATTACGGCTTCGAGCGCTCCGAGTATTATCATCCCGACCGCCGCCAAGGCACCCTGCGAACCTTTTCAAAGCATCAAGCCGGCGAAGACGTGCTTAGTCATCCCGGGGAGCTAGACATCAGTGCCCACGTCGACTTCACTGCTGTCGCCGAAGCCTGCCAAGCACTTGGTGGGCACCCTCGCCCTCTTGTCAGTCAGGGCAACTGGCTGACCCAGCGCGCCAAGGACTGGCTCATGGCCCAAGAAGGCAATCCCGACCCCAAAGCCATGCGTCAATTCCAGACCCTGACCCACCCAGGGCATTTGGGCCGTATGTTTCAGGTCCTGGAGGTGGAGTTTTGAGCGGTTTCGCTCCTGGTTCTTCGTTCTTAGTTCCTAGTTTTGCCGAATGGTCGGCGAGCGCAACGAGACGAGAGAGACATGGAAAGCCGACCAGTTAAGGTGGGGCCTGACTGAGATGGGGACCCACATCGCAAGCGATGCATGTCCCCGAGCCTGCGCAAGCGCAGAGCGGGTGACGAGCACTCCCACGAAGCCCTGTGCCAAAATCGTTATCTGCCTACCAGTCACCACTTGCCTGGGGACAGACAAAGCTTTGGGCAGGAACAAGCCTAAGTTTGTGTGTCCCCTTCACTGGCCAAAGGTCTCGCAACCTGGCCCAGAGACTCTGATTTTTCCGATTTTTCTTGCCCTGTTCTGAATTTTCAGTAATTTCTGAAAGTGATGAAAGACAAGAGTCTGCCAAAGAAAACGGAGCTCGCCGGGCCGCGCACCGAATTCATTACCCAATGGGGTGCGCTTGGCAGCCAATGGGGCATCAACCGCACCATGGCCCAGATTCATGCCCTGCTGATGACAGCCCCCGGGCCGATGTCCACCGACGAAGTGATGAGCGAACTTCAAATCAGTCGTGGCAACGCGCATACCAATATCAAGGAGCTGATCGCCTGGGGATTGGTTCGCAGCATTGTGCGCATCGGCGAGCGCAAGGAATACTTCGAAGCCGAAAAGGATGTCTGGAGGATCTTCACCATGGTCGCGCGCGAACGCAAACGCCGAGAACTGGACCCCGCCCTGGAGGTCCTTCGCCAATGCGCCGCCGACAGCAGGGGCATCAAGACGCCCGAGGGCAAAGCCTTCCACCAGCAGCTCAAAGAGCTTGAGGAATTCGTCAAACTCGCCACCACGCTCGCCGACAAGGTCTCCTCCATGAATCACTCCTTCGCCATCAAGATGGCCAGCAAGCTTCTCAGCTAATCACCTCCCATCCGATGAAATCCAAAAGCATCAGAAACCCGATCATTCTGGCAGCCACGGCCGTGCCGGCCTGCGCCACCGTGTTTCTTGGGGTCCGTGGTGAGGACATCGACATGATCTATTACGCCCACTACTGGTGGGCCATCCTGCTGGTCGGGGCCATCTGCTGCGGCATCATCGAAATTTTCACTCATACGAAACCCGAAACTGACATCACCGACCGCGGCAGCGCCGCACCCACACCATGACTACTGTCATCCTGACCTACGCCGCCTACATCCTGATCAGCCTCTGCCTGACCGTCTGGGTCGCCAAGACCCTGCACAAGAGCGGGCGGCTGTTTCTCATCGACGCCTTCCACGGCGACGAAGACCGAGCCGACGCCGTCAACCACTTGCTGGTGGTCGGATTCTACCTCATCAACATCGGCTTCATCCTGCTCTTTCTCGCCCGCGGCGAAAAACCCACTGAGGTGGTCGGCGCCATCGAGTATAGCGCCACCAAACTCGGAGTGGTGACCTTGGTACTCGGCGCCATGCACTTCTTCAACATGTTCAACTTCGACAAGATGCGCCGCAAAGGCAACCGCCACACCCCTCCCCCGCTGCCCAGAACCTGAGCCAGCAGACAGAGCACGAAGAACTGAGAACAAGGAACAAAAACCATGGACACCACCCGCACCGTCGTCATCTTTGGCGCCAATGGCTTCATCGGCCGCTACCTCTGCCGCCACTTTGCCCGTCAGGGCCGTGAAGTGGTGGCCGTCGCCCGCAATCGTGAAGGCTGGAGCGGGGATGGTTTGTTTCTGGAATGGGATGGTGAGAGCATGGGTCCCTGGGCACTGGCCTTGGAGGGTGCCGAGGTGGTCATCAACCTTGCCGGACGCAGTGTGAATTGTCGCTACAACGCGGCCAATCGCCGTGAAATTCTCGACAGCCGGGTGAACTCGACCAAGGTGATTGGTCACGCCATCCGCGAATGCAAGGCGCCGCCCAAGCTATGGCTCAACTCGAGCACTGCCACCTGGTATCGCAACGCCACCGATCGCCCGCAGGACGAATGGCTGGGGGAACCCGGTGAGGGTTTCTCCGTGGAGGTTGCCCGCGCATGGGAGGAGGCCTTCTTTCACGATCCCACTCCCGCAGCAACCCGCAAAGTCGCTCTGCGCACAGGCATGGTGCTGGCCAACGAGCCGGGCACGGTCTTCGATGTGCTCTCCAAGCTCACCCATGTCGGCCTCGGAGGAGTGATGGGCAAGGGCACACAGCGCATCAGCTGGATCCACATGGACGACTTTCTTCGCGCCATCAAACACATCATGGAGGACGTGCTCTTCAACGGTGTGGTCAACATCACCAGTCCCCAGTTCCCCACCAATCGCGAGTGGATGGGAGCCTTTCGTGATGCTGTTGGCATGCCCATCGGGCTGCCTGCCAGCCGCTGGATGCTTGAAATCGGCGCCAGACTGATGGGCACGGAAACTGAATTGATTCTCAAGAGTCGCTGGGCCGCCCCACAACGACTGTGGGAAAACGGATTTCGCTGGCGCTGGAGGGACGCAGGCGAGGCCATTGCCAATTTAGCCCACCGTCGGGGACTGGAGGGATTCTTCGAAATCAAACCGCGTCGTGGTCTGCGGGTCCGCCGTTGGGCCGCGGTCCGCTCCTGATGGGACAAGCCTTACACGGAACTGGCTTGAAGCAGCGGGCACAAATGTGTTAACAAACGCGCAATCCATGTGTCGTCCTGTCCTGATTCTGCTCCCATTTCTGCTGGCCGCCGTGCTTGTCAGCAGTTGTGCCCCGAGTGGGAGTTGCCAATTTGGCGTCGCCCCTCCCTCGCAAAAAGTCCTGACGCAGGCGAGTATTCATCCCAAAGACAAGCACGGCTTCCCAGTCTACCGCTTTCAGGACAAGCACCGCTTGGTGCGCACCACGGCTTACACCTGCACCGAGGCAGATCACATTCAATACGGCAACAAGTCCGCTGCCGGCACTCCACTGAACTACACCCGCCGCCTACGCAGCGCTGCGGCCGACTGGTCCTACTACCCGCTGGGCACCAAATTCCGCATCAAGGGCATGCCTTACACCTATGTTGTGGATGACTACGGTTCGGCCCTCACCGGCACGGGCACGGTCGACCTCTATAAACCCAGCCATCGGGTCATGAAAGCCTGGGGTCTGCGCAAGGTCGAGCTTAGCGTGGTCGAATGGGGTTCCATGAAGCGCAGTGCCGAGGTACTGAGCAAGCGCACCCGCTACCACCACTGCCGCCAGATGCTATCCAACATTCTTCGCATCCAACCCTCGCTACGCAAATACGTGCAACTGGACGCAGAGCCGGACCTCACGGAACTGGCGATGGCAGGCTTACCACGAAAGCAGATTCGCTAGGCCCCCAAGACAAGAGAGGATGGCGACGGAGCCAATCACTGGATAGGTGCCAAAAGACGTGCTGCGCGACAGGCCGCACGGAACCAGAATGGGCGTTGGGTAAATTCCTTGAGCTCGACCTCACGGGCGTGGGTGAAGTCCTCTTCCAGCATATCAGAGATGACGCCAACGAAGCGCTTCGCCGGTGAGAAGGCGGTGATCTCGAAATTGAGGCGAAAAGAGCGATTGTCCAGATTGGCAGTGCCAACGGAAGCCATACGATCATCAATTAGCATCACCTTCTGGTGGAGAAATCCACGCGTGTAACGGAAGATGCGAATGCCGTAAGGAATCGATGAGGGGTAGTAGGCAAATGCTGATAACCAGACAAGTAGGTGATCGGGCCGCTCGGGAATCAGGACACGCACGTCCACCCCTCGGATAGCAGCCGCTTGCAGGGAAGTCATGACACCTGAATCGGGCACGAAGTATGGTGAGGTGACCCACAGCCGCTTGCGCGAGGTATTGGCCGCCTCGGCCACCAGCAACTGCCAGGATTCAGCGGGGTCGGCAGGCCCGGTCGGAATGATGGCTGCCACCTCGTTGGCTGGCTGTTCTCCCGCTTCCCAACACAGTTCGGGGAACTCCTCTGCTGCCCAATACCAATCCTCCAGAAAAACGCGCTGCACCGCCTGTACCAGAGGCCCCATCATTTCGAGATGAGTGTCACGCCAGGGACCAAAGCGCCGGCTGCGCCCGAGGTATTCATCGCCCACATTGAGCCCGCCAATGAAAGCGACGTCACCATCTGCGATCAACACCTTGCGGTGATTGCGGAAATTGATTTGTAGCCGCGACCACCAAAAGCGGTTGACTCCGAAAAAATGGCATTGAATGCCGGCATCGCGCATCTCCTGCAAATAGCTGTCGGGCAATTTGTGGGAGCCGAGTTCATCGAAAAGGAAGTATACCCTCACACCTTGGCGGGCGCGATCAATCAGGGCCTGCTGAAAGCGCTTGCCGAGGCGATCATTCTTCACGATGTAGAAATTCACACAGATGTATTTGGTGGAGCGTTCGATGGCGTGAAAGATGCGCTCAAAGCCGTCCGTGCCATCAATGAGCACGCGCAAGTCGTTGCCGCGGGTGAAGGGCAAACCACCAAGAATTTCAGCGGCACGCTCGAAGGCGTTGTCCCCGGGGATCACGACTTCCAGGTCCCTGAGCCGATGCTCCATATCGGTGGTCAGTCTGGACAGACGTTCATCTTGCTCACGGCGGCCACCCACTTCGCGCGAAAAACGGTTCCGACCCAATAACCAGTAGAGCGGGATGGCCACGAATGGCACACTCATCAGCGACACCACCCAGGCCACCGTGCCCTGCGAGGTTCGCACGTGCATTAGGGCATGCACCACATGAAGAATGCCCACCCCATAGACCAGCAGCAACCACAGGATGTGGATCCATGAACCTTGGCTTAGGACTTCGAGCATGGCCCAAGATAGCCCACCAATGCCTACTCTCACAGGGCATTCTGATAAATCATCGAAGATACATGACGAGCGCAATGGTGCGCCGAAGTCTTGTTGACCTCAGTGGCTTTGAGGCAGGGGAAAGCTCGCAGCGCAAAGGTGGATCCGCTCTTGATGTTGCCCCCATGCCAGTGGAAACTCCCGCCATGTTTGCTCCTAAGTGGAAAAATAACGCCCGTCATATGGTCAAGGGCGCGCGCAAGTTCATCCACTACAAGCGCGACTTGCTTGACGAAGGACGCATCGGAGAAATCGAATCCCGCCAGCAGGATCTGATCGAGGCCATCAAGAAAGGCGATAAGGACGCCGTCGAGGAAGCCTCCAAACAGTTGCGCGCCACCTGCGAAAATTCATTGCCCCGTGAGAAGCCCATCGGCTGGTTCGAGGAAAACGTGGAAGTGATGTTTGTGGCCATCGTCATCGCGCTGGGCCTGCGCGCCTACTATCTCCAACCCTTCCGCATCCCCACCGGCTCGATGCAACCCACTCTCAATGGCATCACCGGCCACGCCCTAGCGAAGGAGGACTGGCCGTCCATGCCGCAACGCCTGGTTGAAAAAGTCCTGCGCGGTCGCAGCTACGTGCACATACAGACCGAGCGCGACCGCCGCCTGGCAGTGCGCCCAGTTCCCAACATGCCGGGAAGGTTCACCGCAGACGTCCGCAACGTCCAAAAATGGCATTTCTTCAGCCGCTCCTTGCTGTTCTTCGAGGATGGCAAGCCTATGTGGCTGCCCGCTCCCCAGAATCCGATGATGGAAACCGGCTTGGGTCATGCTCTTTCGATAGCCAACAAGCATGGTGGAGTCATACCGGCGGGCACTACCCTCTGCGAAGGCCATGTCGACACCGGCGACCTCGTCCTGGTCAACAAGTTCGCCTATCACTTCCGCAAGCCCAAGCGCGGTGAAACCTTCGTCTTCGACACCCAGGGCATTCGCGGCATTGATGAGCGCAGCGGGGAGCAGGCCAAGGGCTCGCACTACATCAAGCGGCTCTGCGGAGTGCCCGGAGACACGCTGGAAATCCGAGAGCCACACCTGCTGATCAATGGCAAGATTGCCAAGGAGAAAGGGATAGGGCGCGTCATGGACACCCTGGGCTATCAACTCGCCAAGAAGGAGCCATCGGGCCCTGGTGGGCGTAGTTTCTATCAATACCTCGGCAATCCGGATGACCGCCTACATTTGCGAGACAAAGCGAAACCAGGCATGCGTGAATACGCAGCCTTTGGTGACAACACCGGCAACTCGCTGGACTCGCGCTACTGGGGCACAGTCAAGGAATACAACCTGGTTGGCCCCGCCTTGTTCGCTCTGTGGCCCATCACCACCGGTCACTGGGGCTTTATTGAGTGAGCCATGGAAAGTTCGGAGGATATCACCCGCAAAGCGAAGTCCAACCTCGCCTTCGCCCTGGGCATTCTCCCCAAGGAAAAACGCCGCGACCTTACCACCTTCTATGCTTTTTGCCGAAGCGTCGACGACCTTGCGGATGACGAGGACGTCGCGCTGGCGGATCGCCGGCAAGCACTGGCTGCATGGAGACGCGGCCTGCGCGAGGGCTTCGACTGCCCCAACCCGCTGCAACAGGAGCTGATTGAGCTGCGGGATCGCCATGAGATTCCCAATGACCTGCTTCTGGCCATTATCGGGGGCTGCGAGGACGATCTCGATAAAAACCGCTATCAGAACTGGCAGGAACTCGATAGCTACATCTGGAAAGTAGCCTGTGCGGTCGGTCTGGTCTGCATCCGCCTCTTCGGCTGCAGCAGCCCCGCCTCGCGCAACTATGCCGAGAACCTTGGCCGCGCACTGCAAATCACCAATATTCTGCGCGATGTGGGTGAGGATCTTAAACGCGACCGTATCTATTTGCCCTTGGATGATTTGCGTCAGTTCGGTTGCAGCGAAGATCAACTCATCCGCCACACCCACGATGAACATTTCGTGAAACTGATGGAATTCCAGGCTAAGCGTGCCGAACAACTCTTCGAGGAGGCTGAACTCAACATTACCCAGGCCGACCGTTTGGCGCTGAGACCGGCCATGATCATGGCCGCGATCTACCGCAGACTGCTCTCACGCATGCGCGCGGATGGCTTCCGGGTCTTTGACCGGCGTTACCGCATTGGCAAGCCAAGCAAACTTTTGATTGGTTTGCGTCACCTCTTTGCTTGAGTGCCATCCAGCCACAGAGCACCCTTGCGCAATGAGCCGCAAGGAAGATGAAATGAGACAGGAACGCGAAGAGGCATGGATTGGGGATGCGGTACTCGCCCTCTTTGCCCGCCAGTTCGTGTTGCGGGAACGCAATTCCATGGATGGTCAGTGGTTCACCCACCTGACCTCGAATGATTTCCTGAGTGCCTTCGGTAACCCCACTCGGGTAGAGGCCGGGATCGGCCGTATTTATCAGCAGCAGGGACTCGAAGCGGCCTTCGCCTGGATGGAGGCTGAACTCTTGCCGATGTTTCGCAAGCAGATCAGGAATAAGGGCTGATCGCCCCATGCGCTTCGGCATCAGTTCTTCTTGGCCAGTAACTGGGCAAATACCATGAGGCCACTGCCGGTCTCCAGAGTGCTGGTAACGACGGCCTCCACCGTTTCGCCGATTTTGGAGGCTCCCTGGTTGACCACGATCATGGTGCCATCCGAGAGGTAACCGACCGCCTGCCCATCATCCTTACCAATGCGCACCAGAGGCACCCTGATGCGTTGACCGATGATCACTGCGGGTTTGAGGGCCAATTCCAGATCCTGAATATTAAGCACTTCTTGGTTCTGCAGGCGTGCCAGCTTCGCGAGCACCTCATCATTGGTCAATAGCCGCGCGTTGAGAATGCGGGAAAGCTCGATCAGGCGTGCCTGATCACTCTCTCCGGGGGAAATGGCTTGGGCATCGTGCACCGAAACTTCAATGTCTTTGGATTTGTTGATCTCCTCAAGCATGTTGAGGCTACGCTGTGCCGCTTCTTGCTCAGGGCCCGCCCCACCCGCCGCCTTGGTATTGAGTTCATCGAGGACAAAACTTGGCAGGATCAATCGACCCTCCAGAAAGCCGGATTGCATGATGGGAATCATGCGGCCATCCATGACCACACTCGTATCTATCACGCACGGAACTCCACCCGTCGCGTCGCGTCGAAAACGCACGTAGGGAATGATGAAGGCAAAATCATCCCGGTTACCGCGGAGGGCAAGTGCCACGCCAAGGAAGCCGAGGCTGGCGAAGAGTGCCACATCGAGGGCGAGTTTGAGCACCTGAACAAATTCCGCCATGTCGGCGCTACGATCTATCCGGTCGCGCATCGCCAATTCAAGCAGGTCGGAAACCTGTACTCGGGTCAGCAACCATGCGCAAAGCAAACCGACGGCCAAACCAAAGGTTGCATTGGAAAATCCGCGCAAACTAAAACCGCGCACCAGGGACTCGATCCAGACGAAAAAACCTGCCACGCCCAAGCCGCCAAGCATGCCGGCAACGATCGAAATCTCATGATCGGTGCCGCTGGTGCTCAGTGAAATTGTGAAACCCGCGGCTTGGCAGACCAGAAGGTAGGTCAGCCGCGCAATATTGATGGATGGAGGGGAAGATCTCACAACGGAGTGGCAGCCTCCGGCCCTAGGATTGATCGTCGGCCGTGGCCTTGATGTCGCTGAGAGCAGCGATGAAATCCCCCAGTATCTCGGCAGGCACCATGATGGTATCTCGGTTCCCGTTCACATCTTCGGTGATCTTGACCACCATGCCCCGCGCATTGCGCTTGAGATCGAGGTAAAAGACCTTGCGGTCCGCCAGAATTTTTTCGGTATGCAGTAGTTCACTTTCCACGAGATCCTCCTTTGTTAATAATTCCAAAACACCATAGGATCATTTTGGATGTCAAAGCAATTCCTGCCCGGTCTGCGCATCACTTGGATGAACGCCGATCCAACAGATTCGATTCGTTGATCCCCTTTGTCTGGAGAAATTCGATCAATTTGTGCAAATGTTTTCTCTCAAAGGCCGAGCCGGAACGCTGCATGCGTGATTGAAGGTATGGAATGGCACGGCGATCGTGACGGGCCATAAGGTTTTGGTAGGCGGATTCCGCAATTTCCAGCTCGGAACTTCCCAATTCCGCCAACAGCAGCTCCAGCGAGGCAAGATCATGCTGATAGGAAGCCTCGGTGAGCTTTTCGCAGTATGAGAAAACCCATGCCCTGCGCTGCGCTTCCTTGAATTCCATGGGCGGTATACGAGGCTGCGGCAAATTCTCCGGTGACAGAAAGGCGGCGCGGGGCGGATTGCCCTGGATCGCTTCGGATGGCAGGGGTGTGAGCGGATCCGGCGGGGCTTGAGAGTGAGTGATGCCAGACGATGGAGGCCGCTGACTTTGCTGAGGCGGGTCATCCGGGAAAAAGACCAGTGATACCGAAAGCGCCACGCATAGCGCACCCACAGTGTAGTAGAGCCAGTTGGAGAGCCGGTTGGAGGAAGAGCCCATGAGAGCAAGAGCGTGACGCAGGTTTCTAAGGAATCACTCCCCGCACCCTGCCCGTGGCCTGAAGTCGACCCTGGGTGACTAGTAGCTTGCTCTTGTCGAGTCCATCACCTGCAAGCTCGGTCAACGAACTCAGTGAAACCTGGGAGCCATCACCATCTTCCTCGATGTGCAGGGCAAAGCGAGCAAAGGTACCGACAGGCGGGGCGTCGCTCTGAAACTTCCAGGTGATCGCCATGTTCACAATGATGGAGGTTTTCCCCAAACCCATCAGGCTGACTCCCAGCCCATCCTTGTTGGCTTGGGCTCCATCGATCAACTCAAAGAGAGTGGTTCCGAAACCATGGGCGAATTCCTTGTAAATCTCACCGGTATCCTTGCTGGCCATCACCAGCGTTCCAGCCAGAACCGGACC
>JAURCU010000021.1 GCA_030828305.1 Luteolibacter sp.
CTACCCTATCACTGGGTGTCGGTGGCAATCTGGCCAGCAGCTCACCACGCGCCGGCTATGAAGTGTGGACGGCTTCGGTCGGACCCAAGATTGATATTCCGGTGTGGAATCCGGCGCGCGTGGCTCAGCTCAAACGCAGCAAGGCCAGGGCTGCAGAAGCCAGTGCGCTCTTTCGATCGGCTAGTGAGCGCGCCGTCGAAGACATCGAGAGCGCTTACAACGATCTCGTCCACCACCGCCACCACATCGAATCCCTACAACGCGAAAAGACCGCAAGGCTCAGGGCCTGGAAGGACTCACAGGCCAAATACAAGGCGGGCATCGACTCCGCCATCCAGCGCACTGACCTCGGTCGCACTTACGCCAACATCTCCATCATGCACACCCGCATGAAGCTTCAGGCCATCCAGAGCAAGTTGCGCCTGGTG
Source organism: Luteolibacter sp. (assembly GCA_030828305.1). Taxonomy (GTDB): domain Bacteria; phylum Verrucomicrobiota; class Verrucomicrobiia; order Verrucomicrobiales; family Akkermansiaceae; genus Luteolibacter. The sequence continues at coordinate 429 of JAURCU010000021.1, forward strand.
CGGGCGCTGGGGGGATAATGGGGGAAGCCAAGGCCGACCGCGAAATGGTAGCAGAGGGCGGATTTGAACCGCCGACCAAAGGCTTATGAGTCCTCTGCTCTACCCCTGAGCTACTCTGCCATGTTCGCGGGCTGGAGCGGTCACCCTAAGGAAAACCATTCCGGGGGGCAGGTGGTTAGCCCCCACCACAGAGATTGTCCACCCAAAATTCGATGGAATCCAGCTGTCATGGACCATCAACGGCCATGCAAAAGGATTTTACAGCGACCCTCAAATACTCAGTGAATCAGTCAGTCAGGCCCTCTTATCCACCATCCACGAACCACCTAGCTGGGCACTAAATCTGCTCAACGAGCAAATAACCACCTTCAGTTGGTTAAGCGGATTGGCTCAGAAACCCACAGGCGATACGACCATTCGCGCGGACAATTTTGCGATCTCAGGAGAAGTGATCCCTGGGCCCTCGGCAGCCGCCTCAGCGGCCAACACACCCACCCATGTCATGCCGCCCTGGCACCCGGGATTTGCTCCCATGGCATCTGCGCCAAGCACCACGCTTTTGCGCGGCAATTTCATGCATCCGAGCCAGGGGCAGTCAAAAAATCTAGCCCGCCAGTTGCATTCCTCTTGATTAGCCCTAGGGTCGTGGAGTTCTTGAACTGCAACATGGTCCATCTGAAGAAGAAACACATCCTGATTGTCGGCGCAGGCCCTGGTGGCCTCAGTGCGGCCATGACCCTCGCCAACCGCGGCTTTGACGTCACCATTGTTGAGAAAAACGATCGGGTCGGAGGCCGCAACGCCGAGCTAAATTTGGGTGATTACTCTTTCGACGTCGGCCCGACCTTCCTCCACCAAAAGTTCTGCCTCGATGAAGTTTTTGCCGAGGCCGACCGGAAAGCCGAGGACTACCTCGAACTGGTGAACCTCAACCCCATGACCCGACTCAGTTGGGCAGACACCTCGCTGCACACCTACAGCAATCAGGAGCAAATGGTGGCGGAACTCGACAGGGTCTTCCCCGGCAGCAGTGAGGGCTTCGAGCGCTACATGAACGATCAGGCGATCAAGTTTCGCAAAATCTACCCCTGTCTTCAGCGCCCCTACCAATCTCTGAGCTCTTTCCTAAGCCCCAAACTTGTCAAGGCTCTGCCCTACGTGCTTACCACCAAGAGTGTGCACGACACCCTTGGCAACTACTTTCAGGACGAGCGCCTCAAACTGGCCTTCACCTTCCAAGCCAAGTATCTGGGCATGTCGCCGTGGCATTGCCCCGCCCTCTTCAGCATTCTCTCCTTCACCGAATATCGTTTCGGCGTCTACCACGTGCAGGGTGGCCTGAACCGCATCTCTCATGCCATGGCTGATGTGTTTGGAGAACTCGGCGGAGACATCCGCCTGGAATCCGGCGTCAAGGAACTGACCATGCAGGGCCGCCAACTGACCGGTGCCATCCTAGAAAACGGCGAGACCATCAAGGCTGATGCCGTGGTTATCAATGCCGACTACGCCCACGCCGCCACCCAGTTTTTCGGCAAGCGCAGCATCCCCCTGGAATCCATGCGTAAGAAGCAGTTCTCCTGCTCCACCTTCATGATCTACGTAGGCCTCGATACTCTCTACCCGGACGAGCCGCATCACCACATCCTCTTCGCCGACGACTACCAGGCCAATGTCCACGACATCCAAGGTCAGAAACGCGTCTCGGAGGACATGTCCATCTATGTGCGCAACTCCAGCATCACCGATCCGCACGTGGCCCCCGCCGGCAAGTCCGGCCTCTACATCCTGGTGCCTACCATCAACGCCCGCCACGGTTTCGACTGGGATGCGATCAAGGAAGAATACGCCGACAAGATCCTTGCCAAGATCGAGGCCAAGACCGGCATGAAGGACCTGCGCCAGCGCATCGTCGAAAAGCGTATCATCGCCCCCAACGATTGGCAGAGTACCAACATCTTCATGGGCGCGACCTTCAACCTCGCCCACAATCTCACCCAGATGCTCTACATGCGGCCTCACAACCGCTATCAGGGTTACGACAACTGCTACCTCGTCGGAGGCGGCACCCATCCTGGCAGTGGACTTCCGACCATCTACGAGTCGGGCCGCATCAGCGCTAACCTGGTTTGCGATCAGTTCGGCAAGAGTTACGAGAAAATCGACTACGCCACCGGATACCTGCAGAGGGCGTAAGTGCTGGCTCCCCCTGTCTGTCCTTGGCCATGGACGCAAGACAGGCACACAACGCCTAAAACGGGATGTCGTCGTCGAAGTCGTCTTCCTTGCGCAACTCGGAAGCACTGGGCTCCGGCGAAGAGGAACCCGCGGAGGCTGCTGGAGGGCCGGCATCACGACCACCCTCCCCGGCCTGGATTTTCCAACAGGATAGATTCACGTAATACCTGCCATTGTGTTCGTTACCGCGGATGTCGAACTGCAGGTTTACCTTTTGACCCACGTTAAACTCATCGAGCATGCCGCAGCGATCCTTGACCACCTCGAACTTGAGGTCCTGAGGATACTTGTCGTGCTCGGTGGTAATCACAAATTCCCGCTTACTAAAGCCACTGGGGAAAGTTTGGGTTTCGTCGATGAGCTTGATGGTGCCGGACGCTTCGTAGGACATGATGCAACTCTCTCACACCGCGCAAGGCTGTCAAACTGTAAGCCCAAATCAGGCTTTGAGGGCCTTGCCCGTCGGCGAGCCCTCGGTCTTTCTGATCTGTGCCGGAGTTCCCTTTGCCACAAGCCTTCCGCCGTGAATTCCTCCGCCCGGGCCCAGTTCGATCACGTGATCGCTGGCGGCAATCACATCGAGATGATGCTCGATAACCAACACACTGTGACCGGTGTCACGTAAGCTGCGCAAGGCCCCGAGGAGGCGCTCAACATCACCAAAGTGCAGGCCGGTGGTTGGCTCATCAAAGACATAGAGAGTATGAGTGGCAGGCGGCTTGGCAAGCTCCACCGCAAGCTTTAGGCGCTGTGCCTCGCCGCCCGAGAGGGTGTTTGCAGCTTGTCCGAGCTTGAGATAACCGAGGCCGAGTTCATCGAGGGTGGCAAACAGCGCCCGCAACTTGGGTATCGGCCAGAATAGCTCAAGTGCCTCGGCCACTGTAAGCTCGAGCACTTCGGCAATGCTGCGACCCTTCCAAGTCACCTCCAGGGTCTCGCGGTTGAAGCGCTTGCCGCGACAGGCCTGGCATTCGACCCACGCATCGGGCAAAAAGTGCATCTCGATTTTCAGCCGCCCGTTGCCCTGGCACCGCTCGCAGCGGCCCCCGGTGGCGTTGAAACTGAAACGGCCCACCTTGTAGCCGCGCTGCTTGGAGAGCGGCAGTTGCGCAAACAACTGGCGGATGTGATCGAAAGCCCCGGTAAAAGTCGCAGGATTCGAGCGTGGACTGCGGCCAATCGGCGACTGATCGGCAATCACACATTTGGAAATCTGCTCCATGCCTTCAATGCTCTTGTGGGCACCCGGCACCTCTCCCTTGCCGTCTAGTTGGCGGCTGAGAGCGGGTAGCAGGATATCGTTGATGAGAGTCGACTTGCCACTGCCACTCGGACCACAAAGAGCCACCAATTGCCCCAGGGGAATCGTCACATCAATGTCTTGGAGATTGTGTTCGCTCGCGCCACGAATGCATAGCGAGCCGATATCCATGGTGGGCGTTGGCTTTGTGCCGCACGAAGCACTACTGCGCTTGAGCCATACTCCGGTCGGCGACTTGAGATTTTCTGGAGAACCTTGCGCGAGCACTTGGCCTCCGGCGCTACCCGCCCCGGGGCCCATATCCACCACGTGGTCTGCAGCACGAATGATGGCCTCATCATGCTCGACCACCACCACAGTGTTGCCGAGATCGCGCAGACGCGTGAGCGCGCCGATCAGGCGATCGGTGTCCGCGGCGTGCAGACCGATGCTGGGCTCGTCCAGCACATAGATCACACCACTCAGGCCCGCACCAAGTTGAGTCGCCAAGCGGATGCGCTGAGCCTCACCACCCGAGAGCGTGGCGCTGCCGCGATCCAGAGTGAGGTAGTCGAGGCCGACCTCCTGCAGAAAACCCAGGCGAGAACCGATGTCACCGAGCAAACGCTTGGCGACTTCCAACTGCTCTTCGCCCACTTGTACGGTGCCGATCCAGCGCATGGCGTCCGCGACACTGAGTTGACAGAGCTCCTGAATGCCTAATGACCGCTTCGAGCCATCCACTTTTACCGCCAGCCATTGCGGCTTTAAACGAAGTCCACCACAAGCCTCACAAGGCCGCTGCGCCATCACTCTGGAGAGCCGGCGCTTGGTTAACTCGCTCTTGGCTTGGCTGTACATGCGCCAAGCTTCTGCCGCCAGGCCCTCGTAGGCCTTGGTTTGTGGCTTCTTGTCTTTGCCCGCCTTCCAACCGGTGAGCAACTCACCTCCCTCAAACATCAAATTGCGCGCCTTCTTGGGCAGTTCCTCAAGGGTTGCCTTTTCCGACAATTCGAACATGGACAAAAGCGCTTGCGTCTCACGGCTGAACTTGCGTGCCCGCGCTGAGGCCTTGGGCCACCAACCGCGGATGCCACCCTTGAGTAGCGGCAGCTTGGGATCCGCGACAAAGAGATCGGGATCACAGAAGAGTTCCGTGCCCAAACCCTCGCAGCATGCGCAGGCGCCCAAATGGGAGTTGAAGGAAAAGTGCTTGGGGCTGAGTTGATCGACTACAAAACCTGTCTTGGGATTGCGGTAGGAAGCCTGGAAACTGAGATCCCGCCAACCATCGCCAGCGGGCTCCTGCACGGTGGCTCGCGCCTCGCTTCCGCAAATGCGAAGGGCCGTCTCCACCGAGTCTGCCATGCGCGATTGCGAACCCGGACGGACCACAAAACGATCGATCACGATTTCGAGCACCGGCTTGGCATCGGGCCAGTTTTTGGCCGCTTCCTCAAGCTCAAGCACCTCGCCATCCAGGCGCACTCGGATAAATCCCTGACGCTGCAAGTCACCGAGGAGGCGTTCGGGCGAATCGAGTTCTTCCGTCGGCACGGGCGCGAGCAAGACCACCTTGCTGCCCTCGGGCAGATCGGCAAGCGAGGCCACAATGTCAGCCGGTCCCATGCGCTGGAGTCGCTCTCCGGTCTTCGGATCGTGGGGCACACCGAGAGCCGCCCACAGCACGCGCAGGTAATCGTATATCTCGGTGGCGGTGGCAACCGTCGAGCGCGGGCTCAGTCCTCCGCTTCGTTGCTCGATGGCAATCGCCGGGCTCAGGCCCTCGATGGAATCGACATCAGGCTTGTCGAGTTGGTCGAGAAACTGGCGGGCATACACCGAGAGGCTTTCTACGTAGCGGCGCCGGCCCTCAGCAAAGAGAGTGTGGAAAGCCAAAGACGACTTGCCGCAGCCACTGGGGCCTGTGATGACAACCAGCTTATCCTTGGGAATGTCGAGGTCGACTCCCTTGAGGTTATGCTGACGGGCTCCACGGATGCGAATCATGAGAGCCCGACTCTCGACGCCCTCAGCGGCTTTGTCGAACCCAGTCTCTTGGGTTGCGTCCATGCCTTGGCTGGATCAGCCTTTTACCCAGTCTTGAGCTCCCCCTCATCCATTCGTAGCAAGGAAATCGCCATGGCACTGGTCCTCGTGTTCCTGTCCGGCTTCTCGGCCCTGATTTACCAGGTGCTGTGGATGAAGCAGATCGGACTACTCTTCGGAAATACTTCGCATGCCACAGGCGCCACCCTCAGCTCCTTCTTTGCGGGCCTCGCAGTGGGTAGCTGGCTTCTCGGACACCGCGTTTCCAAGGCCAATAATCCCATGCGCACTTATGCTTTGTTGGAGTTCGGAATCGCCATCACGGCACTGCTCTACTTTGGGATTCTTACGCTCTTCCACGCCATCTATCCGGCCATCCATCAGAGCACGGAGCCGGGGGTCATCCGCCTACTTATCAAATTCGCTCTCTCTGTGCTGCTGGTCTTCCCACCCGCATTCTGCATGGGAGGCACCATCCCGGTGATCGGCCAATATGTGGTGCGAGAGAGCCGTTACTTCGGCCGCCTCTCCGCCCTGATGTATGGCATCAATACCCTGGGTGCTGCCCTTGGCGTCGGCTTGGCCGGCTTCTTTTTGCCCATCTGGCTGGGCTACAACCTGACCTGCGCACTGGCGATTTTCATCTCGCTGATCATTGGTGTGGTCGCTCTCGGCATATCGCGCCGGGCGAGGTCTCATGCCTTCGTCCTGAGCAAGGATCCGGACTTGGAGCGCGAAGCCGAAGCCAGTCCACAGACCGTGCACAAACTCTCACGTCAGCAGCGACGTCGCCTTGAGCGCGAACAATCCGGCACCGAGCCTGTGTTTGTCGCCACTCCCGACCAGCCAGCTCCCGCCGCCAGGCGTGGCAGAAACGCCATCATCGTGCTCAGCTTTCTCTCCGGCTTCAGTGTGCTAGCCCTGGAAGTCATCTGGACCCGCCTCTTCAGTCAGGTGCTTGAAAACTCGGTCTACACCTTCGCCGCCATCCTGATGGTCGTTCTCCTGAGTCTGGCACTCGGCGCCATTGCCAGCTCGCTCATCAGCCGCCTCAAAACACCGCCCGCCATTCTGCTCAGCTTACTGATGCTCGCGGGAGCTCTTGGCGTCAGCTACACACCGCATCTTTTCATGCAATTCACCGATGGCATGCAGCTGATCACCTCCAAGGGAAATTGGTCACAATACATGGGACTCATTCTGGGCGTGGTGGCACTCAGCATTGGGCCAGCCGCAGTCGTGTTGGGCACTCTCTTCCCCTACCTGATGAAGGTTGAGGAAAGCCACATCAAGTCACCTGGCTTGTCGCTCGGTCAGCTCGCCAGCCTCAACACCGCAGGCGCCATCCTCGGCTCTCTGGTCTGCGGCTTCCTCCTCCTCGACTGGTTGGGTGTGTGGATGAGCATGCACTTCGTCGCCTGGCTCTATGTGGTCGCAGCCATCGCGATCCCCACCAGCATGGACAAGGCGGGCCTTGGCACCAAAGCGCTCTGCTTTGCAGCCCTGATCGGCGTGCTGCTCGCCAACCCGCACGATCTACCCGTCACCAGCACCGACCCCGACGCCGAGGAGGAAAGAGTGCTCGCCGTGTGGGAGGGCAGCGACTGCACAGTGTCCGTCACAGAGAGCCAGTCCCAAGGTGTCGCCATCAAGGTCAACTCGGACTACTCGCTCGGATCGGCCGGCGCCTACATGGGCGAAAAATTCCAGGCCCACCTCCCGCTCTTCATCAAACCCGACGCCGAGGATATCTTCTTTCTCGGCGTGGGTACCGGCATCACTGCGGGCAGTGCGCTGGAGCCACGTTTTCCCCGAGTCAGGAAGGTGGTCGCCTGTGAGCTTTCGGCCGATGTGATCACCGCCGCCAGGAAATACATGACCAACTACATGGGTTACGACCTAACAGGTGGGCTATTTGAAGATTCCCGCGCCACGGTCCACATCGAGGACGGCCGCCACTACCTGATGGCCACCGACGAAAGCTTCGACATCATCAACTCCGACCTCTTCGTGCCCTTCCGCTCTGGCGCGGGCAGCCTCTACACCGTCGAGCATTATGCGAGCTGCAAGGCGCGGCTCAAACCCGGCGGCCTCTTCGTGCAATGGTTGCCGCTACATCAACTCACTGAATTCGAATTTTCGGTCATCGCCAAGAGTCTGCTCGAAGTCTTCGACCAGGTCTCCATGTGGCGTCACAATTTCACGCCCGGGGGAGAGCTTGTTGCCCTCATTGGTCACACTCAACCTCACGCCCTGCCGACCTCAGAGATCGACAGCACTGCCGACAAGCAACTTGCCGTCGAAGCTAAAACGCACCACGACCTGCAGCGCCTCAACCTGCCCCTCGACCCGCAGACCATCACTCTCTTCTACGCGGGCAATCTCGGCCAAGCCCGCTGCCGCTTTAAAGAAATCCCTCTCAACACCGACAACCGTCCCATCATCGAATATCTGGCACCGCGCAATTACCGCAATTCAGGTAGTGATGACTTGCCCTGGTTTGTGGGCGAGGACTTCTACCGTTTTGTGGATGAGGTCCTACAACAGACCCTTCCCTCAGAGGACCCGCTGCTCGCAAATCGCAAAGCCGCCAACCAACGCCTGCCTCTGGCCGGCCACGCATTCCACCGCGCCCACCTCTCATCGCTTCGCAAGGACGAAGAGGCCACCAAGAATGCCTGGGACCAATTCGTCAGCGAGTGGACGAACCGGTAATGTCGCGATTCGCCTGACTCTTGAAGAGGCGCGTGATCATGAAGTAGCCGCAGAACAGAACGGCAAAACCCAACACCTGCCAGCCGAGGGCTGTGTGGAAACGATCCAATTCCTTGGTGTCGTGCATCGAGGCCACCAGCAGGGAAAACATCCCGGTGTAGAAACCGTAACCCAGATTGAAGCCCATACCCTTCACGCTGAGCAGGGTGGCCCGCTGATGGGAACCCGCCTGGCTGTGCAGGTAGCGCCCGACCGTAAAATTGACATAGCCCAAGAGCATCATCAGAAGCATGACGGCAAGCACACCGATCCAGACCCAGGCCGGAACCAGCATAACCAGAGCTAACAGCGCGACGCATCCACCCAGAAGCAGGCTGCCGATGGTCGAGAAGCGCCGGTTGATCGCCGCCGCAAGGCTCGGCACAAACCAGTTGCAGACCGCAATTGATGAACCAATCAGGCCAAAGCACCACTCCGGCAAACTGAGCAAGCGATAGACCATGCTATTGAGCGTTGCCTGATTGCGCGCAACCGCATCGAGCAGAATGCCGCCGAGCAGCACCACCGCAATCGCACGGGTGGTCACCGCCATCTTCGCGGTCGCCAGGGTCAGGCGCGTGGCTTCCCTGACGCGATCCATGACCCCCACCGATGAGGGCTTGCGGACTTCCTCAAAGCGGATGGCAATCCACAGACATACCATCGCCTGCAACAACACCATCACAATGGGCAGGCGATGGGCAGCCGCCTTGCTGAGCTCAAGACTCTCGGGCACCCACGCATTCCACCAACTTGGATCGTAGAGCAAGCCACCCATGGTCATGGCCACCAGGAAAGCGCCAGAGCGCCAGCGCATGGCATTGATCAGCACCACGTCCCAAGCCTGCTCGCGGTGTTGCTCCTTGAGGGCGTCGTAGGCAATGGCTTCGTCCGAACCACTGGCCGCCGCTTCCGATAGCCCCGACATAAATCGGTTGACCAGACAAATGACAAACAACCAAGTGCCACTGAAGGCTGACGCCATGAGCAGCAGGCCCATCTCGAGAACCATGGTGGCTGCGGCAAAGATCAGGATGCGTCGCCGGCCAAGTGTATCGGCCAGCGCCCCCGAGGGCACCTCGAAAAGCAGGATGGAGGCCGCCCACACCACATTGAGGACCAGGAACTGGGCCGTGGTTAGTCCCATATCGGTGAAGAGGATGGCAAAGACGGGGTAGTAGGCCCGGGCATGATACAGCGCCGAGAAGGCCACAAAGAGCCGCGGGTTGCGTTCCTTGAAGGGCCCTTCTCCTCGCAACCATTCCAGCATGACTCCTGATTGCACAGGCCTGAAGATCTGGCAAGGGCCGTGCTTGTGAGGCAAGCGATCCGTTTTCGGCAATTCCTTCTGGCAAACACCCTGAGCGGGCCTACTAATACCGCATTCCCTGCCCGTGAAGAGTTATTTCCTCCGCCGCCTGCTGCTGATTCCCCCGACCCTCATCGGGATCACGCTACTGGTCTTTCTCATCGTGAGACTCGCACCGGGCGGCCCCGTCCAGCGGGACGTGGCCCAGATGATGGGTGGCGCTGCAGGCCAGGGGGGTGGCGGATCTCGCGAATCCGAGGGCGTTAAAATCGCTCCCGAACAGATCTTTGAAATTCAGGAACGCCACGACCGGGACAAGGGCGTGATGCGCTCCTATCTCGAGTGGCTCGGCGTCTTGCCCCGCGACATCCTGCGGGTGGCAAAAAGCTTTCCACAAGGAAAGAGAGAGGTCGAACTGCCGGTTCCCGGCACCGTGCAAACCCTCACCGCAAAGCTGGGTGAGAACGGAGAACTTCAACGCGTGCCCACCCAAAAGATCAATCCGGAGCTTTGGAAACTGCGTTTGGTGCCCATTAGTCAGCTCGAAAAGCGTTGGAACAGCCAGATGGAGGCCGATTTCCCGCAGGGGGTGCAGCCACGAGTCGTTCTTTACCGCTCCTGCTTCGAAGGCCTGCTGCAAGGCAGCCTGGGCCGCTCGGACAAGTATGGCGATCCGGTCTGGAGCCTGATAGCGCAACGCATTCCCATCTCGCTGTTCTACGGCGTCATTTCGATGATGCTCATTTACTCGGTTTGTTTGCCGCTCGGTGTCCTCAAGGCCATCAAGCACCGCAGCTGGCTTGATACCTCCAGCTCGATTGCGGTCTTCGCGGGCTACGCCATTCCCAGTTACGTTCTCGGTGCCTTTCTGCTGGTCTTTCTGGGAGCACGCCTCGATCTGCTACCTATCCAAGGTTTTGTCTCGGAGAACTTTTCGGAGCTCGGCCTGGGTGAGCAGATCATCGACCTCACACGCCACGCACTGATGCCACTCGCCTGTTATCTGGTCGGCAGTTTCGCCTTCATGACCTTCATGATGAAGAACAACCTGATGGATAACCTAGCTGCAGACTACGTGCGCACGGCAACGGCCAAGGGTGTACCCTTTCGCCGCGCCGTCTTCAAACACGCCTTCCGCAACTCCATCATTCCCATTGCCACCACTTTCGGCCAGAATATCACCATTTTGGTCAGCGGCAGCTTCCTAATCGAAAAGATCTTCGACATCAACGGCTTCGGTCTTTTGCAGTTCAACGCCGTTCTCGAGAAGGACGAGCGGGTGGTGTTGGGCGTGCTGGCCATCTCGGCCACCCTCATGCTGATAGGCAACATCCTCTCCGACTTATGCGTGGCACTGGTCGATCCACGCATTCGCTTCAAATGATCAAGGGTCGCTCACCCAAACGCCATCCAGCCATGTCCCAAAAACTCTCAGTCCTGCTCATTGCCATCGGCCTCGCCGCCGTGGTGGCGCATCTGATGGGCTGGTCTTTGCCGACACTGCGCTGGTATTACGGCTTTGATGCAGCGAAAGCCGACCTTGTGAAAGCCTCCTGGTGGACGCAGAACCGTGGCGAAATCATCGGCCATTGCCTTGCCTGCTTCACCCTTGGAATGGGTGTTTTGCTGTGGCTGCGGCCGCTACGCGCCAAACCGCACACCCAACGTCAGATCAAGCGCTTCAAGTCCATGGGGCGCGGCTGGGTTTCCTTCCTCATCATCATCGCACTGCTGCTGCTCGCCCTCCTTGATCAGGCCCTGGTCGGCAAGCGGGCGATCGCGGTAAAATACGATGGAAAGTGGGTATTTCCCGCCTTCCGTGAAGCCGCCTACAGCGACAGGGACTTCGGTGGCAGCGGTCAGGAGGAAGCCAATTACAGGAAACTCAAAAGGCGTTTCCAGCAAGCCGGCGATGCCAACCGGGTGATCATGCCCCCGATCCCATTCGATCCAACCTTCGACTCCGACAACGAAGTGCGTGAGCCGCTCGAAGCGCGCAATGGTCTCTACTACAAGGTCGGCAGCAGCAAGCCCTATACCGGACTGGGTTACCGCTTCTACGCCGACAACGACAGTCGCCGCTATTCGATGCAGAAGTTTCGCCAAGGTGTGGGCAAGGGACGTGAGACCATCTATCAGCGCAATGGCGACCGCGCAGTGGAATACGACTGGGTGGACGGCAAGCGCTACCCAGAGCCCAGCTTTGGTCTCGATGACGCGCAGTCATATGAAGCCATGGAGCACACCCCACTCTACGCCATGACTTTTGCTCCACTGCCTCCAAGCTGGAAAAACCACCACTACCTCGGCACCGACTCGCGCGGCTGGGACGTACTCGCCCAACTCTACGGTGGGCTTCAGGTGGTGATGCAGGCCGCCGTCATTTATCTGCTTGTCACTTATGCCGTGGGTCTGACCCTTGGCTGCATCATGGGTTATTTCGGAGGCACAGTGGACATCATCCTCCAGCGTCTGATCGAAGTGCTCGCCAATGTGCCCTTTCTCTACGTGGTGATCATCATCGCCGACCGCATCGGCCGTGACAACATCACGCTGCTCACCATCCTGCTGGTGATCTGCGTCTTCTCCTGGATCGGCACAACCTACTACATGCGCACGGCCACCTACCGCGAGAAGGCCAAGGACTATGTAGCGGCCGCGCGCCTACTGGGAGCCTCGTCCTTGCGCATCATCTTGCGCCACGTGCTGCCCAATGCGATTTCCATCGTGGTCACCCTGCTGCCTTTCAGTGTGGCTGCCATCATCACCTCGCTCACGGCTCTCGACTTCATCGGCTTCGGCCTGCCCGAGCAGTACCCCAGTTGGGGACGCCTGCTTTCTGACGGCGTCAGCAATGTCGAGAAACCCTGGATTGTCAGCTCTGCCTTTGCAGGAATGGTGACAGTACTCTTGCTAATTACCTTTGTCGGCGAGGCCGTACGCGAAGCCTTCGATCCCAAGAAATTCACCATTTATCGATGAGATTCATCGCCTTCACGAGCCTATTGCTACCTCTTCTCATCCTGTCCGGATGCAGCGACACGGACCTGTATGCGCCCTATGACTGCGAGGAAGAGAAGCGGGCTTTCTTCAAGAGCCGCACCGAGGTCATCATCAAGGAGCAGAGCCAGATCAAGGAGAAGCTGCTCAAGGAACTCGAAGAGTTGCCCGAGGAAGCCGCCGAAGCCAAACGCATGGAGCTCGAGAAGAAACTCGCCAATGCCGAGCGCCGCCTCCTTTCACCCGAGTTCTTCAGCTTTGCTTCGATAGATGACCTGCCCGATGACCTCGATTGGAACACCAACTGGGACAGCCCTGACATCGGTTCTCCCGAGGCGAAGAAGGGCGGCACATTCAACACCTTCTTCGGCAGCCTCTCGTTCCCGCCAACCATCCGCACCATCGGCAGCGAGGCCAACAACGGCTTCCGTGGCGAACATTGGGACTTCATCGAGATGGGCCTGGTCAACCTGCACCCCAACACCCTCGAGATCATTCCGGGAATTGCCGACCGATGGGCCGTCGACCCGAATGGCCGCACCGTCTACTACCGAATCGATGAGAAGGCCACCTGGTCGGACGGCACACCGGTCACCGCCGACGACTTCTTCATGACCTTCTATATCGCCCTGTCCGAATACATCACCGGCCCCTGGTACCGGCAGTTCTACGGCGAAATGTTCGAAAACATCACCCGCTACGACGACAAGCACATCTCCATTCGTCTGGCCAATCTCAAACCCATGCCTGCCTACTGGGCAGCGATCACGCCCTACGCTGCCCATTTTTACAGCGAGTTTGGCCCGGACTTCGAGGACCGCTACAACTGGCGATGCCGCCCGACCACCGGGGCCTACATCATCAAACCAAAGGATATCGTCAAGGGCCGCTCCATCACCATGAGTCGGGTCAAGAACTGGTGGGCCAAGGATCGTAAGTATACCCGCAACCTCTTCAACCCCGACCGTATCCGCTACCTGCTGGTGCGAGACAACGAGAAAGTCTTCGAACTCTTCAAGAAGGGCCAGATCGACATGTTCCATCTCGGCGAGCCCAAGCACTGGTACGAGCAAATGGAGATCCCTGCCGTCTTCAACGGCTACATCCACAAGGTTGTCTTTTATAACGAATATCCGCGGGTGCCACGCGGCATCTACCTGAACCATGCCAAGCCACCTATGGACAATCTCGATGTGCGCGTCGGCATCCAGCACGCCACCGATTGGCAGAGCGTGATTGACTACGACCTACGAGGTGACGCCCAGCGCCTGCACATCACCAACGATGGCTACAGTCTATTTCCCATCACCGCAGTCCGCACCCGCGAGTTTGACCCCGAAAAGGCGCGCCAGGCCTTTGCCAAGGGCGGCTTCGACCAGATTGGTGACGACGGCATCCTGCGCAACGCTGAGGGTGTGCGACTCTCCATCGCCATCACCTACACCAAGATTCCGGTGGTCGACAACATCATGCAGCGCCTCGCCGAGCGTGCCAAACTCGCGGGGCTGGAATACCGCCTGGATGGCATGGACGGTACCGCCAACTTCCAGAAGGTCATGAACAAGAAGCACGAAGCGGCTTTCTGGGGCTGGGGCATCACCCCGCCCTTCCCCCGCTACTATGAGGGCTGGCACAGCTCCACCGCCTATGAGCCGGGCACCAAGATCCCGATGGCAATGACCAACAACATTTCGATCTACAACAACTCCGAGATTGATCCCCATGCCGAGGCCGTACGCTTCGGCACCTCTATCAAGAAAATCCACGAGGCTTCAATCAAGGCCGAGGAGATTCTGCACCGTGACGCCGCCTGGGTTCCGGCTTACAAGAAGGATTCCTATCGACTCGGTCACTGGCGCTGGATGTGCTGGCCGGATGATTTCAACATCAAGCTCACCAATGAGGCCCAGGAGAGCTACATCTACTGGATCGACGAGGACAAGAAGCAGGAAACGCTAAAGGCCAAAGCCGCGGGCGAGAGCTATCCGGAAGTGGATGCCATCTATGACAAATACAGAAAACAATGATTCAGGACGCGACAGAGTCACCAAGCCATGAACCCCTACTGAAGGTTCATAACCTGATCTCGGCCTTCCGCACCGAGGAGGGTGGCTATTTGCGCGCCGTCGACGACATCTCCTTCTCCGTTGCTCGCGGCAAGACCATGGGCATCGTCGGCGAATCCGGCTGCGGCAAAAGCGTGACTGCGATGTCGCTCATCCGACTGCTACCCCAACCCGCGGGGGTGATTCTCGGTGGCGAGGTGATCTTCGAGGGCGAGAATCTCGCCAAGGCTCCCGACAAGCGCATGCACCAGGTGCGTGGTGGGGAGATCGGCACCATTTTTCAGGAGCCGATGACCGCCCTCAACCCCTCGCACCGCGTGGGTCGTCAAATTGCCGAGAGCATCCTCTTGCACAAGAAAGTCTCCAAGAAAGAAGCATGGGAGCAGGCCGTGGAAGCACTGCGCATGGTGCGCATTCCCTCACCCGAGCTCCGCGCCGGTGACTACCCCCACCAGCTTTCTGGCGGCATGCGCCAGCGCGTGATGATCGCCATGGCACTGGCCTGCAAACCCAAGCTACTTATCGCCGACGAACCGACCACCGCTCTCGACGTTACCGTGCAAGCGCAGATCCTCGACCTCATCCAAGGCCTGCAAGACGAACTCGGCATGTCCATGCTGCTCATCACCCACGATCTTGGTGTGGTCGCCGAAACCTGCGACGAGGTGTCCGTCATGTACGCGGGCCGCGTGGTCGAACAGGGCCGCGTGGAAGACATCTACAACAAACCGCGTCACGCCTACACCCAGGGCCTTTTCAACTCCATTGTTCGTATGGAACTCGAGTCCAAAACCCGCCTCAATACCATTCCGGGATCCGTGGGCTCCATATCCGAATTTGTCGGCGGTTGCCGCTTCTGCCAGCGACTTGAAAGAAAAGGCGATACGCTCACACAGCGCCCGCCCATGCTCGAGATCGCTCCCGGCCACATCGTTGAGAGCTGCCCGCTTTGCGTTTCAACCTCAACAACTCAGGGCTCATGAGCGACGCTGCACCCATCCTCGAAGCCAAAGACCTGAAAGTGCACTTCCCGGTGCGCACCGGTCTGCTACTGCGCCAAACCGCTGCGGTGAAGGCGGTCGACGGGGTGTCGCTCTCGGTCAGGCCCGGGGAAACCCTCGGCCTGGTCGGTGAATCGGGCTGCGGCAAGTCCACCTTGGGCAAGGCCCTGGTGCGCCTCTTGGAGCCCAATGCCGGCAGCATCCACTTCGAAGGCCGGGACATCACCAAACTGGGCAGCCGCAGCCTCTTTGCCGTGCGCCGCGACATGCAGCTCATCTTCCAAGACCCCGTTGAGTCACTCAATGCGCGCATGAGTGTGCGCCAAATCATCGAGGAACCCTTCACCATTCACAACATCGGCACCAAGGCCGAACGCCGCAAACGGGTGGATGAACTGCTAGATCGCGTGGGCTTGCCCGCCAATGCCGCGCAACGCTACCCCTTCGAGTTTTCCGGTGGCCAGCGCCAGCGCATCGGCATCGCCCGCGCCATTGCCCTCAGCCCCAAGATGGTGGTCTGCGATGAGGCCGTCTCCGCGTTGGACGTTTCGGTGCAAAGTCAGATTCTCAACCTGCTCATGGACCTGCAAAAAGACCTCGGCATGTCCTACCTCTTCATTGCCCATGATCTCTCGGTGGTGAAGCACATCAGCGACCGTGTGGCCGTCATGTATCTGGGCAAGATCGTGGAGGTGGCCGACTCCGAAAGCATCTACCGCAATCCCCGTCACGCCTACACCAAGGCACTGCTATCCGCCATTCCCGAGCCCTTTCCCAACCGCAATCGCAAGCGCGAGCTGCTCGAGGGCGACGTCCCCTCGCCCATCAATCCGCCCAGGGGCAGCGCTTTCGGCCACCGCATGGGCCATCCACGCTACGAGCAAACCGTCGACATGGATCTGGGCCTGTTGGAAATCGAACCCGGCCACCTCGTCGCCGCCGATCCCTGCTGCCTGAGCGACGCGGATTGGGCCAAAGCCCAACAACTAGGTTCTTAGTTGCCAGACTGGCGCTCAAGAAACGGCACAAGCTCTTCGACGCCAAAGTCAGCCAAGACTTCCCCATGCCAGTTCATCGTGGGGGCCTTGCTCTGGCCGGATAGCTCGATCATCTCTTGCATGGCTTCGGGATTCCCGGAAACGATGACGGTTTCGACCTCAATCTCATGCTTCTTGAGATAGGCAATGACATCGTCGCACCAGGGACAACCGGGTTTGATGTATAGGATTGGCAGTGACATAAAGTTTAAAACTAAGAACCAGGAACAGGCAGCTCCGCTGCCTAATACCCATTCTCTTCCAGCAAACGCTTCAACTTGCGCTTGACCGACAACTTGGCGGCGGCATTGAGCCGATCCACGAAGAGCACGCCGTTGAGGTGGTCGATCTCGTGCTGCAGGGCACGAGCCAATAGTCCATCGGTTTCGATTTCAAGCACACCACCATCCAGTTGCGGCAGCTTCGCCTTCACCGACTCGGGCCGGCGCACATCCGCATTGATGCCCTGGATGCTCAGACAGCCCTCGGTATCACTCTCCTTGGCTTTGCCGAAATCGATCTCGGGGTTGATGAAGACCAAGGGCATGATGGACGCCAACTCGGCATCCTCGCCATTGACCTTGAGGAAGCTGATGCACTCGGGATCGTGGGAAACGTCGATTACCGCCATGCGGATATCGCGCGCCACCTGGGGTGCTGCCAATCCCACCCCATGAGCATCCCGCATGGTCTCGATCATGTCCTCGGCGAGTTGACGGATCTTATCGGTCACCTCCTCCACCGGGCGGCATTTCTTGCGCAGCACCGGGTGGCCGTATTGGACAATTTCGAGAACCATGGGGAACCCTAGGGGTCAGGACGTCTCCGCGTCAACCGGTTCAGAAGGCAAGCGTCCAACCCAGAGTCGCGGTCAGGTCCTGACCGAGGCGGTGGCCATTCAGGTCCTGCCACAGCGGCAGGCGCAAATCGACGCCGATCCGTTGAGCTTCGACGATCTGCAGATTGAACCCGAGAATCGCATCCAGACGCATGCCACCGTGGTTCTCACCAAAAGCGGTGGGCACAGTAATGCGCCCCGGTGGCATCGGTGGCACTTGGGCCACATCCGCCTGGGTGCCTTCGAGCTCTCCATCCCAACTGAAACCCAGACCAGAAGTCACCGACAGCCAAGACAGCGGCTGGCAACCGGCCCATGCATCGATTTCGCCGCGATGACCCAAGCGGTAGTCGTGGTGGTTTTCGTGGGTGCGAAATACACCACGGGCCTGCAGGCCGCCCGTCCAACCATCACCCTCGTAGAGGTA
Source organism: Luteolibacter sp. (assembly GCA_030828305.1). GTDB lineage: Bacteria > Verrucomicrobiota > Verrucomicrobiia > Verrucomicrobiales > Akkermansiaceae > Luteolibacter. The sequence goes on from JAURCU010000021.1 coordinate 18,388, forward strand.
GGTTAGGGAGGGCAGGAGGTCGAAGGTTCCCGAGCCCGGCTGCATGGCGGCGGGCAGTTGACGACTGAGACGCCCACCGGGACCGGGCAGGATGTCAGAGTTGGAGATCGAGCCAGTGGGCAGGCTGATGCCAAAGCCACCATGCAATTGATGGCGCCCTTCATCCTTCAAGCGCAGGAGTGCCGTGAGTTTGAGATCGCCCACACCCACCGAGCGGGTGCCGAAGGTATTGTTGCCAGCATTGGCAGCAATCAACATGCCGGCACCTGGATCGATCACGTGATCCATGTCGCTCTGGATGTAGGAGATCATGGCCATGAGCGTCAGATCATCGCTGGGCGCGTACATCGCACCCAACATGGACATCTCCATGGTCATGCGGGTGGGGCTGACCAGATAGCCGGCCGCATGAACGCTGGCAGGCGACACCGAGTTGGAACCGGCATACATGCCATCCATGTCCATATACATGTGACGAAGCGAGAACATCCACTCGCCCTTGACGTGCAGATGATCGCCCATGACGGAAATGGGCGCGGTCGAAGGACCATCGTGGCCGCAGCCACAGACAGGGAAGCAATCACAGGGATCGCTGGCGTGAGCAAGGCCACCGAGAAGGGCTGCCGAAACAATCAGATAAGATTTCATTGGATAAATTGGGGTAAGTTTGAAGAAAGGTTGGAGGCATCCGCGCACGAAAGCGCACAGACACGGAGGCGCCAACACGGGCAAGCCGTGGGCTGCTGCAGGCCAATTCGGCCAGACTCGCTCAGCTCAACAAGCGCGGCGGCGGCGATGTCGGCCGCTCGCGCAACTGCCCCACCAAAAGCAGCGGCTCCACCAGAAGCCGCAACTTCACATCCCTGGCGGCAGGCGATTTCAGCAGCAGCCCTTGCGGGCATTGCAGCTCCTTGAGCTTGGCGAGGCCAGCACTCTGCATCGGCGGATCAGGCGATTCGGGATCCTGCTGCTTGACCTTCTCAATGGCCTCACACAGACAACAGGGTTTTTCGCCACTGAAAGTGTCCATGACCCCTTGCGCCAGGCCATCCTGCTCGCTGTAAGTCCAGAGCATCCCGGCCCAAGCCACGCATTGCATCATGCCGTAGTGCCCACCGGTCAGAAGCAGGCAGATAAACATAACGGGGATGAGCCGCAGAACGCGCACGGCTCCGTGTGCCTCAGTCCGGCATGGCGGTCAAGTTCGAGCCGATGAATCCACGGGTTTTCCCCTATCCTCGCGACGAAACTTGGGTTTAAGTCATCGATATGCGCGAAGAGTTGTACAAAGACCCAGTTTTCTCCATGGCGATGGAACAGTTCAACGAGGTCGCCGATTTCCTGGAACTCAATGATGAAATCCGCGAACGCTGCCGCTGGCCCAAGCGCTGGATCACCGTCAGTGTTCCCGTCCGCATGGACGATGGCACGACCAAGGTCTTCCACGGTCACCGGGTGCAGCATCACCTCACCCGCGGCCCGGTCAAAGGCGGTCTGCGTTACCACCCGGAAGTCAAACTGGGAGAGATCACGGCCCTCGCCATCTGGATGACCTGGAAGTGCGCGCTCATGGACCTGCCCTTCGGTGGCGGCAAGGGCGGCATCGCCTGTGACCCCTCCGCCATGTCCACCGGCGAATTGGAACGCCTGACTCGCCGCTTCACCATGGAGATGATCCCCTTCATCGGCCCCAACATTGATGTCATGGCTCCCGACATGGGCACCAACGAGCAGACCATGGCCTGGATGACCGACACCTACTCCACCCACAACGGCCACCTTGAACCGTCCATCGTCACCGGCAAACCACTCACCCTCCAAGGTTCACCCGGACGCACCAAGGCCACCGGCCACGGTGTGGCCTTTCTGGCCTCGTCAGCCCTGGAACAGACCGGTGGCTCCACACAGGGTGCGAGCGCCATTGTGCAGGGCTTTGGTAACGTCGGCTCCCACACCGCCCACACGCTCGACACCTATGGAGTGGCTATCAAGGGCATCTCGGACGTTCATGGCGCCATCTGGAACGACAAGCAAATCCATCTCGCCAAACTGCGCAAGCACCTCAGCAAGGAAGGTACGGTCGCCGGCTTCGCCGAGGCCGAGACCATCGATCCCCAAGAAATGCTTCACCAGAAATGCGACATCCTCGCCCCATGCGCCATGGACCGCGCCATTCACAAGGACAATGCCGCCAAGCTGCAATGCCGGATACTCGCCGAAGGCGCCAACGGCCCGACCACTCCGGAGGCGGACCGCATTCTCAACGAGCGCGGCGACGTTCACATCATTCCGGATGTGCTTTGCAACGCGGGCGGGGTGACCACCTCCTACTTCGAATGGGTGCAGAACCTGCAGCGCTACCGCTGGACCGAGCGCGAAGTGCTCACCAAATTGGAAACCATGCTCCAGCGCACCCAACAACAAGTTCGCCGCTATGCCGAGCGCCACAAACTCACCCAACGCACTGCCGCCCAAGCCCTGGGTGTGTGCAACGTCGCCAAAGCCAAGGCCACACGTGGCATGTTCCCCTGACGATACATCCACCACACACCTGAAGCAATTTCAGCCTTCAGAGGTAACCATGTCTCTGGGAGCACCCTTCATTCACTTGGCTGTTTGGCAGATTACCAGGGCCCAATGATCTTTTCAAGATTTGCGATTATGGTCGCAGTAGCCAGGTTGATGATGCCAGTTGATGCAATGATTGCTTTTTTCATTTTATCATCGGAGCCACCAATTCGGTAAAAAACCAATGCACTGGAAAGTCCGCCGATTAAAACCACGACCACACCTCCAATAATCAGATAGAAAAGAACCGCCGGCAGACTCATCAAAGCACCTTCAAATCCGCTCGAATAGCCAACAAAAGGGACCGGAAATCGATAAAAAAAGGCGACAAGCGAGGATGCCGGGAAAACGCTCACAATCGAAGAAACGACTCCGATTTTTACTGCCCGAGATTTTTCCATTTTTATGAAGTCGATAGCCATCCGACCGCTGGACACGAGGATGGCACTACCTAAAAGCTACCAAACTAGCGCGAAGCGTCAACTGCGAGGCGGCATGCCACTCACCCTGCAGGGATCGCCCGGCCGCACCAAGGCCACTGGACACGGCGTCGCCTTCCTCGCCTCCACCGCCCTCGACCAACTCGGTGGACCGGCCAACGGTGGCAGTGCCATTGTTGAGGGTTTTGGCAACGTCGGCTCACACGCTGCCCACACCCTCGACACCTACGGCATGTCCATCAGGGGTGTCTCCGATGTACACGGGGCCATCTGCAACGACACAAAAAACACCTGGCCAAACTTCGCAAACATCTCGCAAAGCATGGAACGGTTGCCGGCTTTGCCGAGGCCGAAGCCATCGACCCGCAGGAAATGCTCGAGCAGAAATGCGACATTCTCGCCCCCTGCGCGATGGAGCTTGCCATCCTCAAGGACAACGCCGCAAAGCTGCGGTGCAAGGTCTTGGCCGAGGGCGCCAAGCGCGATCGAGCCCTTGATGAATTGACGACGAGTGATCGGTGGAAGAATGATTGGCATGTTGAAGCTCCCCTATGATCTAAAGCTTAAGGCGTATCAATGTTCATATTCTGTTGGCCGGTCGAAGAGTAAAGCAAGGTAGCGCATTCGATTTCTGGCAGAACAGTGTTGTTGATGAAACCGGTTGAGTTTGTGGGTAGGACTTGAAACCGGTTCAGGTATAACTGTTATACCCAACCCATAATTTAGAGTAAGGCACATGCCTGACCCCGGAGGGAGCAAAGAAATTAGCCGCGCTGGGGCATAAATACAGGTATCCGCCCACCAGCAAGGTCGCCATAGGCGACCAACCAGGAACTAAGAACCAGGAACAAGGCGGCTCTGCCGCCTCACTCCACTCCCAGAATCACCTCACACTCCGGCAAGGCTTCCTTGAGTTTTTTCACGCCCTCCTCGGTGACCTTGGTCTGCCACAGGTAGAGTTTTTTGAGCTTGGGCAACGTGGCGAGTTTGGCAAGCAGGGCATCCGTCACTTCGGTGCCGTAGAGATTGAGGGATTCCAGCTCGCTGAGTGCAGCCAAGGTATCAGCCGAATTGTCGGTGATTTTGGTTTGGCCCAGTCGAAGCATCTTGAGCTTGCTGGCGTCCTTCAGTTGGGCCGCTGAGCTGTCGCCAATGCTTGTGGCGCTGAGGTCGGCACTGACGAGGTGGGCAATCACCGGAGCAAACTCAGCGAACTCAGCATCACCCAACTTGGAGCGCAGCGACACGGCAGACATCACCACACCGGCACTCTCTTGGGATTCAAAAGTAAGGGTGCCCGGATACTTGGCGGTGATCTTGGCGAGTTGCTCCACCAAGGCCTTGTCCGGCTTGCCATGGCCCTTGGGCTCCTTGCTATCATCACCCTTACCGGGTGCCGGCATCTTGACGAGTTCACCCACAATGGCGGCGATTTCATCGGGCATTTCGGCGTCGGCCACTTTCAGGTCAGGGCTTGCACCGGCATCGATCCACCACTTGATTACTGCCAACTCAGCTGCTTCGGGCTGAGACTTGCCTTCCGGTGGCATGTGCTCTTCATCATCAAGAGGCAACTCCATACGGTAAACAATGTTGCTGTCTGCGGCGTCGCCCGGAGTGATGGCCTCACCTTCCTTGCCACCCTTCATGACAAGTTCGAAAGTTTCCATATTGAGGCGACCCTTGGTCTTGCCCTCCTTATGGCAAGCAATACAGCGGCGCTCGAAAATCGGGTGGATAACGTCGGCGTAGATCACCGGGTCGGCAACTGTCTTGCCAGCATCGTCATCCTTGTCCTCATGCTTGATACCCAGAATCGCCTTGATGGGGCCGGGAGCCTCCTTGGTCAGAAATCCCTTGCCGTGGGTCATGGTGCCGCCATCGTGGCTGGTGAAGAACATGATACCCACCGAGGCAACCAGTGGAATCTTGTAGCTGATCACCATCCAGCCGTTGAGCAAAACCCATTTTTTAATGATGGCGGTGGCAATCACCGCACAGGTAAAGATGGTACCGCCCCAGAGGTGACGCTCGCCGATGTCACCATAGCTGCCGTCCCCACTGCGCCACAACATGTAGCCACAGATCACGGCAGCGATGGAGCTGAAGACCCCGACGGTCAGAGGAAAACCGACGCCATTTTCTTTGTCTTTACGCATGAAGCCAAAGATTTCCTGTAGCAGGATGAGAATGAAAATGCCAATGGGCAGGTGAAGAAACACCGGGTGAAAGCGACCGATCCAAACTGCAGTTTCAGGCATGGTCTGAGCATCCTTGAAAAGCGGCAAGACAGGCAGCAGCAGCAGAATGAGAATACCGATGGCTCCGGTGATGGTCAGGATCCAGGGTTTTTTGAGGTGTGTTGTGTCAGCGGTCGTGTCAGCCATGGCATGAATTACGAACAATGTGGGCGCGATCTTCCAAATTTACAACCCCATTGCAAACCTCCGCGTGACCTGCACTAGGTCTTGATTTATGCAAGTTTGAGGTGATTCTCCCATCACTGCTCCAGAGGCTGCCCGAATCGCATGATTAACCCCCCTCCTGTTGCCCTCTCCATCGCCGGTTCCGATTGCTGTGCGGGCGCTGGAGCGCAGGCAGATTTGAAAACTTTTCAGCACTTCGAGGTGCATGGCCTCACAGCGATCACCTCAGTGGTTTCAGAGACTCCTGAAGTGGTGGAAGCCGTGCATCCGGTTCCCATTGACATCATTGAGAGCCAGATCCGCCTGCTACTCAAAAGCTATCCGGTTGCAGCCATCAAAACCGGCATGCTGCATAGCGTGGAGGTCATCGAATGTGTGGTGCGCTGTCTGGAGCCATACCCGGAAATTGCCTTGGTGGTCGATCCGGTGATGGTCGCCAGTTCGGGCAGTCCGTTGATCGAGCAAGATGCCGTGGAAGCTTACCGTGAGCAGTTGTTTGCGCGAGCAACCCTGATCACACCCAATCTCGATGAGGCCGAGACCCTGTTGCGTGCGCCCATCGACTCCTACGAGGCGATGGAGCAAGCCGCCCTGCAACTCTCTCTGGAGACCGGAGCCGCCGTTTTACTGAAGGGTGGACACCTCCATGAACGTATTGGTAACCCGGAAAATGACGATGATTGCATTGATCTACTAACCGAAGGTCAGACCCTCGTTACCTTGCGTCATCCACGCATCCCTGATGCCGATACCCACGGCAGCGGCTGCAGCCTTGCAGCGGCCATCACAGCATGCCTTGCCAAGGGACTCTCTGGCCAAGAAGCCGTCACCCGAGCTACCGACTACATCCACGAGAGCCTGCGCAACCGCTACCAGTTCAATCATCCGCAAGCCATTCAGGCGCTCAACCAAGGCACGCTACCCGGGAACTAAAGACACCCGCATTTATCCCTCGACCCAACCGAAATCCTAAGGTTCTCTTAGATAACTCGATTTTCAATGCCCTCTTCCAGACCATCATCTCAAGTCACAACCAAAATGGGCCAACTAAGCCGCCGCGGCTTCGTGGCATTAGCTGGCGGCACCATCGCCAGCTGCGCGAGTGGTGGCATGGATGCCAGAAGCACCGGTTCCCATATTGACCCCCGTTCGAACCGAATCATCCCGCACAATCCCAACATTCGCGTAAGCAAGGACTTCCCGCGCTACGACCACCACATCACCCATCGGAAATGTCACATTCCCGAAAAATATGTGGCGATCACCTTTGACGATGGGCCTCATCCGACCAACACCCCCCGCCTGCTGGACATCCTGCGCGAGCGCAACATCAAGGCAACCTTCTATGTCATCGGCCAGAGCGTGTCCGCCCATCCCGGGGTGCTGCGCCAAACGGTCAACGAGGGGCACGAAATTGGCAACCACACCCAGACTCACCGCCTGCTCACCAAACTCAGCGACGACGCCCTCCGCTGGGAAATCGATGGCTGCAATCGCGCCATCCAGGCTGCAGCCCGTTGCACCCTACGCACCTTCCGCCCCCCCTATGGCGCACTTAGCGAGCGTCAACGAGCCATCGTTTACCGCGACTTCGGTTACCCCACCCTGCTGTGGTCAGTGGATCCGCTCGACTGGAAACGTCCCGGCTACTCAGTGGTTGCCAACCGCATCATCCGCAGCGTCCACCCCGGCGCCATCATCCTGGCCCATGACCTACACGCCTCCACTGTCGCGGCCATGCCCATGGCCCTCGATGAGCTGCTATACCAAGGCTACAAGTTCGTAACCGTATCCCAACTGCTTTCGCTGCAGGCCCAGCACACAGACGCGCCTCAGTCCTCCAGGAACGGCGGACCCGAAGCGGATTTCCTTGCCAGCCCACTTACCGAACCCTTCGCCTCGCCCAACGCAAATACCTAAGCGGCGGCCCAAAATTCAGTGAGCAGCTACCCCTACGGAGAACAGTATTTCACCACGCGCGAGCGACTCTCCCAACTCATGCGGGGGATTCATTCTCTGGCGAAGGAATCCGCGACCCCGCTCTCCAAGCCGCTGCCACTGACCGCAGAGCCCTCCGAGGACGATCAGGCTTTCCTCTTCATCGCCTGCGGCGAGACCAACTGCGGCAAATCCGCCTTCCTCAACGGTCTGCTCGGCACGCCTGATCTCTGCGAGGTCAGCGACTTTCCCAACACCCAACCCATTCGCCTCTACCGCCATGGAAACCCAGAGGCTGAGGAGACTTGGAGCGAGCACCTTGAAATCTGCACGCGACCCGCGGCAGCACTCCGCCACTACCAGATAGTCGACACCCCTGGAATCAAAAACGACGGTGTTCATCCACCCGAATTCATCAAACTACTCAGCAACGCCGATCTGATTTGCTGTGTGCTTCCAGTCGACAACCCCTGGTCTCCATCAAGCTGGAATTTCCTGTTGCAACTGGCCCCGGAGTTCCATTCCAAGGTCTGTCTGATCATTCAACAAATCGACCAGCGCGATCCCATCGATATTGAAGTCATGGAAGGGCACCTCAAGGACCTTGCCATCAAGAAACTAGACTTCAATCCTCCGATCTTCGCAGTCTCCGCCAAGCAAGCCTTGCAGGGAAATCGCGAGAGCTACCGGCTTCTAACCACCCACATCAACCGATACCTCGAGAGTCTCGAATACCGTCACGAGAGATTGCGCAAGTGGATAAGCCAAGCCGATGGCGCGCTGCGTGAAATTGAAGAGCGCATTGAAGGCCATGCCGGCCAGTTGCGCGAGCAGGACCGCTTCATCCAGCAGATTGATTCCGAAATCGAGGAGATGCGCAACCACTCCATCCAAAAGCTACCCCATCACCTCATGAATGTTGCCGAAACCTTCGAGACAGAAGGCCGGTGGATCAGCAAACTCTTGCAGCGCAGACTCGGTGCGTTGCGCTCCATCATACGTGTCTTCACCGGCGAGCGCACCGCTTCCATCATCGAGAAGTCCTTCATCGAGCGCATTCAGGCAGCGGTTGAACAAGTTGCCAACCAAGACAGCAGCGAGGTCCTTCGTAATTGCGAGGAGCATTGGCATGAACTCGAGGCACGCATTCAGGAGAGCATGGGCATTCAGCTTAGCGCCGACCAACCCATCCGCCAGAGCCTGCAGTCCTCCGGGGCCAACTTCGTCTCGAGACTACGCCAGGCCGCAGAACTCGGCATCAACAACCTCAAGGTGCGCCACCTCCTCGAAAAGGAGATCCGCCATCGCAATGTGGCAATCAGATCCTTCACCGCGATGGGCTTGGTCTTTACACTGCTAGGCGCTAGCTGCGGCATCATGCAATTACCATGGGCGCCTTGGATTCTTCTGGGCTTTGGCGCCCTCTTCATGAGCATTTGTGTGCTCAGCGCATGGGTTACCCGACGCCAAATCGTGCGCGAGTTCCGCGAACACATTCTGGATACCTGCGGGGCCTTCGCCCAGACCATGGCTGGGGACTTCGAAAAGGCTCTTCAAGTCGTCTACCGCGACTACGCCGACTCGCTGTCCCACATTCGCGACCATTTCGCTCGTGAAAAAATGTCAGTCGAGCCACATCAACGCATGTGGCAGAAATATTTCCTCACCCTCAAGTCCATCGAACAGGAGATTTGATTCTCCTTGGTCCCTCGTCCCAAGTCCTTAGTCTGCTGCAGTCGTCACATGAATCTGACTGAAATCGACAGCGAAGACTTCCGCAACCTGCTCGAGGAAATCTCCGAGACCCACATCCCTTTCGGCAAGTATGGCATCGAAGCCTGCCCACCACGCGGCGCCCCAATCATGGATCTGCCGCTCGAATATCTCTCCTGGTTTGAGCAGCGCGGCTACCCCAAGGGCAGACTAGGCGAGTTGCTCGCACACATCCATGAGATCAAGGCCGTAGGCATGGATTGCATCTTTGATCCCTTTCGCCAATCCAGAGGCGGGCGCTTCAGTCTCAAACCACGAAAGAAGCGCAATTTCCGTTTTGAATAACATCTCAACTTCCGTGCCACAGACCCAAAAGGCGCGTTTTGACATGCTTGTAGCCGGCAGCTCTCGCACTGTCCATTTTTGCTAACACTCTCCAAACCAAGAAGAATGGCAATATGACTTCAACATCCGATTGATCTGCTCAACCAGCCGACTCAATACCACGCGCCAGGCCCCTTGAGCTGAATGAATGGGTCATTGCCGCACCAAATCCTCTTGGCAGTATCACCCCGCGCGATAACCTGACCACGATCTTGAAGTCCTCCGCATCCATCCTTTCCCTGCTGGTCACCTGTCTTCTGGTTGGCTGTGAGCGCGACACCATGGTGGAAAAAGCCAATCGCGATGGAATCATGCTGGTTGGCAACTCGGCCGAACCAAAGGGGCTAGACTCGCAGCTCATTTCAGGAGTTCCCGAGAGCAAGGTGCTCACCAGCCTGTTCGAGGGCCTTTGTGGCGACCATCCCTTCGAGGACAATACCATGAACCCAGGAGCCGCGGTCCGCTGGGAACATAATGAAGACCTCACGGTCTGGACCTTCCACCTCCAGCCCGAGGGCAAATGGTCAGATGGCGCGGCAGTCACAACCGAAGACTTCCTCTTTTCCTACCACCGCATTCTCAGTCCCAGGTTTGCAGCACCATATGCTGCCATGCTGCATTCCATCAAGCACGCCAAGGCCTACAACGAGGACCAACGCGGATACATTCTTTGTGGCATGGACGATGACTTCCCCCTGCCGTGGGAAAAGTTGCAGACCGTTAATTTCAGGGGCAACATCCAGGTCGATATCGAAGAACTCAAGAGTCGCGATTACGACTCGCTCAACTCAAAGGAAAAAAGCCAATGGATTGCCGGTCGTGGACTCGACCGCCTCAAAAAGCCTGCTCTAAAGGAGATCGCCGAGGACCCCTCACTCTTCAAATGGCCTGAAGATATCGCCGTCGAAACCCGCGCGTTGGTTCTCAAACGCCTCATCGAACACATTGATGCCGGCGAACCCGACCTCTATGAGCAAGCCGAAATCGGATTGCACGCTCCTGATAAACACACGCTGGTGGTCACCCTCCGCGAGCCGGTTCCCTACCTCCCGGCGATGACCCGCCATACATCCTGGTTCCCCGTGCCCAAACATGTGGTCCTCAAACATGGCAAGATGACCGACCGCTTCACCGAATGGTCGGAATTAGGCAATATTGTTGGTAACGGTCCCTTCCAACTCAAGCAATGGCGCTTCAATCACTACATCGAAGTGGATTGCAACCCTCACTACTGGGATGCCGGTAACGTCGGCCTCAATGGCATCCGCTTCTTCCCCA
>JAURCU010000022.1 GCA_030828305.1 Luteolibacter sp.
TTCTAGCTATGGAGGCAGCCGACGTCAAGCCATTCGAACATCAATTTGGTGAAAAAATGAACTGCAGATTGGGCAGATCTTGGATGAGACTGGTAATTTTTGTCTCATTGCACGCCAAAAAGCCCAGAAATCAACGGCAAAGCGGGGCAGCCCTTGATGCTTTTTGGATACTTTTTGAAATCATCACCTCCCGACGCTTCGCCTGACGCTTGCTCTACCCCTTTCAGGCCCAATGCCCCTGATTTCCATGCTTACGCCTTGCCTCCACACACAATTTCACTCAGTTCATGCCGCATGCACAAGGTCCTCATCATCGGAGCCGGCGGAGTCGGCAAGGTCGTCGCCCACAAATGCGCCATGCTGCCAGAGGTTTTTGGCGAGATCACCCTCGCCTCGCGCACCCTTTCCAAGTGCAAGGCGATTGCCGCGGAGGTGAAGGAGCGCACCGGACGCGACATCGCCACAGCCCAAGTGGATGCCGACCAGGTCGCTGAAACCTCTGAGCTCATCCGCAAGACGGGCGCCAAGCTTCTCATCAACGTGGCCCTCCCTTACCAAGATCTGACCCTGATGGACGCCTGCCTGGAAGCCGGCTGCGACTACATGGACACCGCCAACTACGAGCCCAAGGACCTGGCGAAGTTCGAATACAAGTGGCAGTGGGAATACCAGGAGCGATTCCAGCAAGCCGGTCGCTCAGCACTACTGGGCTCGGGTTTTGACCCCGGCGTGACCAACATTTTCACCGCTTGGGCGCTCAAGCATCACTTTGATGAGATCCACACTCTGGACATCATCGACGTGAATGGCGGCGACCATGGCCAGGCCTTCGCCACCAACTTCAACCCGGAGATCAACATCCGCGAGGTGACCGCAGCCTGCCGTCACTGGGAGGACGGTCAATTCGTGGAAACCCCGGCGATGTCTACCCACCAGGGCTTCACCTGCCCCGAGGAAGTCGGCAGCTACGAGATCTACCGCATGTATCACGAGGAGCTCGAAAGCCTCGTGAAACACATCCCCACCATCAAGCGTGCGCAGTTCTGGATGAGCTTCTCGCCCAACTACTTGAAACATCTGGAAGTGCTGCAAAACGTGGGCATGACCCGCATTGACCCGGTCAGCTATCAAGGTCAGGAGATCATCCCCTTACAGTTCCTCAAGGCGGTGCTACCCGACCCCGGAGACCTGGGCAAAACCACCCAGGGCCGCACCTGCATTGGCAACATCATCACCGGCATCAGGGACGGCAAACCCAAAGCGATTTACATCTACAACATCTGTGATCACGAAGCCTGCTTTGCTGAGGTCGGCTCGCAAGCGATCTCCTACACCACCGGCGTGCCCGCGATGATTGGCGCCAAGCAAATGCTCACCTCAGACTGGGCCAAGCCCGGCGTGTGGAACATGGAGCAGCACGATGCCGACGGCTTCATGGCCGACCTCAATGAGCATGGTTTGCCGTGGAAGTGCATCGAGTTGGACGCCGAGGCCGCTGCCAAGCTGAGCGTGCTTTGATGGCAGCTGAGCCAATCCCTTGATTCGGCTCAAATGCCGCTTGATTAAAGTGGGGTGGCGATCATTCTCGGCACTGTCGTCAGGAAGCCCTGAGACAGGCGAGCTCTAACAGCACTCGCGCCACGTGATGATCGAAACCAGCGAGCAGCTCAAACAATTCCTCGACTCTGCAGCCGCCAAACATGGCGGTGCCCCTTGTGCCGTCGATACCGAAGCCGACAGTCTCCACCGTTATACGGAGTCTTTGTGCCTGATCCAGTTCGCGATCGGAAAAGACATCGAACTCATTGATCCTCTGGCAGTTGAAGATCTCAGTCCGCTGATGAGTTTTCTCCAAGGCCGCATCGTTTGGATGCATGGCGCGGACTACGACATGACCATGTTCAAGCGTGAGTTCAAGGACATCCCGGACGTGGTCTACGACACGCAGATCGGCGCCCGACTGCTGGGCATCCGCCAGTTCGGACTGGGCAACTTGGTGGAGCACTACTTCGACATCAAGTTGGCCAAGACCTCCCAGAAAGCCGACTGGGGCAAGCGCCCACTATCAGAAAAAATGGTGACCTACGCCCTCGACGATGTGCGCTACCTGATCGAGATGGGCGAGACCATCATCGTCAAGCTCAGGGAACTCGGCCGCTTCGAGTGGTTTCTGGAAAGCTGTGAGGATGCCCGCACCAAGGTGTTGACGCGCAGCGGCGAGCGTGAGGATCCATGGCGCATTTCGGGTTCCGGCAAACTCAGCCCCAAGGGCCTCGCCTTGCTGCGTGCGCTCTGGTACTGGCGCGACGGGGAAGCCAAGGCATGGGATCGCCCCACCTTCATGGTCTGCGGCAACAAGCAACTCATCAGTTGGTGCCTGGAACTGCTGGAGGGCAAAACCCCCAAGCTGCCCGGTCATTACCGCCAGGGCAGGCGCCAGCGCTTCGCGGAGGCGCTGGCCGAGGCTCGCTCGCTCTCCGAGCAGGAATGGCCGCAGCGCATCAAGGGCCAGCGCACGCGCAGGCCCACGGATTTCGACAACAAGCTCGACGCACTCATGAGCCGCCGGAATCAGGCCGCCCAAAAGCTCGATATCGATCCCTCGCTCATCGCCTCTAGGGCGGCTCTCGAAGCTCTGGCGGGCGCTCAGCAGGATGGTGCCGAGATGCTACTCAATTGGCAGAAAAAATTGCTTAAATTGGAGCTTTAGGCCGCCTGAGCCATAGCCACCGGCAGGAGTGTTTCGAAGGATCTGATTTTGGAACTTTTTTAAAATTGCAAGCCATTGGTATTCAATGAATTGAGAAATTGAATTTGAAGCAAAAAAAAGCCCGGTTTTACGAAGAGTTTGCTTGTCCAGAAAGCCGTAATTTCAGACACTTTGAGCCACCTTATGTCCGACTCTCCGAACGAACCTGAAGAGGCCCAACAGAACCCCCAACCCACCCTCTCGGAAGACGCTGAAAACGCCCCGGGAAATGACGCTCAGAAGAGCGCTGAAAATGCAGCCCCGGAAGGCGCGCCCACCAAGGTGGGGGCCGAACAACAATATGGTGCCGCCCAAATCGACAAGCTCGAAGGTCTGGAAGCGGTTCGCAAACGCCCCGGAATGTACATTGGCGATCCCGACGCCCGTGGCCTCCACCACTGCGTGTTCGAAGTTCTCGACAACTCGATCGACGAACACCTCGCGGGCTACTGCCAGAAGATCAAGGTCGCCATCCACGTCGATGGATCGGTTTCCATTTCCGACAACGGCCGCGGCATTCCTGTCGACGTCCATCCCAAATTCGGCATCCCGGCCGTCGAGTTGGTGCTGACCAACCTTCACGCCGGCGGTAAGTTCGGCCAAGGCGCCTACAAATACTCGGGGGGGCTGCACGGTGTGGGCGCCAAGTGTGTGAACGCTCTCTCCGACTGGTTCCGCGCCGACATCACCCGCGATGGCAAGATCCACCGCATCTGCTTTGAGCGCGGCACCACGACGGAGCCGCTGCACGTCGTGGGTGAGGTCGATCCCAAAAAGACCGGCACCACCATCACCTTCTTCCCCGATGCGACCATCTTTGTCGACACCATCGAGTTCCAGTTCGACCGTCTCGCCACCCGCTTGCGCGAACTGGCATTCCTCAACCCCGGTCTGACCATCGAACTCGAGGACGAGCGTCCCGAGTCCGCCAAGAAGGAAAGCTTCTTCTACGCCAAAGGCATCGAAGAGTTCGTGGTCCAGCTTGGTGAGAACAAAACCGTCGTTCACGCGGATCCGGTGGTCATCAGCGGCAAGCGCGAGATCGAAATCGATTACGACGGCAAGGTAACCAAGGACGACGTCTTTGCCGACGTGGTCTTCCAATACAACGACTCCTACAACGATCAGATCCTGTGTTTCGCCAACTCCATTCCCAATGGTGATGGTGGCACCCACCTCACCGGTTTCCGCACCGCCCTCACCCGCTCGATCAACAACTACGCCAAGGCCAACAAAATTCTCAAGGACAAGGACCCCTCGCTATCCGGCGACGATGTCCGCGAAGGTCTGGTCTGCGTGATCTCGGTCAAGATGCCCAACCCACGCTTCTCCTCGCAAACCAAGGACAAGCTGGTCAACACCGAGATCGAAGGCGTGGTCTCCTCCATCGTTTACGAGGGCCTCACCGACTACTTCGACGAGAACCCCTCGCTGGCCAAGATCATTATCGAAAAGGGAGTCAACGCGGCCCGCGCCCGCGAAGCTGCACGCAAGGCGCGCGAGACTGTGCGCAAGTCCGCACTCTCAGGTGGCGGGCTCCCCGGCAAACTCGCCGACTGTTCCGAGCGCGACCCGGCAAAATCCGAACTCTATATTGTCGAGGGTGACTCCGCAGGCGGCTCGGCCAAGCAGGGCCGGGACCGCAGAACCCAGGCCATCCTGCCCCTGCGCGGCAAGCTGATCAACGTCGAGAAGGCCCGCCTTCACCGCGCCCTTCAAAACAAGGAAATCCAATCGATGATCACCGCCATTGGCGCAGGCATTGGAGATGGCGACGAGGACAGCTCCTTCAACATCGAGAAAGTGCGCTATCACAAGATTGTGATTATGACCGATGCCGACGTCGACGGCTCCCACATTCGTACCCTGCTCTTGACCTTCTTCTGCCGCCACATGCCCGCTCTGGTCAAACGCGGCTTCCTCTACATTGCCCAGCCTCCGCTGTATCTGGTGACCCGCAAGAAACGCTCCGAATACGTGCAGGATGACGAACAGCTCAATCAGATCCTGATTGAGCTCGGCGCGGGCGAGGTGGTGCTGCGCACTCAGGACCGCAAGCGCCAATTCACAGCCGACGAACTCAGGGGCATCCTCGAAACCCTCTCCTCGCTCTCCCGATACAGCAAATCCATCGAGGGCAACGGTGGCGACTTCTACGCCTATCTGGACGCCCGCAGCAAGGACGGCCACCTGCCCGAGTTCATGGTGCGAATTCGTGAAGGCAACAACGAGAGCGTGCTCTACTTCGAGGACGAAGTGAAGCTCCAGGCCTACGCCGCGGACAATCGCGACTTGCAACTCTTTGACGAGATTCTGACCGATGAGGAACTCTCCAATACCGAAGGCCCCACGCGCCGCGCGGTGCTGCACGAACTCCACGAGTCCACCGCCATCGCCAAGCTCTTCGCACGTCTGAGCGAATCCGGCATCGACGTGATCAAGTTCCGCTCCGAAGACGCGCCACTCTTCGAACTCGTGGAGGGGGATGGCGACAAAGAGTACGTCACCCCGATCTTCTCCATTCCCGAGGTGCTTAGCCGTGTGCTTGAGATTTCCGCCAAGGGTGTGCAGATCAAGCGCTTCAAAGGTCTTGGTGAAATGAACGCCAAGCAACTCTTCGAAACCACCATGGACCCCGAACGCCGCCAGTTCCTGCGCGTCCGCCTCGACGAAGACAATGCCGTCGAAGCCGACAAGATGTTCGACGTGCTGATGGGCGACGTGGTCGAGCCAAGGAAGCGGTTCATTGAAGACAATGCGCTCAATGTCCGCAATTTGGATGTGTAAGGGGCGCTCGCCCCAGTCAGCGGTCAGCAGGGATAAAATGAGAAGCTCACTACAAAGTTTGGAAATCTACAAAGATGCGGTGGTCATCGGCGAGGTCGTTTGGGATCATGTCGCCGGTTGGAACCATCTGGCCCAAGACACCATTGGCAAACAAATGATCCACTCAGCGGACTCCATTGCGGTAAGCCTCGCTGAGGGATACGGGCACAATCACGAAAGAGAGAATCTTAAATGCTGCTACCACTGCCGCGGCTCGCTGGTTGAGACACAGACTTGGCTCGAAGTAGCCGCACATCACCGACTCACCGACTCGGAGCAAGCTCGCCAACTCTACCGGGATCTCGAAACCCTCCGTAAACGCCTCAACGCATACATAAAAACCATCGGCCCGCAGTCACCTCCCCATGACTCATGACCCATTACCTCTCCCATGTCTGAAGACTTAATCAAACCCATCAACGTCGCCGAGGAGCTATCGCAATCGTTTCTGGAATACTCGATGTCGGTGATCGTCTCGCGGGCCTTGCCCGATGTTCGCGACGGCCTCAAACCCTCACAGCGCCGCGTGCTCTACGCCATGCGCCAACTTGGCGTCACCCCGACGAAGGCCCACGTCAAATGTGCGAAGATCGTCGGTGAAACCATGGGTAACTACCACCCCCATGGCGACTCCTCCATCTACACCACGCTGGTCAACATGGGTCAGCCCTGGTCGATGCGTGACATGCTCGTTGACGGCCAGGGCAACTTCGGCTCGGTCGAGGGCGACGCTCCTGCGTCCATGCGTTACACCGAGGCGCGCCTGCACCATCTCGGCATGTCGATGATGGAAGACCTCGACAAGGACACCGTCGACTTCCAGCCCAACTATGACGGCTCGCAGGAAGAACCTTCAGTCCTCCCTGCCTGCTTCCCCAACTTCCTGGTCAACGGCGGCACCGGTATCGCAGTCGGCATGGCCACCAACTTGGCCCCTCACAACCTCGGCGAGGTCGTTGATGGCATTTGTGCCCAAATCGACAACCCGAAGATCACCCTCGACGAGCTGATGACCCACATCAAGGGCCCGGATTTCCCTGTATCCTGCGAAGTCCGCGGTGTCCGTGGAATCCGCAGCTATTTCGAGACCGGGCGCGGTTCGATGCGCCTGCGCGGCAAGGTGGAGATCGAAGAGAATGACAACGGCAAGTCGATGATCATCATCCGCGAGGTCCCCTACGGCGTGAACCGCGCGACCCTGCAGGAGCGCATCGCCGAACTCGTCGGCGACAAGGTGCTCACCGGCATCTCGGGTATGCGCGACCTCTCGGACGAGGAGACCCGCGTGGAGATCGAGCTCAAGCGCGACGCCCGCCCGCAGGTAGTCGTCAACCAGCTCTTCAAGCTTACCTCTCTCGAAACTTCGTTTAGCGTCAACATGCTGGCCATTCACGAGAAGCGGCCCAAGCAGATGTCACTCAAGGAGGTCATCGACGCCTACATCGAGCACCGCCGCGAGGTGGTGCTGCGCCGCACCCGCTTCCTGCTGAACAAGGCGGAGGACCGCGCCGAAATCCTCGAGGCGTTTCTCTTGGCCCTCGGTCACCTCGACGACTTCATCAAGATCATCCGCGACTCGAAGAACCGCGACGAAGCCCGCGACCGCCTCGCAGCCTACAAATTCACCACCGCCACCGCCGAGAAGCTCGGCATCCTGATTCGCTCTCAAGCGGCCATTCGGGGCGATAGCTACGTCTTCAGTGAGCGCCAGGTCAATGCGATCCTCGAGTTGCGTCTCTATCAGCTCACCGGCATGGAACAAGACAAGGTGAAGGGCGAATACGACGAGGTGCTCATCGACATCAAGGACCTGATGGACATCCTCGCGCGCGAGCAACGCGTGCTCGGCATCATCAAGGACGAGCTCCACGCAATGAAGGAGAAGCATGCCACCCCGCGCAAGTGCGAGATTCTCGCTGACGCAGGCGAGGTGGCCATGGAAGACCTGATCGCCAACGACGCAATGATTGTTACCCTTTCCCACCGTGGTTACGTCAAGCGCACCCCGGCCACCGAATACCGCTTGCAAGGTCGCGGCGGAAAAGGGCTCAAGGGCATGGAGACCAAATCACGCGGCAAGGGCGAGGAGGAGGAAGTCGACTTCGTCGAACACCTATTCTCGGTTCAGGCCCATGACTACCTGATGTTTTTCACCAACACCGGCCGCGTCTATGTCGAGCGCGTGTTCGAGTTGCCCGAAGGCTCACGCACCTCCACCGGCCGCAGCATCAAAAACGTACTCAACCTCAAGCCGGAGGAGAAGATTGCCGCCATGCTTCGTCTGGAGCGCACCACCGACGAGGACGGCAGCGACGTGACCTTCCGCGAGGACGCCGGCTTTGTCTTCTTTGCGACCCGTTCGGGCAAGGTCAAGAAAACCGCCCTCAACGACTTCCGCAATTACCGCAAGGACGGCATCATTGCCATCAAGCTCGAGGAAGAGAACGAGCTCATCGATGTGCGCCTCACCTCGGGCGACGACGAACTTGTCCTTGTGACCCACAACGGCCTCAGTCTGCGCTTCCACGAAGATGGCGCACGCTCCATGGGCCGATCGTCCATGGGCGTCAAAGGCATCACCCCCAAAGAGGGCGACTATCTGGTCGGACTCTCCAAGGTCACCGAGGACAGCACTCTCCTGGTGGCGTCCGAAAACGGCCTTGGCAAGCGCACCCCGTTTGACGACTACCGCACCCAATCGCGTGGCGGCAAGGGAATCATCACCATGAAGGTCACCGACAAGACCGGCCCTGTGGTGGGTGCCGTCACCGTGACCGAGGAAGACGAACTCATGCTCATGACCTCAAAGGGCCAGAGCATTCGCATCCGTGTTTCCGAGATCCGCGAGACCGGCCGCAACGCCCAAGGCGTGAAGCTGCTCACCCTCAAGGAGGGCGAAAAGCTTCAGGACGTGGCCCGTGTGATTCCGGATGGTGAGGATTCGCCGGTGGAGGGCGAGCAAAGTGCGACCACTGAAGGTGGTGAAGCACCGCAAGAAAAGCCTGAGGCCCCCGAGGCTTCCGGCGAAAAATGAGCCATCTCCCTCGAATGCCGCGAAGGAACGAAGCCACCGGTTTTAAATGATTGTTGGATGGATTTACACTAATTCAGACAACATCACTGCTCCTACGGAGCCGCCTGCGATGGGCCTGGCTTTACTGCAGTGCCAACTCACACGAATGAGCCGCAAATCCTGCACCAAAGGCGGTGAGCCATAGTTTCTGGCTCTCGGGTTGCTGCTGCAGCCTCTCTTCCAAAGCGAAGAGCACAGAGGGGCTTGAAAGGTTGCCATGACGCCTCAGGATCTCGCGTGTTTCGGTGAGTGAATAGCGTGGGATCTTCGCTTCAATGGCCTCGATCACGTCGCGTCCGCCGGAGTGAGCGAGGATTTGATCCGGCTGCTCGCCGTATCGCTCAAACAAGATACTGACCGCTTGGGCGGCGTGGCCTGGCACACTGCGATGGAGCTGGTTTTTGAGTCGGCCCGCACAATTGACAAAGCGGATCTTTTCCCGCTGCTCGGGCTGATGATGGGTGTCAAAGCGACCGAAGCGCATGGCGGGAGCAGCCTTCGGTGCGCGCTGTCCGAGAATGGCCGCTGCGGCTCCATCGCCAAACAGACAGAGGGAAATCAATACCCCTGGGTCGTCATCGAGATAGAAAGCCGCCGAGGAGATCTCCACCGCCACCACGGCAATGGTCTGCTCAGGATTGGCAGCCGCATAGCCTTGGGCCGCGCGCAGGGTCGGGATAGCTGCGCCGCAACCCAGTCCGACGAGATCGGCGAGATATGTATCGCTGCGCATGCCCAAGGCTTCGGCAATGTAACTAGAAGGACCAGGACATAGGTAGCCCGTGCAGGAGCAGACAAAAAGGGCGTCGATCTGGTCTGCTTGCATGCCCGCCTGCCGTGCGGCTTTCACAAGGGCCTCACCGCCGAGCGCGGGCGCGGAGCGCTCAAAGGACTCATTAAGCTCCTGGGCTCCACGCGCGAATACGGCATGCAAGTCGGCCTCAGCGAATTGGCGCTCATCAATGCCCGAACTGCCCAAGGTCAGCACCTTGCCCAGCAGGCTACGGGAACGGGGCTTGAGGGCAGCCATGGACGGGTGCCCTTGCAGCAGCTCCCAGGTTTGATTCTGGGTGAATGCATGACGGGCAGAGGCAGTGGAAAGGCTGTGGAGATACATGATAAAGGAAGTGATCAGCGGATCAACTTGAGAACCGGCTTGAGAGGCAGGTGCTTGAAAAGCAATCGGGAGCAGGAGCTGAAGAGCGCGGGATGGATGCAGCGGGAGGCGGCAAGCCGGGCATGAAAGGCATTGGCGAATGACTTCTCAATGCTGGCGACGGCAACCGCCCAATCCACTTGCCCAAAAGCATAGGACACGAGCTCGGGCAAAGCCAGGTCCACCGCCTCAAAAGCCATGCTCATTCCGTTGCCGGTGAAAGGTGGAATGATGGCGTGCGAGTCGCCAAGGCACAGCACTCCGGGCAAGCGGTTCTGGGCGCCCAACTCGAAGCCTGCGACCGCGCAGAAGGAGCCCTCGCGCCAGCTCGCCTGTTGCAGTGAGCGCGCAAGAGCATGGCTGCCGTTGCGGCGTACATGCTCGATAAGCAAGTCCCCGTGACGGGCGTTTAGGCCGCGGTCATTGCGAAACAGGCCGCACACATTGAACCAGCCATCCTCAACCTCGGTGATGCCCAGATAACCATTGTGACCCGTGTGCATCTCGAGTTCGGCACTGGTTTTGAGTCCACGGACGTGGGCCTTGAGTCCGATCCAGGGGCCACGGGTCGGGATGCGGCCGGAAGCCTTGATGAATCCGGGCTCATGGGGGCGATCCCTGAGTCTCGACGAAGCCTGCAAGTCCACTCCCAAGTCACGAGCCAGAGACTGCAGCCGGTCATCCAGACGGTAGCGTGAAATCGCAAGCGCCGGCCGCGGCAGTCGCCCATGACGCAGAGCCTGATCCCCGCGGTGCCAGCTGAAACTGAAGCGCTGACGCGCATCCTTGAGGCACTCCATGATGCCAATGCGCTCAAGCGCCTCGGTTGATATGCCCGAAATGAACTCCCCACAGACTCGGTGGCGGGGATACTCCCCGGCTTCGTGGAGCACGACTTCCACACCCGCACGGCGCAGACCTATCGCCAAAGACAACCCGGCCAGGCCTCCACCCGATATGACAATCTCATTCAACGCCTGTATGCTAGCATCCGTTGAGAACCGCGCCATGTGGAACTTTCGTGAATCTTGTATTCCTGTTGCGAAAGTCCGAGGAGCTCGGGCATCTCCCCTTGCTCAAACCCGGCCTCAATGCTGACCCGCATGTCGTGGCGGGTGATAGCGTTGAGGAAGGGGGTGGCCAATTTGGCGAGCCAGAGCGGCAAATGGGCGCGCCGTGGCTCGTTGATAATGAGCACATCGAAAGCGCGCACGAATGTACCTAAATCCCTCAATTCATCATCGTTGAAGTGGTGCAAAATGAGATTGGCAATGAGCACGCCTCCCTGCCCCGGTTTGGGCTGCTTCAAGACATCGCCCTTCACCCATTGGATGCGTTCTGCAACGCGGGCCGATTTGGGCTGCAGATCGTAAGCCCAAACATCTGCTTGGGGGTGCTCACGCGAAAGCCGGTCTGCAAACCGGCCATCTCCCGCCCCCAACTCACTGATGCTGCGCGCTTGCTCTGGCAAGTTCTTGAGAAGCCAGCTCATGTTGCCCATGAAGGCATTGATGCGTTGCAAGTCCCTGCGCGAGCGCTTGGCTCCCGGATCATCCGCCGGCAGGGAGTCGAGAATTTCTGGGGTGATGACGCGCTTCATGTTAGGGGTGAGCAACTCACTCTGGTGTCACCTTGCAATACCATTCGACGAGCCGCTTGCTCATCGAAAGCACCCGATCCTTATGATTCTCAGTGAGGTCGTTCGCTTCACCGGGGTCCTTGCTGAGGTCGTATAGCAGCGGCCGACTTCCATCGTAGTCGCAGAGCAGCTTCCATTGTCCTTCACGCATGGCAAGGTCGGGAAGATTCTCCAAGCCGTAGTAGTTCTTGCGGTCGGGAGGACAACTGAAGAAGAGCGGCTGTTTGCGTGGGTCCTTGGATTTTCCCAGCAGGACTTGATGCATGTCTTCGCCATCAAGGCTCGTCGGCCTGATGGCTCCTCCGAGCTTCATCAGCGAGGGCACCAGGTCCATCGCGGAGAAGACCGTCTCCTGATTGCGGGTGCCGGTGGAAATGGCGACTCTGGACGGCGAACAGATGGGCGAGTTGACGTAGAACTGCTCGAAGACCATGCCCTCCTTGGCGAGGCGGTCGATGTGCGGCGTCTTGGCGGCCGCGTTGCCAAAGCAGGAAAAGTCCCCCCAACCCATGTCATCGATGAGGATGAGCACTACGTTTGGACGGGTCTCTGCATCAGAAAGCGCTGCCACCCAAAGGATGACAGCGCTTGTTAAGATGGCTCTGAAGCCGAGCATGCCGATCAGATCTTGGGCAGCTCGTAGCCCTTGCGGCGCTCGCGCTTGAGCATGGAGGTGGCAAGCTCGTTACCGATGACCTTCTCTGCCTTGGGATCCCACTTGATGGGCTTGAGAGTGCGCTCGGCGATGCCACTCAGCAGGCAAATGGTGCCGGTGCGATGACCCACGGTGGCCGGGCAGATGGTCGGCTTGCGGGTCTTGATCGAGTCAATGAAGTTCTGGCGGTGGTTGTTGGACTCGTAAACCTTCACATCTTCATCGGTGAGTTGGTAGCGCACCAACTCCTTGGGCTCGGTGGCAATCTTGCCGCGGCTGACGTGCACTTCGCCCTCGGTGCCGATGAAGCGAATCATCGCCGGGCTGGGCTTGCGATCACGGTATACGGTGATGCCATCCTCGTATTTGAACTGATGCCACTCGGCACCCTCAAAGCCTTTGGGGATGAACTCGACAGGGCCGGTGTCGTCACGGCCAAGCGCCCACTGGATGATGTCGAAGTGGTGGGCGCCCCAGTCGCCGAACTTGCGGGAACCGTAATCCCAGTAGCAGCGCCAGCCACCACCGTAGTTGCCCTGCACGCGATGGTCGGAGTAGTCGTAGAAGGGAGTGGGGCCGAGCCAGCGGTCGTAGTCGAAGCCTTCGGGCACCGGTTTGACGTCTTCCTTTTCGGGAGCCGGACGGAAGAAGCCAAGTTGGGCATAAATCTCTTTGATCTCTCCAATCTTGCCATTGCGCACCAGGTTGGCGGCAATGCGGAAATGGGTGGAGGAACGCTGCTGGGTGCCGACCTGGACGATGCGGCCGTATTTCTTTTCGGCTTCGCGCATCAGAAAACTTTCCTCCATGGTGAGCGTCATCGGCTTCTCAACGTAGACATCCTTGCCGGCCTTCATGGCAGCGAGAGCGACTCCGGCATGCCAGTGATCGGGAGTGGTCACGATGACCGCATCCACGTCGGGATTGGCAATGACTTCCTCGAACTTGTCGGTCTTAAGAAATCCCTTGTGGCCTTTCTTCTCGAGATTGCCTGCGGCCTTGTCGAGCTGCCACTTCTTCACATCACACACGGCGATGGGCTGGCAGTCCTTCATGCCGCTGAAGGTGCCGAGGTGGCCGCCTGAAATCAGACCCATGCCGACAAAGCCGATGCCGATGCGGGAGTTCGCGCTTTCCTTGTCTTTGTCTCCCAAGGTCTGGGAGCGCACGATGTTGGGAGCGACGACGGCACCCGTGGCGGCGGCGAATGAGGTACGCAGAAAACGCCGGCGGGTCGGGCTGGAAGAGGGTGTTGATGGGTTCATAACCATTGGCAAATCATGCCGTAATGAAAACGCATGGCAATATGAGTTTTCTTACAATCTTTGGCCTAAATGAAGAAATCACCCGGGACCAAAAGGGTGTCAATTTTCCAGCTCCAGCCAGGCGTCCATGCCGCCACTGACATTGATGGCCTTGGAATAGCCCTGCTGAACAAGGAACTCGACGGCTCTTGCCGAGCGACCGCCCGCCTTGCAGTGAACATAGATGGTTTGATCCTTGGGGAGCTCGCCATGCTTGTCCGGCAGTTCGGCCAAAGGAATCAGTCGTGAGCATTCGATGCAGGCCGCTTCGTATTCCTCGGGTTGGCGGACGTCGATCAGGAGGCCATCGAGGCCCGCTTCGATCTTGGCTTTGAGTTCTTCAACGCTGATGGAGTTCATGGTGTCAGGGGAGGTGGGGCAAGGGCTGGAGGAACGGGTTTCGGTGTTGTCGACGCTCGTGATGTCGGGCGCCTCACCGCAAAGACGGCATTGCGGATCCCGGTGAATGGTCACCTGCCGAAACGAGGTGGCGAGCCCATCGTAAAGGGTGAGTTTGCCCAGCGGCGGCTCTCCAACACCCAGGATGAGCTTGATAGCTTCCATCGCTTGCAGGCTTCCCATGATGCCGGGCAGCATGCCGAGCACGCCCGACTCCGCACAGGAAGGCGCACTTCCGGGTGCCGGCATGTTTGGCAATAGGCAGCGGTAGCAGGGGCCGCCGAGATGGGGCGCAAAAACGGTCGACTGCCCCTCGAAGCGATGGATCGCGCCGTAAACCAACGGCTTCTTGAGGAGGAACCCCGTGTCGTTGGTAAGAAAGCGGGTGGGAAAGTTGTCCGAGCCATCAACCATGAGATTGTAGTTGGCGGCAATGCCCATGGCGTTGTCTGGCGTGAAACGTGTGTCGTGCAGATCAAGTTCCACCAGCGGGTTGACCTCCTTCAGTCGCGCCGCGGCACTCAGCAGCTTGGATTGGCCGATGGTCGACTCTGCATGCAAGAGCTGGCGCTGGAGATTGGAGGCCTCCACCTTGTCGTCATCGACCAGGCCGATCCGCCCCACCCCGGCAGCCGCGAGATACATGGCGGCGGGCGAACCCAGAGCACCCGCGCCCACCAACAACACCGAAGAGAGCTTGAGGCGCTCTTGCCCGTCCCTGCCGACCTCGGGGATCAGCAGGTGGCGTGAATAGCGCTGGAGTTCTTCGGGGGTAAGAGCCATCTGCCAAAGCATGGCCCGCCGCGTGCGGCTGTCCAACGCGGAAATCAACTTTGCAGAAGGAAGGTCGGTGCTAGCCTATTCCCATGTCCGAAGTCCGCACGACCTTCCGCCTCAAGCCCGGTGGGCCTGCCCCTGATTTGACGCTTCCAGATTTCAATGGAGCCATGCATCTCCTGCGCGACCTGAAAGGCCCCAGGGGCACATTGATCGCCTTCGTCTGCAATCACTGTCCTTATGTAATCCACCTGGCCAAGGAGATGGCGGACTTTGCCGAAGAAATCCGAGCAAAAGGAGTCAACACCGTAGCGATCAGCTCAAACGACGTGGAAAACTACCCGCAGGATAGCCCTCAAAAAATGAAGGAGTTCGCCGCCGAATACGGCTGGGGCTTCCCCTATCTCTACGACGAAGCACAGGAGGTGGCTCTGGCTTACGGAGCCGCCTGCACACCGGATTTCTTCCTCTTTGATGGCGAAGGCAAACTTTTCTATACGGGTCAGTTTGATGACACCCGCCCAAACAGCGGAACGCCGCACGGCAAGGACCTGAGTGAGGCCGTCGAACGCATGATCCATGGCGACACTCCTCCGGCGACGATCTATCCGAGCAGCGGCTGCAATATCAAATGGAAGGCGGGAGTGAAGCCGGATTGGTGGGACAGTGGAAATAACGATGAGTCGCGGCTCTCCGGTCATGGGTCATGAGGATTGCCGCCATGTGCCTTGTGCGGTATTCAAATGAACCAGAGATCAGCAACCCATAGCGCCATGCCCTCCATTCTCATCATCGAATGCAGCACCCCCCGAGCCACCGTGGCTCTGGTGGATGCTGAAGAGGTGCAACAGCGCGCGTTCACCAGCGATCGCAACCACAACGCCATGCTCTTTGAGCCGCTTGGGCAATTGCTAGCTGGCCGCCGGGACATCGAGCGCGTGCTGGTAGGAACCGGGCCTGGCAGCTATAGCGGCACCCGAGTGGGCATAGCAGCTGCTCAGGGGATCGGACTGGCATTTGGCTGCCCGGTCGTCGGGGTGCCTTCCATTCTCGCTGTGCCAGCCGCTGAGTCTGGGGCCTCATGCCTTGCAATCGGTGACGCCCGTCGCGGGTCCTATTGGACAGCCGCCATCCATGCAAACGAACTCGGGCACGAACCCCAGCTCTGTGATGCCGACAGCCTGATACGCGCCATCTCTTCGGCAGCCACATGCAACACTCCGATCTTTGCGTTCGAGCAAGCCGCGCAGTTCCCCGTTGAGGAACTGCAGTCACTCATCCGCTTGGAATATCCCATTGCCTCTCTATTGTGGAAGGCTTGGCAGAACAGCAGCCCTCAACAACGAGCCGCATGGCAAGCCGAAGTGGCCCAGCCCATTTACCTCAAGCCGCCGCATATTACCCCGGGCAAGCGCGAGAAGTTGATCTGATTGGCGTGGCGCATTACACGGCGCCGTGAATGCCGCCAATGCTCTCAAAACCGATTCCAAACCGTCACCAAGGAGCGGCTCCACTGGAACTTGCGCGCGGTTTCACGAATCAGGAAAGGCTCCTCCGCTTCTCTAACAAGTTCGAAATCCTTGCTAAGATTCTCAATCAACCATTCCCGTGTGCAACCCTTGGGCCAGTTTTCAGGGGGAGTAAAATCTGCCAGCCAAGTTGCGGGTGTCGCGAGCACCAGCTCTCCGCCGGGCTTTACCAGCCCGGGTAGGCGCCGAAGCAATTTGAGGGGCTCGGGCAGTCGGCAGATCAGGTTGGCAGCATGCACCCGATCGAAGCGGCCCAGGTCGGCACGCAAGTTCATGGCATCTCCCTGTTCAAAACAAACACGGTCCAAACCGACGGCTCCGGGCACGCAAGCCTCAAGACTTACGGAAACATTGCCTTGCTCGAGGCGCTCGTAGTTGAGTTTAAGCCCCTTGGCGAGTGTGCTGGCTGCCGCAATGAAGCTGGCGGAAAAGTCGATTCCAATCACCTCCTCGGAGCTGCGGGCCAACTCGAAAGCAGAACGGCCTACCGCGCAGCCGAGGTCTAGACTGCGCCCCACTTGGCTACTACTGAAATGGCCGACGGTTCGCACCGCAAAGTCGAGCGCCTCGTTCATGCCGGCCGGCCAGCCGCGATGGGCAGGCAAGACATCCTCCTGGCTGCCGTAGTGAAAAAGCAGATACTCGGCGAGCAGCTTGTGGGATTCGTAAACGTCAGCCATGAATCGCAATGTGGAACCCGATCGCGCTTGCTGCAAGCCCTGAGCATGATTGAGGATGAAGCGTGAAATTTCAGATCATTGTCGCCGGCAAACCAGCGCTCAAGCATGCGCGGACCGGCATCGAAGATTACCTCAAGCGCCTGACTCGTTACGGTGGCTGCGAGTTGATCCACGTCAAGGACGGCAACCACGAGGAAGTGTCACGGCGCCTGCTCGAGCGCTCCTCAGGCAGCTACAGGGTAGCACTCGATGAACGCGGCAAGGCTTTGGACACCCGCCAGTTCCACCAGCACTTCGCAGAGCTGCGCCTGCGCGGCAACATCAAGTCCGTATCCTTTCTGATCGGTGCCGCTGACGGTCACACCGAAGAGCTGCGCGGTCAGGCAGATCTGCTCTTGCAGCTTTCCTCGCTTACACTGCAACACGAACTTGCCCTCGTGGTGTTGCTCGAACAACTATACCGCATCGCCAGCATTGATGCCGGCAGCCCCTACCACCGGGACTAGTTCGTCTTCACGCCCCACGGACGAGCTGCGGACGAGCGAAGCGAGTGCAAGCCCATCTCATGAGCGCAAGCCTCCAGCGGACGACACTGCCGCGACGCAGTCGCGGGGAGGAGTGCAAGCCCATTACCTCCTGTAACGGCTCTGTTCCATCATTCCAAACTGCCCGCCACCTTGGCCGGGGATGGGCTTGTTCCAGGGAATTCTGCTGGTGTTGCTGGTAGGCCCGACAACTTTACGCTCGGGCTCGGCGCAGGAACTGAAAAGCAGGGCAGAGCCAAAGGCAATGAGGCTGGAGATCAGGAGGCGCTTCATGACAGACAAGATGGCTCAGAGAGAGGATCAATCAACTGTCGGGTCATCGAAGATAACCCTGTCGCCTGGCTGCAGGCGAACACCGCGAGCCAGCGAGGGAAAGATGATTTCAGCAATGGTCTGGTTGGGCTCGATGGAGGAAGGGCGAACCTTGCCGATCATGCGGCCGTCACGCTTGACCAGCAGCGTGCTGGTTGGGGTGAAGCCTTGGTTGGTTCCGGCACCAATGACAAGGAAGCCCCAGTCTTGCTGAACGCCGGTGACGACGGCCTCGATGGCACCTCGATTGATCTTAAGTTGGCGCGCCTCTTCACGGGCGACCTGGCGGCCCAACTCCGCAGTGCTCTCTTGGATGGATTTCTCGGCGGCGGCAATCAACACATCCAGCTCGTCGACCTTGTCCACGCGCTGTGCTTTGGTTCCCTTCATCTCATTGAGCTTCTGCTCGATGTTGTCGATGGTGAAGCTCATGTCCAACTCCTTGGCGAGAGCAGTAACCGTGGCCTTGGTGTCCTCGAACTTCTTTTGCTGCACCTTGAACTTGGCCAGTGAATCTTGCTTCTGGCTGATGCTGGCGCGCAGGGTGGACTCTTGGCCCTTGAGGTTGGCAATGCGGTCCTCGGCCGCGACACGGGTGGCAACGGTCGCGGTTAGGGCCTCCTGGGCCTTCTTGAGTTCGACTTCCCTCTGGTCGGCAAGGGCGGTTACCTTGCGATTCTTTTCCTTGGTTTCGAGGCGGCGGCCTTGCTCATCTTCGAACAGCTTAGTCTGCTCGAGGGTAAAATACACCGCGGTGAGAGAGCCGAGAAAGATCAGCAGCGGCAGGATCAGGGATTTCATGTCGGGAGAGTGAGAAGAGGGTTTAAGAGAGAGAAAGCGAAGATGGACTAGCGACTAAGGGCGGCGGAAGCAGCGGCGGCTTCAACAGGCTGATCGCCATTCATGCCGACTTCGGCAGGCACCACCAGATCGCCAATCATCAGGAAGGTGTCGGGAGCCATGGAGCCGGGGATAATGTTGGCGGAAGCAGAGTCCTGTTCGACGATGGTCACCAGCAATTTGGCGATGACTTCGTCTTGGCGGATCACGTCCAGAGTGGAGTTGAGCACGACACCCTTCTTGTCGCCATCGGCAAGAGTCACAAAACCCCAGGAATTGTATACGGCACGAATCTTGGTTTTGAGGCCATTGATGGAGCGGCCATCACTGCGCGAAAGGATGTGAGTCTTGAGATTGGCGATGTTGGACTTCAAGTCGTTGTTCTTGCCGGTGAGATTGACGAGGTTGATTTCGCGATTGGAAACCATGGTGTCGAGTTCCTTGACCTCCTTGTCGAGCACCTTGATTTCATCCATGCTGTTGTCAGCAATACGGACCTTGTCGTTCCAGTCATTGACCATGTCGGGATTGTTCTCAAAGAAGCGGAGTTCGTCGCCCTTGTCGCGGAGGTCACGCTCAAGGCCGGAGTTGACCTCCTTCTGCCCTTCCTCGCTTTTGAGGAGCCCGGCGATCACACCCTGCTCACGCTCGTCATCCTCGACGGTAGCATTGTAGGAATCGGTAGCCGTCTTGAGTCGATCCTCGCTGATCGCCAGATCCGCCAGGGCCGCATTGCGATTGTCGACCTCTAGCTCGTAAGCCTTCTTGTTCTTGAAGAACACAAATCCCGCCGCACACAGGATCAGCAGGGCCAGAATATTGAGAGTGATGGGTTTAAACATGGAGAGAAGAGGGATGGCACAATGCGCTAACGATTAGCCTAAGGAGCATGCGGGCCCATCGGCAATATCAAATTTCGCACGATTTCATCGGAATCAGGATGTCAAATTGAGCATTTTAGAGCGATTTCGGTAATCCGAGAGACCTATTTGCATTCCCGTCAGCCACGCTGGGTCAGAAAATCCACCGCCTGACGCAAGGCGCGGGCACGGTGACTGAGTCCGCTTTTAATCTCAGGCCCAAGCTCGGCAAAAGTCTTCTTATGGCCGTCCGGAATGAACAAGGGGTCATAGCCAAAGCCCTGACTGCCACGCATTTCGCCAATCAAATGACCTTCTACCGTGCCGCTGAAATGAGCCTCCTCGCGCCCATCGCGAGCCAACACCATGGTACAGCGAAAGCGTGCCGTGCGTGGGCTTTTGCCCTTCATTTCACGCATCAGACGCTGATTGTTGAGGGCATGGTTGCCTTCCTCGCCCCCGTAACTCGAGGAATAGACCCCGGGAGCACCATCCAGGGCATCGACCTCAAGGCCAGAGTCATCGGAAAGCACCCAACCTTGCAGACATCGGCTGATACCCAGTGCCTTGAGGCGGGCATTCTCCAGGAACGTGGTGCCGATTTCCTCAATTTCCGGACAATCGGGGAAGGCGGTGGCATCGAGCACCTCGAAGTCCTCACCAAGGACATCACGGATCTCCGCAGTCTTGTGAGCGTTGCGGGTGGCGATGACTAGCCGCGGGGCATGGGATCTTGGCGGGAGGGACATGCCCGCTCTAGATAGTGGGGAAAGCGCAGCAGGGAAAGAAAATCGAATAAACCCCGCCTTGCGTGACGTTTACATCCATATGAAAGCAGTTACTTGGCTAGCAGCCGTATTCCTCGCCGCCGCGGTGTCCTCATCCGCCATCGCCGCTCCCGCCGAGGGCTGGACCGCCGATTATGATGCCGCCCTGGCCCAAGCCAAAAAAGAGGGCAAATCGGTTCTGCTTGAATTTACCGGTTCGGACTGGTGCCCGCCCTGCAAGCTTTTGGCCAAGGAGGTGTTCTCCAAGAAGGCCTTTGTCGAAGGCGCCTCCAAGGATTTCGTCCTCGTAAAGCTCGACTTCCCACGTGCTGACAAGGAACTCGGCAAAAAGAATAAGCCTCTCGCCGAGAAGTATGAAATCAAAGGTTACCCCACCATTATCCTGACAGATGCCAGCGGCAAGGAATACTCTCGGGTGGTCGGTGCACAATACCGCACTGTGGACGATTTCCTCGGTTGGCTCAAAAGCTCGACCTCCAAGAAAGACTTGGACTGATTTTCGCTTTCACCTGTGATCGTGGTGATCATCCCTACCCCGCTGGCCTCCGGCCGGTCCGAGTTTTTTGAGTCAGGCTCGATGGTTGCCGCAACCGATGGCGGGCTTGAGTCTTTCCCAGGTTAGCTCAACATGTGCTTTCCTCGGCTACAGGCTTGAAAGTGTCAGCGATTGTTGAGTTTATAGCTTTCCAACGATCGCCATGAACCGCCGCCACTTCCTCTCCAAGTCCACTCTCGCCGCCAGCGGCCTGACCATTTTGCCCTCCGGCCTGCTCCGCGCGCAGGATGGCCCCAACAGCAAACTCAACATTGCTCTCATTGGCGCCTCGGGTCGTGGCAACGCCCATCATGGCTGGATCGCCCAAGAAAGCGTGGTCGCCCTCTGTGACGTTGACGAAGAGCACCTTGTTCACGGCCTGAAAAAGTTCCCCAAGGCCAAGACTTACCGGGATTGGCGCAAGTGCCTCGATCACCCGGGCCTTGACGCCATCGTCATCGCCACCCCAGATCACCACCACGCCTTCATTTCAAACTGGGCGCTCAACCGCAACTTGCATGTCTACTGCGAGAAACCGCTGGCCATCACCGTTGAGGAGGCCCGCACCGTGCGCTCCAATTGGCTGAGCAAAAAGGGCAAGCTCGCCACCCAAGTCGGCACCCAGATGCACGCCCAACCCAACTACGCTCGGATGAAGGAAATGATATTGGACGGTGCGATCGGCCAACTCCAACACGTCATCGGCTGGGGCAACCGCAAACTCCCCCGCAGTGGCTACTTGAAGGCCGAGGGCAAGCCGCCCGCCAATCTCGACTGGGACCTCTGGCTCGGACCCGCATCCGAGCACCCCTATAACCCCGACTATTTTTCTGGTGGGGATGGAGGCTCCAATTGTCTGAAGTGGAACATGTTTCGCGACTTTGGAGTCGGCCAGATGGGAGACATGGGCAGCCACATGATGGACATGCTCTGGAACGGAATTGACGCCAGCTTCCCCACTTCGGTCAAGGCCGCGGGCGAAACATTCAATCCGGAGGTCACCCCGGTCCAACTCGAGGCCCACTTCGAGCATCCCGCCAACGACTGGCGAGGCCCGGTGCGCCTCAGTTGGTATCAGGGCGGAGTTCTGCCACGCATGCCCTACAGAGGGATCAACGCCGACGCCATCGGCCACGGCGCCATGTTCAAGGGCGACAAGGGCTTCATCATCGCGGACTACCACAATCGCCTGATGCTACCCGACGCCAAGGATGGCGATCTGACATACTATACACCACGTAAGACTGAAGATCAGCTTCCCGCCATCAGCTCCTTTCATCAGAACTGGCTCGATGCCTGCAAGGATCCGAGCAAGTCGACCTGCTGTGACTTTGAATACTCCAGCCAGTACATTGAGCAGATGATCCTTGGCCTCGTCGCTCATCAGGTAGGCGAAGGCTTCGACTACGATGGCAAAACTGGCAATACCAGCAACGCCAAGGCCAATGCCCTGCTCAGCCGCGAGTATCGCAAAGGGTGGACGCTGAATGGCTGAGGCCTGCGGCCTGTTCTTGGTTTCTGGTTCCTTGTTTCTGGTTCTTGGTTCTTTCCTCTTTCTTCTTCATTTTTTAACTCAGCTTTATGAAAAGTTTAATTACGCTCACAGCTCTCGCCTTGCTCAGCCTTCCACTTCTTGCGCAAGAGCCCGCCAACAAAGTCTTCCTCGATACCACCCAACCCGGTTGGCGCGCGTTAACGAAGGAGGACTTTGCGAAGGTGAACAGTGCGGATGACACTTGGGAGTGGACGCAAGGGATGCTGTCATGCACGGGCAAACCGGTGAGTGTTATGCGCACAGCCAAAGAGTATAAGAACTTCGAAATGGTCGTCGAGTGGCGCCACAACAAGCCCGCCGGCAACTCGGGCGTGTTCGTTTGGGCCACTCCAAAGTCGATTGAAAAACTCACCGCGGCCGGCAAGCCAGGCCTGCCCACAGGCATCGAAGTGCAGGTCCTTGACAACGGCTACACTGACATGATCGCCAAAAATGGCGGCGATACCTCCTGGTTCACCACTCATGGCGATGTCTTTCCTGTTGGCGTGAACATGAAACCCATCGGCAAAACCTCGCCCAATGGTTCGCGCAGTTTTCCGCGCAAGGATCTGAGCAAGGACCACGGCAACTGGAACCACTACTATATCCGGGCGATCAATGGTGAGGTGCGCCTGTGGGTCAATGGTCAGGAAGTGTCCGGCGGCACCAGCTGTGACCCCGCCCAAGGCTACCTCTGCCTGGAAAGCGAAGGCTCGCCGATTGATTTTCGCAATCTGCACATCCGCGAGCTGCCCTGAGGCAACTTTTAGGAACGCTCACTTATCCGGATCCCACTTGAAGGTGCCGGGGCCATATTTCTCGTAGGAGGGAGCATCATACTGTTTGCGCAGCCTGTGGTAGATCACTTCTAGCTCCTTGCGCACTTCGGCATACTCCGGGTTGTTGGATTGGTCGAGGAGTTCATGCGGATCCTTCTCCAAGTCGAATAGCTGCCACTCCCTGTGATTGGGCAGATGGAAGAGCTTATAGCGCTTGGTGCGCACCCCGTAGTGCTGGGGCACGTTGTGTTCTCCCAATTCGTAGTAGGCGTAGTAGATCGCCTCGCGCCAGTCCCTGGGAGTCTCGCCCTTGAGCAGAGGCACGAAGGATTCGCCATCCAGTTTGTGGGGGGGCTTGAGTCCGGCCATTTCCAGAAAAGTCGGCGCATAATCGATATTCTGGATCATGCCATCCGGGCGCAACCCGGGCTTCACCACTCCAGGCCAGCGAATCAGGAAAGGCATTTCAAGCGACTCCTCAAACATCCAGCGCTTGTCGAACCAGCCATGCTCACCAAGGAAGAACCCTTGGTCGGAGCCATAGATGACCACGGTATTGTCCGTGAGGTTGTGCTTGTCGAGGTAGGCCAGCAGCTTGCCGACACTCTCGTCAACGGCCTTCACTGCACCCAGGTAGTTTTTGAGGTAGCGTTGGTATTTCCAACGCACAACGTCCTTCTCGCTGAGCTTGCCAGCGGCGAGCTTTTTGAGGAACTCCTGATTCTTGGGCCCGTAGTAAGCGTCCCACTTTGCCTTCTGCTCCTCATTCATGCGGCCGTATTCGCTGGCCGGAAAACGGTTGGGCAGAAGACCGGCAGCACCCGGTTCGTCCTTGCGCACCTGCAGGTCGTATTGCCAGTGCATGTGCCGATCGATTTCCATTTCGTTCTCAGCCAGGGTCTTGCTACGATTGGCGTAGTCGTCAAAGAGCGTGGGCGGCTCGGGAATGGTCACGTCATCGAAGGCCCCGAGGTGGCGCAAGGGCGGGCAGAAGGTGCGGTGAGGCGCCTTGAACTGGCACATCAGCAGGAAGGGCTTGTCCTTGTCGCGCCGGTCGAGCCACTTGGTGGCCTTGCCGATGACAATATCGGTGCAGTAACCCATCTCCCCTACTCTGCTGCCGTCCATCTTGCGAAAGACCGGATTGTAGTAGCTGCCCTGGTTGGGATAAACCTCCCAGAAGTCGAAGCCGGTCGGGTCACTCTTGAGGTGCCACTTGCCAACTGCGGCGGTGGTGTAGCCGGCGCTGCGAAGTTCCTTCGCGAAGTTCCATTGGCTGCTATCGAAAGCGCCCGAATCGTTGCGCATGAGGCCATTCTTGTGGCTGTGAAGCCCCGTCATCACGCTGGCGCGCACGGGCCCGCAGATGGAATTCGCGCAAAAGGACTGGCGAAACAGGGCGCCCTCCTTGGAGAGGCGGTCGATGTTGGGCGTCGGGGCGATTTCGGCGAGATCAGCGCCGTAGGCCGAGATGGCGCGGCGGGCGTGATCGTCCGAAAAAATGAAGAGAATGTTGGGGCGCTCAGCAGCGAAAAGCGCACCGAGCAGGCAGGCGAGGAGAGGGATGAAACGAAAAGGCAGCATGCGACAAATGAAAAGCTTGGCCCCATCCATACGAAGATGAAGCCGCCTTTCAATCCCCGAGAGCGAAAATCACGCGGCCGCATTCCGGTCAGGCACTGCCCTCAGGCCTTCTCCCAATTTCGCGCGTCCCGCTTGAAGATGGGATGCCTGGCGTGGTCCGCCGCATGCTCGCCGGTGAATGCCCCTGTGCCCGGATCCCACTTCACCGTCTGGCCAGTGGCGCAGGCGAGATGGCCGAGATGCAGTGTGGTCGAAAGTCGGTGACCCGCTTCCACATGGTAGGCCGGCTTGCCACGCGACTTTATCTTATCGAGAAAATCGCGATGCTCGATGGGCGGCAGTGGCCAATATTTGGCTTCGTCTGAAAACTCGCTGATGCGCATCACCTCGGGATCACTGGTCAGCCACTTGCCATTCCAGCCCTTGCACTGCACCCAGCCCTTGCTGCCTTCAAACCTGATGTCCACCGCCCCGTCCTTGGCAATCATGCGCACCCCATTGGCGTATT
Source organism: Luteolibacter sp. (assembly GCA_030828305.1). GTDB lineage: Bacteria > Verrucomicrobiota > Verrucomicrobiia > Verrucomicrobiales > Akkermansiaceae > Luteolibacter. The sequence goes on from JAURCU010000022.1 coordinate 25,073, forward strand.
CATATTCCAGCTCGTAGCCCACCGGCACATTGGTCTGCCACTTTTCGGGGTCGAGCTCACGGCAAGTGCCCTTCACTTGTAGCGGCCCGCTGTCTTCGACAAAGGCGCCTATCTGGGCCGTGTCGATGATGTGCGAACCCCAGTCCGTGATGGTGCCTCCTGAATAATCAAAAATGTAGCGCCAGTTCTGCGGCTGCATGCGCGTGGGTGTGTAATCGTGAAAGGGCGCAGGGCCGAGCCAGAGGTTCCAGTCCAGACCCTCAGGCACAGGGGCGACTTCATCCTTCTTGAAAGGCTGCTTGCCGGGCAACCCCACATGGATGGTTTCAAGTTCGCCAATATGGCCATCGCGCACCCAGCCCGCGAGGCGGTGGTAGCGGATCAGCGAGCGGTCCTCGATGCCCCACTGGAAGACCGCCTCGCGCCTGTCCACTTCTTGTTGAAGCATGCGCCCCTCGGCAATGGTCAAGGTCGGCTTCTCGCAAAAAACATCTTTGCCGGCCGCAAGCGCCGCCATCGAGAGCGGCACATGCCAGTGGTCGGGCGTGGAAATCACGATCGCATCGAGATCATCACGCTGGAGCAGTTCGCGGAAATCCTGATAGGCGGCGCAGTCATGGGTGTCATACTTGGCATCCACCTTCTTCTTGGCCGCCTCGGCGCGTGACTTCAGCACATCGCAAACAGCCAGCACCTTTGCATCCTTTTGGCTCAGGAAGTTGCCCAAGTTGCGCTGCATGCCCTGCAACCCCATGCCGATGAAACCCAAGGTGATCTGCTTGGAGGGGGCTTGCTCACCAAATAGGCGCGAGGGCAGCACGACGGGCGCGGAGGCAAGAACAGACGTGACTAGAAATCGGCGGCGCGTGCCTTTAATTGTTTTCATGCGTTTTTTACTTGGTGTGGCCGACCAAAGGCAGAGTGAGCGAATGAAGGGAGCCATCAAGCTCGACCATTCATACGCTACCTGAAGCCATATGCTTACGCCAATCCCTCCTTGTAGGCGCCTCCACACCCACCATCGCTGAACGGTTATGGCAGGATCACCAGAGATACGGCCCCAACACCAGCACGCCGATGACGGCCGCGCCCATCGCGGCAATCAGCACGGCGCCTGCCGCGATGTCCTTGGCCTGCCCAATCAATGGATGGCTCTCCCTGGTCACCGAGTCGGCCAGTCTCTCCAAAGCTGTATTGAAGCACTCCGCCGTCCACACCATAACCATGGCCACCACCAACCATCGCCAATCCGCCGCGCTCACTTCCAGCAGCAAACTCGCAGCGACCACTCCAAGCATGACTAGCGCATGAATCCAGGCGTTGTGCTCGTGGCGCAACACCTGCCAGATGCCTTCAAAGGCGCGGCCAAAACTGCGAAGGCGCGCCGCGATGGAAAAACCCCTGCCCATGATTGCTCAGTCTAGAATGGCATCACAGATGCCAGGAAGACAAAACAATGGATGTCGCAAGAGAGCAGCGCAAGCAGGGAAGAAAAGACAAGCCGGCACTTCATCGCTGGCACCCGGGGCCATTGGCTTCAGGAGATCAACCTGTAGCCCCCTTGACCTGCGGCGCGTGGCGGCTAATAGTGAAGCATGCTGCGCCTGATCATTATCTGCCTGTCCTCATGCCTGTTAGGCGCTTGCGGCCCCAGCCCGCAAGAGGATGGCGGCCCCCGCCATCAGGCTGCTGCATGGACCGCAGAAAATCCCGCCGACTACGAAATACCGACCCTCACCCCGCTGGACAACGGCAACATTGTGGTGCGCTTCAAAAAGAGCGGCTGCAGCGTGCTTTTCGATCACGACGGCAAGCTGCTGGAAGGTGGCCAGATGTGTGACGACGTTGACCTCCACCGCGCCCGCCAAGCAGTCAAAGCGCACATCGCTGAACGCGAATCCGACTTCCTGGATGTGTAGCAGCGGGTTGAGCCCGAAAACCGGGGCTTCTGCCTTGCAAAATGGCCTCAGATAGCCAAATTCCGCGCCTGCTGCGACGGCAGCCCTCTGACCATGTCCGACTCCAGAAAACCCTTCCCCTTCAGCGATTTCGAGCCCAAGTGGCAACAGCGCTGGGAGACCGAGAAGACCTTCCGCACCCCCGGTCCGGGAGACGAGGGCTTCGATCCAGCCAAGCCCAAGTACTACGTTTTGGACATGTTCCCCTACCCCAGTGGCGCCGGGCTGCACGTCGGCCATCCAGAGGGCTACACCGCGACGGACATCATCGGCCGCTACAAGCGCATGACCGGCCACAACGTGCTCCACCCCATGGGCTACGACTCCTTCGGCCTGCCTGCCGAGCAGTATGCCATCAAGACCGGCCAGCACCCCGCCATCACCACGGCGGCCAACATCGAAAACTTCCGCCGCCAGTTGAAGTCGCTGGGCTTTGGCTACGACTGGGACCGCGAGATTGCCACCACGGACGCCGAATACGTCCGCTGGACCCAGTGGATCTTCCTGCAGATCTACAATTCGTATTTTTGTGAGGAGTCCAAAAAAGCCCGTCCGGTTACGGACCTTGAAGCCAAGGGCTGGACCCGCGAGCAGATTGATGACGTCCGGCTCGCCTACGTTGCCGACACTCCCGTGTGGTGGTCGCCCGACCTGGGCACTGTCCTCGCCAACGAAGAAGTTGAGGAGTGGAAGGCCAAGGGCCACACCGTCGAGCGCCGTCCACTGCGTCAGTGGATGCTGCGCATCACCGCCTACGCCCAACGCCTGATTGAAGAACTCGACGGCCTCGACTGGCCCGAAGGCATCAAGCTTTTGCAGAAGAACTGGATTGGTCGCAGCGAGGGTGCCGAGGTTGTGTTCGATGTTGAAGGCAATGACGTTGTTGTTTTTACAACCCGTCCCGACACCCTGTTTGGCGCCACCTATATGGTGCTCGCTCCCGAACACCCATTGGTTTCGCAGGTCACCACCGCCGAACAAAAAGACGCCGTCGAAGCCTACCAGAAAGCCTGCGCCAGCAAGTCTGACCTCGATCGCGGCGACCTGAACAAAGACAAGTCAGGAACCCCCACCGGCGCCCACGCGATCAACCCAGTCAACGGTGAAGCCATCCCCGTGTGGATCGCCGACTACGTCATGATGGGCTACGGCACGGGCGCCATCATGGCCGTGCCCGCCCACGACGAGCGCGACTTCGAATTCGCGCAGAAGTTTTCGCTGCCAGTCCTACAGGTCGTCGCCCCCAAGGACGAGGCCACCGACTGGCAGGGCTACACCGAGCATGGCACCGCGGTGAACTCCGGCTTCCTCGACGGCCTGCCCACCGCCGACGCCAAAGCCAGGATGATCGATTGGCTCGAAGCCGAGGGCAAAGGCCGCCGTAAGATCCAATACAAGCTGCGCGACTGGCTGTTCTCCCGCCAGCGCTACTGGGGCGAGCCCTTCCCCATTGTCTGGAAGGACGGCCAGCACCAGGCATTGCCCGAGAACGAGCTCCCCCTGCTCGCGCCTCCACTCGACGACTACAAACCCAGCGGCACCCCCGACCCCCTGCTCTCCAAAGCCACCGACTGGGTCAACCTCCCCGACGGCACCACCCGCGAAACCAACACCATGCCCCAGTGGGCCGGCTCCTGCTGGTACTATCTCCGCTACTGCGACCCCCGCAATGGCGAGCGCCTCATCTCCAAGGAAGCCGAGGACTACTGGTCTACTAAGAACCAGGAACCAGGAACCAATAACGCCGCGCAGCCCACAACAGGAATGGTGGACTTATACGTAGGAGGCACGGAACACGCAGTATTGCACCTTTTATACGCGCGGTTTTGGCACA
>JAURCU010000023.1 GCA_030828305.1 Luteolibacter sp.
CCTTCATCAATTCGGTTTCGCTGCGGACTGCTACCTTGATCTCGCCGACAAGTTGACCAAAGGCAAGGAGCGCTTCGACCGCGTAATTCTCGACAAGAAAATCGAGTCACGTGAGCGCTACATGAAAGGCTTGGGCAAGCTTTGCGATCAGCTGCGCCAGCTGCACCGCGAAAACGACGATATCTTCCGCCAACTCTCCACCAAGGCACCCCGCGGCAAGAAGAAGCTGCAGGACAACTTCAACAAGAACCTGCAGACCCTAAACCGTCTATACATCCGCTTCTACTACAAACAGAAGGTCGTCGAGGACTTCTGTGAGGAAGTCTCTGCTTACATGGAGAATTTCTGGAAATATGGCCGCAAGCTCAAAAAGGATCCCAAGGACAAGGAATTCCTGACCAAGATGAAGGAGCTCCAGCAGCGTGCCTGGCACACCGAAGAGCAATTCCCGGAAACCAACAAGCTGCTCAAGCACTGGCTGCGTGAAGCCCTCAAGGCCAAGACCGAAATGGTCGAGGCCAACCTGCGTCTGGTGATCTCCATCGCCAAGAAGTACACCAACCGCGGACTCTCATTTCTCGACCTCATTCAGGAGGGCAACATGGGCCTGATGAAAGCGGTCGAAAAATTCGAATACCGTCGCGGCTATAAGTTCTCGACCTATGCCACCTGGTGGATTCGTCAGGCCATCACCCGCTCGATCGCCGACCAAGCCCGTACCATCCGCATTCCGGTACACATGATTGAGACCATCAACAAGCTGATGCGCGTGCAGAAGCAACTGGTGCAGGAATACGGCCGCGAGCCCTCGCCAGAGGAAATCGCCGAGGAAATCCACCTCCCCGTCGAGCGCGTGCGTGCCGTGCTCAAGATGGCCCAGCAACCGATCTCCCTGCAGGCTCCCGTTGGCGACTCGGACGACACCTCATTCGGTGACTTCATCGAGGACAAGGCCGCCGATAACCCCATGGAGGAAGCCGGTTTCTCGATGCTCAAGGACAAGATCAAGGACGTGCTCGACACCCTCACCGAGCGTGAGCGCGAGGTGCTCGAGCAACGCTTCGGCCTTAAGGACGGCTACAGCCGCACCCTCGAAGAGGTCGGCCGCCAGTTTCAGGTGACGCGTGAGCGCATCCGTCAGATCGAGGCCAAAGCCCTGCGCAAGATGCGTCACCCCACCCGCATCCGCAAACTGGAAGGCTTCATCGAACTTCCTGGCCTTTAAGGTTCCCACCAAAAGCATCTTGGAGCTCGGGTGATGAAGATACCCCATCTCACGCCGTTCATTCCACGCAAGCTTGAGCGACGTCCCTGGCTCAACGAGTTCATCTTTTTCGGCTTCAAGCAGGCCTGGGCCTGCATCTTTGCCGGCCTCCTTTTGACAGCCATCATCGGCACCGGGATCTGGTATCCCGATTGGGGCCTGTCCCGCTACGACTTCCTCTTCATCGTTGCTGTCGGCATCCAGATACTGATGCTGCTTTTCAGACTCGAGAGTTGGCGAGAAGCTGGCGTGATCCTTCTCTTCCACGCCATGGCCACAGCGATGGAGCTCTTCAAGACTTCGGTTGAAATCGGCTCCTGGAGCTATCCTGAGGAGTCGGTCATACGCATCGCCAACGTGCCTCTTTTTGCCGGCTTCATGTATTCAGCAGTGGGCTCCTACATGGCCCGTGTTTGGCGCATCTTCGACTTCAAGTTTACCGGTTTCCCTCCGCTTTGGCTCGCCGGCAGCCTTGCAATCCTCGCCTACATCAATTTCTTCACCCACCATTTCGTCTTCGACATCCGCTGGATCCTGATCGGCGTAGGTGTGCTGGCCTTCGCCCGCACCGATGTCCACTTCACCCCCAAGAATCATACCCTGCGCATGAACCTGCTACTGGGCTTCATACTGGTGGCTCTCTTCATCTACCTAGCCGAAAACCTGGGGACGATTGCCCGTGCCTGGCAATATCCCGACCAGGCACAAGGCTGGAAGCCGGTTCATTTCTCCAAGATGACCGCCTGGTATTTACTGATGCAGCTCTCCTTTATCCTCGTTTACGCCCTGCGCCAGCTCGAATACTGGCTGGTATCCGGCAAACTCCGGCGCTCTTGACAGCAAGCGGCATCAAGCCCAGTTTGCCGCCGCCATGGAACCTGTTGCGGAATACAGCACCATCGAGTCGGTCTTTGTGCGCGAGCGCAACGCTCTGCTATTGCGCGGCCAGTTCACGCCCATCTACACCGATTACTACCTGCACCTGATGCAACACAGCATCAGGCATTGCGAGGAGCTCGACCAGATGCTCAAAGACCAACTGGCGATGGCCGTCCTGCACCTGGTGGCCCGCCCCTGGGCCGAGACCGTGGCCTGGACCGCTAACCTCCGCGCTCCGCGCATCAATCTCTTCGTTACGGGAGGCTCCACCCAGGAGTCCATCACCGGGCGCATCTTCACCGAAGACGTGCGCGAGCCGGACCGCAATCTCTTCTACGCCCAGACCACCGCGCCCAGCTTATCAGAGCCCCGCAACTCAACCATGGAAATCGTAGGCAAGGATCCGGTAAAATGGATCGAGCAATACTACGCCCAGTCCGAGCAGCGCCCCGCACGCGCCTTCCGACTCGCAGACGAAAACTTTGCGCTGATCGCCGCCCAGCCGGATTGCGACATGGATTGGCTGGAATCACTGGATCTGGACATGATGAAGTCCATTGACGAAAAGGAACAAATCAAGCTGCTCGAGACCCGCAAATTCAGGTTCAACTGCGGCTGCACCCTAGAACGCATCCTGCCTGCACTCGGTGGCTGGAAGGACAGACCAGGTGATTTGTTTGGCGAGGCCGATCAGATCTCCATCCAATGCCCGCGCTGTGGAGCCAGCTACATGGTGACGCGGGACATGCTGGAGTAGGCGGCTGAGCCACCCCGTGTCTGGTTCTTGGGCTCATGGATTCTTAGTTTTTGGTCAACATAAGGCAGCTCAAAGAATCTCAGGCCACCGGGTAATCCTTGTGCGATCGGGCAACATTAGCCTCACGAGCCGAGGACCAAGAAGCCTACTCGTCCACGTCGGAGGTGAAGAATTCCAAGGCAATCGGAATCTGATTGACCTCCAGGTTGTGTTTGCCGTCGTGGAAGGTCTTCTTGATCTTGCGCATGCCATTCTTATTCAGGCTCTTCTCCATCATATCCTGTTTGGAGCCGTCAGCGAGCTCATCCCACCGACCGTTGCTGAGGTGTACCCTGATATCTTTGTAAGGACCCTTGGGCGCCTTGAAATCCTCTCGAGCGGCCATACTCAGGTCCGCATTGACACCCGAGAGCATGGCGCCAATCACCTTGTAATCCTCGCGAATCAGATAAGCTGCGTCCCACCAACAGGCCTTGCCTCCGCCCGAAAAACCGCCTACGGCAAATTCAGCATTCTTGAAGCCGGGCCACTCCTCACGGAGCTTAGACAACATTCGCACAAAATCCATGTTGTGATTCTTGCGGCCGAGATTGGTGTCTTCAGCGATACACACCCAACCGTTTTCAGCGCACTTCTTGGCATAGAAGCCTACCACTCCAAAGTTGCCAGAGTGACCCTGAGCCTCATGATTGATGGCAGCAATTGGGATGAACACCTTCATCGGTCCGGCAGGATCGAAGTTGTAGGGTACCGCAATTGCAGATTCGCTAGACTGGTTCTACCAAGAACCCGAGGTTTGCTGCTCTCTGGGCTTGCGGTCGGGCCCTGTGACATGGCTTGATAAGCCCTATGGATACCTACCTCGGTCTGCTGCGTGACGTCCTCGACAACGGTGAAGAACGCTCGGACCGAACCGGCACCGGCACCCTCTCGGTATTCGGACGCCAGGCTCGCTACGACCTGCGACAGGGCTTCCCCTGTCTAACCACCAAAAAACTCCATCTGCGCTCCATCATCCACGAACTGCTCTGGTTCCTTAAGGGAGAGACCAACATTGCCTACCTCAAGGAAAATGGCGTGACCATCTGGGACGAGTGGGCGGACGCTGAGGGAGAACTGGGCCCCGTCTACGGCAAGCAGTGGCGATGCTGGCCGAGCCCGCAAGGCCACACCATCGACCAGATCAAACAGCTCATCGACGCTCTCAAGGGCAACCCCCACTCACGCCGCCACATCGTTTCTGCCTGGAACGTTGGCGAGGTTGAACAGATGGCCCTGCCTCCCTGCCACCTTCTCTTCCAGTTCTATGTCCACGAGCCAGTCAATGGCGGCAAGCCCGGTCTCTCCTGCCAGCTCTACCAGCGCAGCGCCGACCTCTTTCTTGGCGTGCCCTTCAATATCGCTTCCTATGCGCTGCTGACGATGATGGTTGCCCAAGTATGCGGCTACGAGGCGCGGGACTTCGTCCACACCTTCGGCGACCTCCATCTTTATTCCAACCACCTCGAGCAGGCCAATTTGCAGCTCTCGCGCGAGCCGCGTCCCCTGCCGACCATGTGGATCAATGCCGAGATCAACGAGATCGACGGCTTCAGCTTCGAGGACTTTAAGCTGGAGAACTATGATCCCCACCCACACATCAAGGCCCCGGTGGCGGTGTGAGCTCCAGGCTCATTGCAGTTATTCATCTGCATGGATACAGCAGTCTACTACATTTCTTGGAGCTTGGTAAATATGGCGATACTCGTCATCGGCGATTGCACCCGGAGCAGCAATGAGTGGAGCAGGAAAGCTAACATCATTGACGGCCAAGCGATAGAAAGCCTTGCCCACTGGGGGTGATGGATCGCTCCAGAATTGGATAGCCCCATTCCCATTGCCCACCGCACTACCTCCGCTCGCAAATGAGCCCAAGTCAGGGCTGCGCTGCACTTGATAAGTTTGGAAAGAGACCGAATTCCAATTGAAGGATGCCCTCAGGGGCGAAAGCTCCGTGTAGCGAAGCGGGGTTGGAGGTCTCACCTCCCATCCAATATCCACCAGAGCCGCAAGATCCAAGTCGGTTACCACATCGAAATTGGATCCGTTGTCGCTGATAAACGGAAGCATCAATGCCGGCCTGGGAGTGCCGTGGCTGGCTCCAAAGCAACCGAAGAGTTTGCTGTTAATCGATTCATGGAAATGACCGGAATCGGCCAAAGGCGCCGATCCGTGACTATTGACAACGGCAGTCCCCGTAAAAGCGCCATCGGCTAGTTGATTATCCCAATGATCGGCGGTTCCAATTCCGAGAATATGTCCCATTTCATGCAGTGCGACCGTGATAAATTCGCTGCCAGTGCCGTTTTCAGTCTGCGAGAAGTTCCAGGTTCTTGGCATGTCAAAGGTCATGGATCCACCCCAAGTAGCAAAATCAGTCTTCAAGGTGGGGGTGCTTGTTTCAGCGCCGGGCTGGCCACGACCCCGGATTCGCTGGAACCAGGCGCTGGTGCCGCTGGCCGAGAAACCTCCCGGACCCGCGCGAGCCAATGTCGACCCACCCAACTCCCTGCCGCCCACGTAAACAATAACGACATCTGCCGGCACCACCAAACCCGGCACGGACTGGCTATTTCCAGTTCCCGGGTGAGTTAATACCGCAGACCAATCAACGGAACCGAAATCGCTCTCATCAATCCGGAGCAACTTGTCCTGAATGATGCTACCGTAAAATTCAGCAACCGCCTCGAGCGCGTCCCTCTTTTGCTGAGTGTCGAAAAAATTGTTTGTATCATAGGTGTAATCAATACGAATTTCGATAGCTTTCACCATCAATAGCGTGCCGAAAAATATCAGAAAAATTTTCACTACAACCAACTAGTATAACCCGGAAAATCCTTTAAACAATGACATTCGTAAAGCCATTGCTCGAGGTTAGATGGCACTTTATTTGCCATTATCTTCCATCCGCGAGGCGCTCGGCGAGCATCTCGGGCAAACCTGCGTCCAGAATCTTTTGCTGGGTCGTCTCTATATCGTAGGTGAGGCGTCGGAAGCTCACCAGTTGATTCTGGGTGTCATAAATCACATAGCTGGCACGCCAATCGCCGTCGCGAGGTTGGCCAACCGATCCGATATTGATGAAATACTTGCAGCCTTCCTCAATGACCACGGAGTCGGCAGCGACCTCCTGCACCCGTTCCGCCTTGATATAAACCCGTGGCACGTGGGTGTGACCATGGAAGCCGACCTGGGTGAACTGGTAGGAAAAGTTGGCCATTGCATCAAAGCGATTGGTCACGTAGTTCCAGTTTGAAGGCTGATCCAAAGTGCTGTGAACCACCGTGAAATCCTCGACCTGGCGCACCATGCGCAGGCGGCGCAGCCAGTCGCGCTGATTGTCGTCGAGTTGTTGGCGAGTCCATTCAAGAGCGGCTGCGGCCACTGGATTCATGGTTTCGAGCGAATGCGACCCGGAGGCATCCTCATCGTGGTTGCCCTTGACGGTGGGACAGGCCATTTCACGGATCTTTTCCAAACAAGCAGCGGGGTCGGCGTTGTAACCCACGACATCTCCCAAACAGACGTAATCGGTGGCCCCTTGGTTGCCCGCATCCTCGAGCACCGCATTCAGTGCTTCCAGGTTGGCGTGGATGTCACCAAATAGAGCGATTCGCATTCAGGGGGGAGATCAGGTTGGACACGGATGTTTGTGGCTGAGGGCAAGGCTGTCCAGATCAAAGCTGATACGTGAAAAGGCTCATTTGAACCAATCGTCTGGGTTGAAGCCCGGAGCCAGCTTTTGACCTAAAATGCTCTGCAAAGGCGGGATGCCAAGCAGTCCCTCCATGCGGGCCAGACCCTGCGCCACGCCATCCATGGGGTAGCCCTCACGATTTCCACGCCAGTGATGCGCTAGCGCCTCATAGGCAGTCTTGGCATCGCCAAAGATCCGGAGCGCGAGCGCCCCGGCGTCTTGGTCCGGATCCGCATCAAACTCAAGGACATAGAGCAGGATCAGCAGGGTAGGTTTGTGATGGCGCGGGTCCTCATGAAGGGTGCGGGCAAGTTCGAGCGCCTCGCTCTCCCGGCCCCGGACTCTCGCCAGACAATAGAGACTGAGGCGCTGGTTTAGCATGGGCGAAAAGCAGCCAAGCTCCACCGAGCGATCGTAGGCCTCATGGGCGGCCATGAGTGCCGCGTCGCGGTCACGCATTGCAGGCAATTTGTTGGGGTCCCTGAGCATGTGGCCCAGACTGGCATGCAGACTCCAGTCCCGCGGGTTGTTACCAATACCCCGCTCCAGGAAGTAGCGGCCCTGCAGAATGGAGGAGCGCCATAGCTCCTTGCGGCGCAGGGGCGGCCTGCTGGACTCGTGCAGATAGTAGGAGGCTGCGTTGTAGGCCATGTGCCAGGATCCGGTTTCCCAGTAGTAGCGGGTCTGAGGTGCCAAATTGACGATGGTTTCGTAGGTATCCTGAAGCTCGTTCCAAGCTTGCCGCTCGAAGTATCCGTGGGCCCTCAGATTGAGAAAGGTCGCCACAAGAGTGCGCAGCCCCCCCAGGGCGACGGCACTGCTGGTCTGGTCGATTCTGTCGCGGCTTTCAAGATGGTTCTGCTCGCGCATCAATCCGGCATCGCGGAACTCCGTGAGCATTTGCCGCTCGAATTTGAGCCGCAGCGCGCCGAAGGCCAGGAGAACCAGCAGCAGGACGATAATCTTGCGCAACGAGCTCATGACTTCATACCTCCTTGTCCGAAAAAATCCACCAGGCAAGCAAGGTATAGAGCAGCACGTAATAGCAGGCCATCATCACCAACTTTCCGACCATCAACAAGGTAATGGGCTGATTCTGGACCAGACCATCCACCACGTTAAAGAGCTGGAAGTTGGGAATGAACAGGCTGAAGCCCAGAGCCAGGTATTGGGAAAAGGTGCTGGTGCCGGCTTCCACACCCTTGAGATAGAAGTCGAGGGCATCGGCCTGGAAGTGACCGATGAAAAAAATCAGGAAACTGACCACAGTGGTGAATAGCGTGCTGGTCGAAAAGGTAGACACGCTAAGGCAGATGGCCGCCATCACCGCGACCTTGAGAAAGATCGCCAACACCGCTGCTTGCAACTGCCAATTGACCCCGCTGGCCAGGGTCTCCTGCTTGAGAGATTGAATGGCCTCCTCGGGCCAACCACGACCAACCGCCATTTTCTCCTGCATCTCCATCACCATGCCGGTGCGCAGGTGCAGCGCAGCGACCATCAGCAGATCCATCACAGCAAGCGAAACAAAGACCAGCAGCAGCACTCCCATCAACCGGCCCACCAGATAATCGATGCGCGGCACCGGCTTGGCCAGAACCGTATATAGGGTGCGGTCCTCGATATCGCGCGGCAGTAGCAAAGCCGTGGCCACAATGGAAATGACCACCGCAAACAAGGCCATCGCCCCCAAAGACCAGCTTTTGATGTTGCGTAGCACGTTGGCACCCACCGACTCGGGCCCTTGATGCTGGGCCATGTCAAAAAAATTGCTGCCGATGACAATCACCGCAAATACAGCCAGGAAGTAGAAAACCTTCATGCGCACCAACTGGGTGAAGGCGTGCAACGAGAGCGTCACCATGCGGCTGGCATGGGAAGCCTTGAATGCGGGAGTGGGTGTGGACTCGCTCATGTCGCCTAAGATTGGTGATCGCGTTTGATCTCCTTGAGGAAGAGGCGCTCCAGGGTGGTGCGGGGCTTTCCGGTCTGGACCAGTTCGGCGCCATCGCTGCTTTGGATGATCTCTTCGATGCGCGACACCAGTGCGCTGTCGGCATGACGGATGACCACCTCGGTTTGGTCTTCGATGGCAATTAACTCCTCCAGCTTGCCTTCACGGATCAGCTTGCCGGCAAAGATGATGCCCACACGGTCGCAGACCTCCTGCACCTGCTCAAGCAGATGAGAACAGAGAAAGACGGTAATGCCTTGATCGCGCAACTTGAGCACCAGATCGCGAATCTCGCGCGAGCCAACCGGATCCACTCCGGCGGTGGGCTCGTCTAAAATAACCAGTCGCGGATGCTGGATCATGGCCTGCGCCAGGCCGATGCGCTGCAGCATGCCTTTGGAGTAGCCGCCCACGCGACGGTCGCGGGCATCCTTGAGGTCAACGAGTTCGAGTAAGACCTCGATGCGCTCCCTGAGAACACTGCCACCAAGGCCACATAACCGGCCATAGAAGCGTAGGGTCTCACCGCCTGTGAGGTGCTTGTAGAAGTAGGGATTTTCGGGCAGGAAGCCGACGTCCTGGCGCGAGTCCACCTTGATGGAATCTCTGCCGAAAATCTTGCAGCTACCAGCGGTAGGCGCAAGCAGACCCAGCAGGGCCTTCATGGTGGTTGACTTGCCCGAACCGTTGGGCCCGATCAGGCCATAGACTTCGCCGGGCATGATGCGCAGCGAAACCTGATCCACGGCACGCAGGGGACGACCACGCATCGTGGTCTTGAACTCCTTGACCAGATCGGTGATTTCAACGGCAGGTGCATCGTTGGCCATGATGAACCGAAGAATGAACTGGGCGCATGGGCTAGGCAACGGGCAAATTGCCGTTTTGGATCACTCGCCACCACTCTTGACGGACTTGCTCTCCGACTTGGTGCTAGGCTTGGTCTCGCTTTTGGTCTCGCTTTTGCTCTCACCCTTCGAAGATTCCGCCTTGGCCCCCTCCTTGTAGGAGGATGAGCGGTAGTCGGTTTCATAAAAGCCGGCACCCTTGAAAAGGATGCCACCACCCGTGCCAAGCAAGCGCTTCACCTGACCGGTGCAGCCTTCTTGCGGGCAGTCGGTGAGTTTGGGGTCGTTCATGCTCTGAAAAATCTCAAAGCGATGAGCGCAAATCTGACATTCGTAATCGTAGTTGGGCATGGAAATTGGTTCCGAAGTGTTGAAGCGTGCAGGGAGATAGCACGTTTATAGGACGGGGCAAGCTTCTAGAATGGTTCCGCGTTCTTAGTTCCTGGTTCTTAGTTCCTAGTTGGCGGCTTCGCCGCATTGGAAATGTGGGAGCGCTGGTAACAGCGCGATTCCAGAACCCCGGAGCAAAAACCCAGCAACCAGGAACTAAGAACCAGGAACTAAGAACTCAAGCCCACCTCCATTTTATCGTGCCTAAGCCCTTGATGTTTGCTTTAATGCAAACCATGTCCGCTCGTCCAAAGACCGTCTCCTCCATCTCGGTTGGTGATTTCTTCCAGACCCATGCCGAGGCGCTCAGCTTAGTGCAGCATAGCAAACAGATCGGATTTGACCGCCCAATCAGCGAGTCTGCCATGAACAGGCCCGGCCTTGCCTTAGCCGGCTTCTATACCTACTTCGCGCGTAAGCGGGTTCAAGTGATCGGCAACTCCGAACTCTCCTACCTGCGCAAGTTACCAGAAGACACCCGCAAGGAGCGCTTCGAGACCCTCTGCAAGCGGCGCATTCCCTGCATCGTGATGGCGCGTGGCTCCAAGCTCGATGACAGCCTGATGGCCATCGCCCACAAATGCGGCATCCCGGTGTTTGGCACCTCCATGGTAACCATGAACTTTCTGAATGTGGCGACCATTCGTCTCGAACACGACTTCGCGCCAACTCTCACCCTGCATGGCTGCATGATGGACATGCGAGGCATCGGGGTATTGATCATGGGCAAGAGCGGCTCGGGAAAATCCGAAACCGCCGTCGGCCTGCTCGAACGCGGCGCCTCGCTGGTGGCCGACGATATGGTGCGCGTCAAATACGTCGGCGGCGATCTCATCGCCAGCTCCCCCGCCCTCTCGCGCGGCTACATGGAGATACGGGGCATTGGCATCATCAACGTCGCCAACCTCTACGGCCTCGCCTCGATTCGCCCCGACAAGCGCCTCGATCTGGTCATCACCCTCAAGCCCCACGCCGACCTCAACGAGGTGGACCGCATCGGCCTCAAGCAAAAGACCTATGAGATCCTCGGCCAGCACGTTTCTCACGTCGAGGTGCCCGTCGCCCCCGGTCGCGACACCGCCCGCCTGGTGACCATCGCTGCCCTGGACCAGCAACTGCGCCGCCTCGGCTATAACATGGCCGACGAATTCAACGACCGCCTGCTTCACCATATGGCCAAGCAAGCCGAAAACCCATGAATGGCTGGCTGGCTGCACGCATGTTCAGCTGCCTCATACTGGGTGGCTGCTCGAAAGGAGAACAGAAATCCATCGACCACGCTGCAGGGATTGTGAACTTGGACAAACAGCACACGCCCTCCAGCAGGCGTTCGATGCTGGCCATCAACCGGCTTACCCCCCGACTCATCACGGAACTCAAGGAGAAGGACCTCACATTCGGGGCGCCCGTTTTCATCCGCATCTTCAAACAGGAGCGCGAGCTCGAGCTGTGGGTGAAGGGCAAGGAGCGCTACCAGATATTTCGAACTTACAAGGTGGCCGCCATGTCGGGAGAGCTCGGACCCAAACTCAAGGAGGGCGACCGTCAGGCCCCCGAGGGCTTCTACCATGTTACGCCCGCGCGCATGAATCCCAACAGCCGCTTTCACCTCTCCTTCAACCTCGGCTACCCCAACGCCTACGACCTCGCCAACAAGCGTAGTGGGAGCGCTCTGATGGTGCATGGGGCCAATGTTTCCATCGGCTGCTTTGCCATGACCGATCCCAAGATCGAGGAAATCTACACCCTCTGTGATGCGGCTCTACGTGGTGGACAGCCTTACTTCCGCGTCCACTCATTCCCCTTCCGCATGACCCGGGAAAACATGGCCAAGCACAAGGAGTCCAGATGGTTCGACTTCTGGAAAAACCTCAAGACCGGCTACGATTGGTTTGAAAAGCACGGCACACCGCCGGGTGTGGAGGTCAAGGACAAGAGCTATGTGTTTGGAGGGCAGTAATGTCCGATGCCCTTGGCCGAATTAAAGGACGTCGAAGTCACCCTGCGCCTGACCGAGAGCATGCTCCGGCTTCTGATTTGCCGGTTGAATGATCCCGATGATTTCAACGCGCGGCGGTTCAGGCGTCAGGATCGATGTCTCTTTGGCCTATTCTTTGGTCCTCTCAACGGGTTCCGATTTGCTTTTCGCTTTCTTTTCGATCTCCGCCACCTTGCTGCCAATCATGGACAACCATGCCTCGACCATCTCCTGGGGAGGCTGGGGCGATCCCCCCAAGCTCACGAGGAAATGTTCTCCATCCGTCCAAGAGTAGCCCTTCTCGCCGATCATCCAAAGAGTTGTGCCCCCCAACTCACCTAATTTGTAGTTCTTTCTGCTCGTTGTCGGCGCATAGAATTTGAGCAAATCGTCCTTCTCTTGGAACCACTGGACGGAAGCCATGACCTCGGTGCCGGGATCATCTCCCTTCCATCTCATGAACATCAAACCGTTCAATCCCGGGACGCGGTCGTTTTTAAGCATCGTAACGACTTTCCGAGAGTGGAACTTGAGATTTTCGCCGAAGTCCTTCTTCAGAACGATCTTCTCCATGGCCTTCTGTGCTTGTGGGTGCGGGGCCGGCTTGCCTTGTTGCGCGAATGCGACAGGTGAAAACAGCACAGCCAGAGTTCCGAGGATGGTGAATAATCTTTTTTGCATGTCTGGTTGTTTGGCGGGAGTGATCAAACTAATGTGATTACGAAGTGAATCCTGTCAAGGAAGGCCGCATACTCCTTGCACTGACAAGCAAGGACTTGTGCAATAATAAATCCACCACCATAACGCTTAGTCGCCTTGTGCTTTTGTGATAAAAAAGAGCAAGGCTTGGGAACAAGGACAGTCGCGAAGCGGCACTACGCCGACAACTTCGTCTTGCCCAAGAGGGGCTCGAGAAAGTGGCGCCAACTCTCATCGGCGATACCGCTTTCGTGCAGACCAAAGAGCGGGCGCCAGCGTGGCGCCAGCGGCTTGCGCCGCGGGTGCATGCCGGCTTCTTGCGGCAGCTTGTTGGCCTTGCGTGTGTTGCAGCGGAAACAGGAGGTGACGATGTTCTCCCAAGTGGTTGGGCCACCCTTGTCGCGCGGCATCACGTGATCGAGGTTGAGTTGGGACTCGGGCAGGATTTTGGCACAGTATTGGCAGGTGTATTGGTCACGCAGGAACACATTGCGCCTCGAGAAACGGACTTCCATACGCGGCACCCGCTCGTAGAAGCTCAACACGATGATGCGAGGCACCCGCAGGGAAATTTTCGCCCCGCGAATCATGTCCTCGTCACTGATGCCGGCCCGCATGCGATTCGAATGCTCGATCCATGCCGCCAGATTGTGGGTGCAATACTGTTCTTCACCATCCACCTGAACCACTTGCGCATGAGACGTGCAGAGCAAGCGGACCGCGCGACGTGCCGAGCAGGTCGCGACCGGTTGCCAGTACCGGTTGAGCACAAGCACGGGGCGTTCAAGAACACTGCACATGGCGAATCGAGCAAATCATCAGAATTGCGAGATATCCTACCAGAGCTTTCAAGCCGGGCAATCCAATAATGGTGACTAAAGCGCCTCAGATCTGGCGCTCCTCATCATGGCGCACATCCTTGGCAGCCTCCATGAAGACTGTGTCTTCCCCAACGTTGACCGAGAGATCACCAATGCGCTCCAGCGAGCGAACCACAAATATCAGGTGGAGATAATCGTCTGTGCGTTCATCCCCCTCCTCAATGCGTTGGGTCAGGGTGTTGCTGACCCTCTTGTAGACACGGTTGAGTTCCTTATCGCGCTCATGCAAGCCGAGGGCTAGGGCCGCATCATGATTGTTGTAAGCAGTGATCGCATCGCGCAGCAATTGGTCGGACATGGCATAGACCTGCTCAACAATATTCACGTCCGGCAGCTCCTGGTTTTTCGCCATCTTGCGTGCTCGCTTGGCAATACTGGTTGCATGGTCGGAAATGCGCTCAAGATTGATGGAAATCTTCATCGAGGACAAAACCAGACGCAGGTCGCTAGCCACGGGATGGAATCGCACCAGAATCTCCATGCCGAGGCGGTCAACCTTGCGCTCCATCTCATCAACTTCGTTGTCATCACCAATCACCGCATTGGCGAGGTCGACATTGCGGGTCAGAAGCGATTCAACGGCTCGCTCCAGATTCAGACGAGCCTGGCCAGCCATTGCGAGAACCTCCTGACGCAGGGCAGTGATGGCCTCATTGAAGTCGTGGAGGATGTGGGTGTTTTGCATGGGAATGGGATTTCTAGCAGTATGAGGGGCGATTTACAAGGAATCATCCAAAGCGGCCAGTGATGTAGTCCTCTGTTCTCTGGTTGTCCGGATTGGTGAACACCTTGGAAGTCGGGTTGAACTCCACGAGCTCACCCATGTAGAAGAACGCAGTCTTATCCGAAATGCGGCTGGCCTGCTGCATGTTGTGGGTCACCACCACAAGGGTGAAATCTCTCTTGAGCTGCAGAATGAGCTCTTCCACGCGGGCCGAGGCAATCGGATCGAGAGCCGAACACGGCTCGTCCATGAGGATGATCTCCGGATCCACGGCAATGGTACGCGCAATGCAGAGGCGCTGCTGCTGTCCTCCGGAAAGTCCATAGGCACTCTCATGGAGGCGATCCTTGACCTCATCCCACAGGGCGGCCCCACGCAGGGCCCTCTCAACTTTCTCATCAAGCGCACTCTTATTGCGCTCACCAAGAATTCGCGGCCCGTAAGACACATTTTCATGGATCGAGCGCGGAAAGGGATTGGATTTCTGGAACACCATGCCCGCGCGGCGACGCAATTCTACGCTATCGACCTCGTCACTGTGGATCTCCGTACCGTCGATCCAGATTTCTCCTTTCGAAACCCGGGCCCCGGGAATCAGGTCGTTCATGCGGTTGAAGCAACGCAGCAAGGTCGACTTGCCGCAACCAGAAGGGCCAATGAAGGCCGTCACCTCGTTGGAGGCAATCTCGAGGTTGATTTCCTTGAGAGCGACCGAATCACCATAACTGAATTCCACATCACGGCATTCAATCTGGATTGGGCGCCCGCCAGCACCCTCTGGCACCGGCTCATTGGCGGTAGCTTTTTGCTCGGTGCTCATTGCCGACGATGTCTCCGCAGTGACCCGTTCGTCAACCATTCGCTTCCCGGAAACCGAAGCAGCTTGGAGCGTGGCGTTGGACATGGAGGTGGGCAGTGGGATGGGGTTTGGAACGGGGCGGTAGTGACAAATCAACTGAAGCGGCCGCTGATGTAGGCTTCGGTATCCTTTTGCTTGGGATTTCCAAACAATTGCAGAGTATCACCATACTCGACGAGCTTGCCCATGTAGAGGAATGCGGTGCGGTCCGAACAACGCGTGGCCTGTTCCATGTTGTGGGTGACAATGACAATTGTGAACTGCTTCTTGAGGGTGGTGATCAACTCCTCGATCTTGAGGGTTGCCAGTGGGTCGAGAGCCGCGCAGGGCTCGTCCATCAGAAGGATTTCGGGTTGGTTGGCAATGGCGCGCGCTATGCAGAGGCGCTGCTGCTGACCCCCGGATAGACCGAAGGCGGAGTCGTGAAGGCGATCCTTGACCTCGTCCCAGAGGGCGGCGTCCTTGAGCGATCGCTCGACGGTTTCATCCAGCTCGCAACGTTTGCCACGTCCGGCCACCCGCAGGCTGAACACCACATTCTCGTAGATGGACTTGGCGAAGGGATTGTATTTCTGGAATACCATGCCAACCCGCTTGCGTAGCGAAATCACCTCGACGTCGGGATCGTATAAGCTGGTGCCATTGAGGCGGATGTCTCCCTTATGGCTGACTCCGTCAATGAGGTCGTTCATGCGATTCATATTGCGCAGCAAGGTCGACTTGCCGCAACCCGATGGGCCGATGAGCGCGGTTACCTGGCACTCGGGAATCTCCATATCGATATCAAAGAGCACCTGATTCTGCCCATACCAGAAGTTGTAATCTTCCACATGGATGAAGTCAGGACGCGGCATGGTGGCGGTGGTGGCAGACATGGCTCAGAAATGACTGACGGCGAATTTCTTCTTGAGACGGTTGCGGATGATGATGGCGGTCAAATTCAGCACGAGCACAAGCAGGATGAGAAGCAACGCCGTGGCAAACACGATCGGCTTGGCCGCCTCCGCATCGGGCGACTGGAAGCCAAGGTCGTAAATATGGAAACCAAGGTGCATGAACTTGCGCTCGGGGTGAATGTAGGGCGCGATGTCATCAATCGGCAGTGAGGGTGCGAGCTTGACCGCACCCACGAGCATCAACGGAGCCACCTCACCCGCACCACGGGCCATGGCCAGAATGATGCCAGTCATGATACCGGGCAGTGACGCCGGAATGACAATGCGCTGGATGGCCTGCCACTTGGAGGCACCACAGGCCAGGGCTGCCTCACGCACGCCTCGCGGCACTGCGGAAAGGGCCTCCTCAGTGGCCACGATAACCACCGGCAGGGTGAGCAGGGCAAGGGTCAGTGAAGCCCAGAGGATGCCTGGCGTACCAAAGGTAGGTGTCGGCAGTTTGTCACCGTAGAACACCTGGTCGATGCTGTTGCCAACGAAGTAAACAAAGAAGGCCAAGCCAAAGACGCCGAACACAATCGAAGGCACACCGGCAAGATTATTGACGCAAATGCGCACCACCCGCACCATCTGGCCTTGCTTGGCGTATTCGCGCAGGTAGATGGCGGCGATCACCCCGAGGGGAGTCACAAAGAAAGTCATGGTAAGGGTCATTACCACGGTACCGAAGATGGCAGGATAGACTCCACCCTCGGTGTTCGCCTCACGCGGCTCCTCAATCAGGAACCTCCACATGCGCTGCAGCATTTCCCAGAAACGCTGGAACCAGTTGCTATCATTGGGCCGAAAGGAACCCAGTAACTGGCTACCCATGTAGCTGACCTCACGGCCATCCGCCGTCAGCCCGTGGAATTCGTAACCGGCGATGCGCTCACGCACTTTGGCGGCATCCGCCTGGAACTTGACGAACTCCTCCTGCAAGACCTCCCTCATCGCGGCAGCCGCTTCGGCCTCGACCTTACCGACCTTCAAGTCAATTTCAATATCGCGAATGGCGCGTGCATTTGCCCCGATCAGCTTGCGCTCGATATGGCGGGTTTGCTCACGCACCTCCTCGTTGATGGCGATCATCCGCTGCACGGCATCATCAAAACCCTGAGTGCCCTCCTCAATGGTGCCGGAGGGCGTCACCAGTTTCACAGGCTTGAGAATTGCCGGCCCATACTCGGTGCGCTCCACCAGCATGTAGCCTGGTGATATCTCCTGGCTCTTGATGTTGCGCTCATCGAGATAGAGGAAGGACTCACCGTAGATGTCCTTGTTGCCCCGAAAAATCTGGATCTGGGCAATCCGATTGCCGCCCTCACTCGGACGTTCGGAACGCTCGGTGATGTAGCCGGCCATCTTGTTGGAACCATTTTCCCCATCGATTTGCATCACCACGATCTGGCGCGGCCAAAAGGAAGAGACGCCCTTGATGAGAATCAGGCCAAGCAAGGCAATGACCATCACAATCCCCAGTGACAAGCCTCCTGCCGTCAGCCAAATCCAGGGCTCTCCCTTACTGGAGCGCCCAGTGCTCACAAACAGGTTGTTTTCTTTGGAAGGCTGTCTCATGGAATCAGACGATCTTGTTGCGTTCGCGCAGACGCTGGCGCAGGACTTCGGCGAGGGTGTTCATGACCGAGGTTAGAATGAAGAGCACCACGGCACTCAGGAACAGGGTGCGGTAGTGGGTGGACCCGACGGCTGCCTCGGGCAATTCAATCGCAATGTTGGCGGCGAGGGTTCGCATGCCGTTGAAAATATTGCCTTCCATCACCGGGGTGCCACCTGCCGCCATGACCAGAATCATGGTCTCACCCACCGCGCGGCCAAAGCCGATCATGAGGGCAGAGAAGATACCGGAAGATGCCACCGGCAGCATGATGGTCCAAACCACCTGCCAGCGATTGGCTCCCAGAGCAGCTGAAGCGGCCGTCAGGGATTTAGGCACATTGGACAGGGCATCCTCGGCAATCGTGAAAATCACCGGAATCACCGCGAAGCCCATCATAAAGCCGACCACCAGACTGTTGCGCTGTTCAAATGCCATACCGGTCGCTTGCGGCCACCACATGGTGAAGTCAGCGATCTGCTTGCCGCTGGAAGAATCCGTATAAACAAAAAACCAGCCCTCTACCACCGGCCCCAGAATCCACCCCAGCCAGCCAAAAAGAAACATCACCGGCAGCACCAGCATCCACTCCTGACCACCGTCGAGTCGGTTTCTGAGAACCACTGGCAAACGTCCCCAGCAGTAACCGATCATGAGAACGCTGAGAGGCACCATCAGAATCATCAGCATCACGGAGGGCACGCGGTATTGGAGCACGGGTGCGAGCCAGAAGGCAGCGAGGAAACCCAAAACCACGGAGGGTAGCGAGGCCATGATCTCCATCATCGGCTTGATCACCCGTTTCACAGAAAGCGGCAGGAAGGCAGCGGAGAACACTGCTGCGAGCAAGGCCACAGGAATCGAGAACAGAAGCGCATAGAACGTTCCTTTGAGGGAGCCGAATATGAGCGGCATCAGGGAAAATTTGGGCTCGAAGTCGCTAGAACCACCAGTCGACTGCCATTGGTATTTGGCACCCATGCCGCCCTCATACCACACCTTACCAAAAAAAGCCTTGGGACTTGCTTCCGGATGAGGGTCGTTGACTTGATAGCGGTGAATCACGCCGTCATCACCGGCCACGATCAGATGCTTTGACTTGCCGTCAATGATGCCTGCCACGGGTTTGTAATCCACTTGCTGCTCCCAACGCACATCCCCCGAAGTGCTGTAGCGCAGGGAGAGGTAGTTGCCGGCACCGGCAATGAAGCTGCGGTTGCGCAGACTGTTGGAGAATACCACGGCTCCCTTGGGTAGGGGCGGGAACTCCTTGACCATACCGAAAGTGCGAACCGACTCAGCGCTCTCACGGAAAAGACTCCACTGCTGCTGTTGGCCGTCGCGCGAGGTCAGAATGATGGACACCCCGCCGTAGAGCAGATCGACCTGCTGGGGCACCTCGCCCTCGAAGGGATGGAAGGTCTGCACTTTGTTGACCTCCAGGACATCGCGCGCGAAGTAGTCGATATCTCCATTTTTGCTGACGACCAATATCATGGTGCCATTCGAGGAGGCACGCACCATGGCGGCTTCCCCACTCAACTTGGAGCTTAGATCGGTTTGGCCCACCATTCTGAGTTTAGCCGTTCCGATCAGGCCCTTTTTCATCATCAGTTTGATGACGGAAACCGAAGCCTTTTGTCCCTCACCACGCTTCACCACAATCAGACGCGCGCCACTGGGGTCGTCAGGATCACTGGCATCCCCGTAACTGACAGCAGTCACCGGCCCCTCACCATGTTCCACGGTAAACACCGGCTCCTCGATCACTGCGGGCTCAAGCCAGGAACCCGTCGCGTCCTCGTTGAACTTACGCTCATAGTTGATGAGGAAAGATCCGACTCTTCCGTCCTCAAGACCATAGGTCAGGCGCTGACGCACCGTATCAAACGCATAGGCGGTGATGACGGCATCTTTCAGGCCCGGGACGGTCAATTCCTTGGTCGACTGATCGACAAAGTTGAGAAAAGTAAGCTTGGAGCCGCCTTCATAGAGGAAAGGCATCTCTCCTCTCTCATCAACACCGATGACGGGCGGCACCACTCCGGCTTCAACACTACCGGATTGCTCCACATTTGCTGACCTGAATAGCGGCACCGCTACCTTAGCAATGAAGAAGAAAATCCCGATCACCGCAATGATGACGGCAATCCCACCAAAGCGGATGAACCATCCCATGAAGCGGTCGAAGAGCAGGGTGTTCCTGGAAACCTCGAAGCGTTTTGGATCTGGTTTTTTGGCGTCAGGACCCGGCATGGGATCAATGAATTTGGAGGAAGGAAGGCATTAAACAAAGCAAACCGCGAGAGGCTGCCCCACACCAAGCGGGGTGTGCAAGCTT
This sequence comes from Luteolibacter sp., assembly GCA_030828305.1. Lineage (GTDB taxonomy): Bacteria > Verrucomicrobiota > Verrucomicrobiia > Verrucomicrobiales > Akkermansiaceae > Luteolibacter. The sequence goes on from JAURCU010000023.1 coordinate 19,864, forward strand.
GTCTCGCGGCTTGAATGTGAATTTTCTGACTTATTTCTCCAACGCGCTGATCACCTCCTTGGCGAGCTCCGCGGGAATCGGATAATAACCGTCTTTTTCGACAATCTGCTGACCTTCCTTGGAAAGCACGAATTTCAGGAACTCCAAGGTAAGTTTGTCGAGGGGTTGACCGGGCTTCTTGTTGACGTAGATGTTGAGGAAGCGGGCCATCGGGTAGTCACCGGAGAGGGCGTTTTCGTAGGAGGGCTCATGGAGCACGCCATCTTCACCGCCCACGGCAATGGCACGCACAGCGGATGTGCGGTAACCGATTCCGGAATAACCCAATGCATAAAGGTCGGCGCCGACACCCTGAATGACCGCTGAGGAACCGGGCTGCTCCTTTACGCTGGACTTGTAGTCCCCTTTCAACAGGGCTTCCTTTTGGAAGGTGCCGTAAGTGCCGGAAGCGGAGTTGCGACCGAAGAGCGAGATCTTACGACCCTTCCAGTCCTCGAGGCCCAGCTGACCCCAGTCGGCGATGTCATCGCCTCCACGTTTGCGAGTGGATGAGAAAATGGAGTCAATTTGCTTGAAAGTGAGACCCTTGATCGGGTTGTCCTTGTGGGCGTAAACAGCGAGAGCATCGATGGCGACTTGGACACAGGTGGGTTTGTAACCAAACTTCTTCTCGAACTCGTCGATTTCCTTCTCCTTCATCTCACGGCTCATGGGTCCAAGCTGCGAGAGACCTTGAATGAGTGCTGGAGGAGCGGTGGAGGAACCCTTGCCTTCGATCTGGATGTTGACGTTGGGGTAGTTCTTCTTGAATCCCTCAGCCCAGAAAGTGTTGAGGTTGTTGAGGGTGTCGGAACCGATGGAGTTGAGGTTTCCGGATACACCGCTGACCTTGACATAGGATTTCAAGTCGGCGTCGAGGTGCGATTCTACGGCAAATGCCGGGCTGATAATGAGTGCAGCGGCTGCAATATGGATGGTCTGTTTCATGATGGTTGTGGGTTGGTGAAGCTGGATGATGGAGCATTCACAGGCCGACTTCTGGTCGGCGGGCGCAATGGCGCCAAATAGACTCGGACCTGACAAAGTTTGCTGTGTGACATTTATGTCACTTTGGTCACTGCCAGCCATACCACCATTCGCTCTGGTATGGATGCGGGAAAAAATTCTCATCGCGCTGGTTTCCGCGCAAGAAACCCCGCCACCCGCAATCGGCCAGTTGTCACACAAAGCACGGATTGCGCTTCAATGCTACAGCTTTTGTCACAATGGCCACTTAGGAAATGCATCTATTGATTAATTCTTATGTCATTCTATTTCAATTAGTTAAAGGTAATGAACTCATGCATGAAACAAAACCGTAACAGCTCGGGAATATTAATGTGACGTTTCTGTCACTCACAATCACTTCACTTGTCACATGCGTGTCACCTATTTCATGTGCCGTGCAACGCACACATCCATCAACCATCATGAAATACAACAACGTAAGCAAACTCGCCCTCGGCGCCGCCCTGGCCATTCAGGTACCGGCCGTTGCGGAAAACAGCGGAGATTGGTGCTCCATGCTCAAAAGCAAGCCCAAGCTCTACAAAAACAGCCACAACCCCTACATCCAGGAAGTCGGTATCGAAGGTCGCCTGCAATGGCAAACCGCAAGCACATCAGTTGACGATGTTACTGGTGCTGATTTCAACGAAACCTTCACTGAGTTCCGCCGTGCGCGTCTTGGCACCAAGGTCAAGTTCCTCAACTACTTCACCGCCAAATATCAGGTGAACATGGTGAGCGACGACCGCCCCTCCAATGGGGACATCGACTGGGATTATCAAGACATCGACGAGGCCTACCTCACCTTCGACCTCAACAAGGCCACAGGTGGCAGCTACTTCGACGATCTCTCCGTCGGTTACGGCCGTTACAAGTACACCCTCGGCTACGAGTCCACCGCTTCCTCCAAGAAGCTGCTCACCGTTGAGCGCTCCAGCCTTGCCAACAAGGTCTACGGCAGTGCCCGCCCCACCGGACTCAAGCTGGAAGCAGCGAAGGGTGACTGGGAATTCGCCGCCGCCCTCTACTCCACCAGCCAAGACGGCTCCGAGCACGAGACCTTCGGCAGCTGGCAGGACGGTGAAACCCTCTGGTTCCACGCAGGCTACGCTCCTGATGGTCCCTGGAGCTATGGCTTCGACCTCTCCTACAACAACGCCGATGTCACCGACGACAACGAGATCCCCCACAAGTGGGCCACCTCGATCAACGCCGAATACGACGCCGGCAAGTGGGGCATTATTGGTGACCTCATCGTGGGTGAGAACAACGACAGCGGCAACGCTGCCCGTGAAGGCACCTTCTACGGCGCCATGGTCATGCCCTACTACTGGCTCGTCGATGACAAGATCCAGTGGGTTGGCCAAGTCCAGTACATGGCCTCCGACGAAGACGAAGGCGTTCGCCTCAACAGCCGCTACGTGCGCCGCACCGAATCCTACGGTTCCGATGTCAATGGCGGTCGTGGTGACCAACACCTCTCGCTCTACACCGGCCTCAACTACTACCTGTGCGACCACAACGCCAAGGTGCAAGCCGGTATCGAATACCAGGACCTCGATACCCCCGCTGGCAACGTCGACGCCCTGACCTACATCCTCGCGGTGCGGACTTACTTCTAAGATCCGCCGCTTCAAAATCCTTCCAGATCATTTAGCAGTAGAATTTGGAAGTTGTGTTGAGACAGCCGTCCCATTGGGGCGGCTGTCCTTTTTTTAACCACCTGATCGGAAAAACATACCTACGGTATAAACCTTGTGATTGGGCTAAATTTGGAAAGCAGACTTGCCAAGCCACCGCCCAAGCGTCTAGTCCCTCAATCCACATTGCCTCCGGGCCAACCAGTTTCACCATGGGAAAAACACTGATCATTGCCGAGAAACCAAGCGTCATGACCGACCTCAGCCGGGCTCTTGCCCAGCCTCTTGGCAAATTTGATAAGAAGGGCAGTGGCCGCGACGCCTTCTACGAAAACGACCAGGCCATCATTACCTCGGCGGTCGGCCACCTGGTGGAGCTGCGCATGCCGATGGGCCCCAACGGCAGAAAGCTTCCCTGGAACTTCAATGTGCTTCCCGCCATTCCGGAGCGCTTCGACCTCGACCCCATTGAAAAGTCCGAGAGCCGCCTCAAGCAGGTACTCAAGCTGGCCCGCCGCAAGGACGTGGACCAAATTGTGAACGCCTGTGACGCCGGCCGCGAGGGCGAGTTGATTTTCCGCTACATCATGGATATCGGAAAAATTGAGAAGCCCAGCAAGCGGCTCTGGATGCAGTCCATGACCAAGAACGCCATTCTACAGGCCTGGGACAAACTGCGCGACGACGAGCAGATGCAGCCATTGGCCGACGCCGCCCGCTGCCGCTCCGAGTCCGACTGGCTGGTTGGTCTTAACGCCACCCGCGCCTTCACCTGTTTTAATTCTCGCCACGGCGGCTTCAACATCACCGCCGCAGGTCGCGTGCAAACTCCTACCTTGGCCATCCTCGCAGCACGAGAAGCCGAAATCCGCGCTTTCAAGCCGGAGCCCTACCACGAGGTCCACGCCAACTTCGGCGTCCAAGCCGGTCAATACCTCGGCAAGTGGATTGACGAGGACTTCAAAAAGGAAAAGGACAACCCACATTCCCGCGCCGAACGCATTTGGAATCGGGCCGACGCCGAAGCAATCATCGCCCGCTGCAAAGGCAAGACCGGCCATATCACCGAGACCAAGAAGAAACAGACCCAGATCTCGCCCCAGCTCTACGATCTCACCACCCTGCAGCGTGAGGCTCCCTTCTCCGCCAAGGGCACCCTATCCATTGCCCAGGCCCTCTACGAGAAGCACAAGGTGCTGACCTACCCCCGAACCGACTCGCGCTATTTGCCCGAGGACTACAGTCAGAACGTCCGCGAGACCATGGAGGCCCTTGCCAACAGTGATCTGCCCAATGCCCAGCACGCCCGCGCCGTGCTCAATGGCAAGGACAAGGATGAACCCCACCTGCACACCGCCAAGCGCGTCTTCAACAACGCCAAGGTCTCCGACCACTTTGCCATCATTCCCACCGGCAAGGTCGCCAAGTTGAGCGACGCCGAGCAGAAGGTCTACGACATGGTCGTCAAGCGCTTCATCTCGGTCTTCTATCCAGCTGCCGAGTTCGAGGCCACCAACCGCCTCACCCGCATCACCACCGGGGACATCACCGATTGCTTCAAGACCGACGGCAAAGTGCTGGTGGTTCCCGGCTGGCTCGAGGTCTACGGCCGCAAGCCGGGCGTGGCGGCAGGCAAGGACGATCTGGTCGCCGTCAGCGAAGGCGACAGCCCCACTGGGCTCGAATTGGCCAGGGTCGAGGAGCTTGAGCTGCTCGACGAGGAAACCCGCCCCCCGGCCCGCTTCACCGAGTCGACCCTGCTCAGCGCGATGGAAGGTGCCGGCAAGCTGATCGAGGACGAAGACCTGCGCGAAGCCATGTCCGAGCGCGGCTTGGGCACTCCAGCCACCCGTGCGGCCACCATCGAAGGTCTGATTTCCCACAAATACATCGCACGCGACGGCCGTGAGCTGCATGTCACTCCCAGCGGCATGCGCCTCATCGAGTTGGTCAATGAAATGCAGATTGAAGGCCTCTATTCGCCACGTCTCACAGGCGACTGGGAATACAAGCTGCGCCAGATGGAGCAGGGCCAACTCCAGCGTGACGAGTTCATGCAGGAGATCATCAACTACACCAAGGAAATCGTCACCAAGGCCCACTCACGTGCCGAGGAGCTCAAGAACCAGGTCTTTGCAGACCTCAAGGCCCCCTGCCCGGTCTGTGGCGCCGAGAGCCTCAAGCAGACCGATGCCACCTACGAGTGCCACTCCGAGGACTGCAATTTCAAGGCCAAGAAACACATCGCCGGCCGCCTGCTTGCCGAGGACGAGGCGCGCGAGCTCTTCACCAAGAAGTTCGTCGGCCCGCTCATCGGCTTCAAATCCCGCTTCAACAAGCCTTTCGAGGCGGGCCTCGAACTCGACGACAAATTCAAGATCAACTTCGCCTTCGAAGGTGATGAGCAAGAGGAGGTCGACTTCAACGGTGACAACCTTATTGGCGAGGAAGAGTTCGTCGACGGACGTCGCTTCAAGATCCATGAAACCGAAAAGGCCTACCACGTGCCCGACTTGGTGACTCCAAAAGACAACAAGGGCGTGCGCATCGGCAAGACCATCCTGCAACACGAAATCGAGCGCGAGCAGGCGATCAAACTGCTTACCAAAGGCAAAACCGACCTGATCAAGGGCTTCATCTCAAAGCACACCAAGCGACCCTTCGACGCCTTCCTGACCTTCAACCCGGAGGATGGAAAAGTCGGCTTCGAATTCCCGCCGCGCCCCGCCAAGAAGGCTGCGAAGAAGTAGCTGCCGGGCAACTTTTTCTCCGTTGCCGTTTCAAACCAAGCAAGACTATCCGAAACGCCAGCGCCGGCAGAGCCTCAATGGTAGACTTGGCTCTTGCGCCCGTGAGTGTTTGCGCAGGTTGTGCCACTGTTGTATTGATTGTGGCGATAATCACCTCGGCGATGGCGGGAATTGCGCCTGTCGTGGTAGTTGTGGCCATGATCGTAGTGATCATCCCTATCATCACTGTCATTGGCCAATGCGTAGCCAATCAGGGCGGCTGTCACTATTCCTACGGTTGCCATTCCGGGATCGACCGACTTCACCGGACGGCCGGTCTGATCATAGGTGGTGGTGCAGCTCACACTTGCACCAAACAAACTGAAGAGCAGCAGATGCGCAATGTAGCGCAGAGAGAACATTACCTTCATATCCTTCGGACGCACGGGCCGCAAATTTATTCAATGCCTCTTGAGCAATGACAAACAGGATCGGCCGGGTCGTTCCGGTATTTCTCCGCGATGCCGCGACCAAGCCGGACCATCGGGCCAATTGTCCCTAGCGATTCCGATTGAACAGCTTGTCCATGCGCTCCAGATAGAGCGAGACTGCATCTTCGCGGTCGTTCTCACGCATGCCCAGTTCCTTCTTGAGCCGGAGATAATCGTCAAACACACCGCTGGTCTCGCGGGCGCGGGTGATCTCGAACCAGTCGAGATAGTCTCGGCCGCGCTGACTCTTGGCCGCCATGATTTCACGGGCTCGAGTCAACTCTCCGAGGGCTGCCGCCATGGCCACCTCATCACCACGGCCCAGACGGACCAACTGTTTTTGATACTCCACGAGCAGAGGGCGATAAGACGGAAAACAGCGGTAACTCAAATGCACCAGAGCGGCCTGCGCAGGTTTCACCGCAGCCAGGCGTTGTTTGGGCTCCAGATCCTTTAGTCGGGACCACTGATCAATGCCAACGCGCTCGCGACCCGCTGCATTCTCTGCCCCCTGAATTGGCAAATGGAGATACAGAGTCTCGGCGAGTTCGCGCTCGGTATCGGTAATGCTCATGACGTCGGTGAGCAGATTAAGACCTCCACGGTTCGCCAACTGCAATGCCCACCATTTGGCAAGACTGTTGGGCGAGAGGTTGAGATCGGGAAAATGGCGACGCAATAGTAGCGCCATCTCACCCTCGAAGGAGGCGGCTTCGTTGAGAAATTCACGAAAGGCCAATCGACCTTCGGCCTGTTCCAGAAAGGCCATCACCATGGCTCCGGCGCAAACCCGGAAGGCCACCAGCGAGGCCTCATCAAACTTGGCGAATTCGGCACGGTTCACTGCAAGCAGGTCCTCCACCTTGAAAGCCCCGTCTTTGCTGAACATGGCAGCATAGAGCCGACGATCACTCTGTTGATTGCGCCACGCACTGGCCTCGCGCAGGCCCACCGAAAGCCAGGGCGGTACCGAAAGCAACATATTCTCCTCGAGCTGCGGCAAGGACCGCAAGGCGCGCTCATAGAGCAGCATCTCGGTGACCGCCCGCTTGAAGGCCATCACTTTGAGCCCCTCGGCCAGGTGCATGTCGAGCTGCAGTCGATACACCCCTTCCACCACCCTGAGGCGGGTCACAAAAGTGGTTGTGGGAGCCTTGTCGCCGGGCTCGCCATGCAGCACCACGCTGATGGGAATTTTCCAGTCATCGACCTGCTCCAGGAGCTGCAAGAGCTCCCTCTTGGCATCCTCTGCCATGATCACACAAAGGCCACGGCCAAACTGATTGCCACCCGAAACCCGGAACTGCTTGGTGCGGCTGGTTACGGTCACATCCTCGGCAAGAGGAGCCAGCACAGCTTCCTGCACCGGCACAGCTCTCGGTTGCGCCTGGACAGCAGCAGCAATGAGCACCCAGCTCAATCCAGCAAACAGGGGTTTCATGGTGTCGGCTGGGTGAGTGGAGACGGTCGCGGCGTCAGCACCAACTGCCCTTGCTCAATCCGGATGTCCTGCATCTTGCGAAATGCCATGTCCAACTCCTCCTGATAGACATCTCCCAATTGAAAAAATGCCGGTTTGACCAGATGGATATAGCCCTGGGGAACCGTCAGACAACCGAATCGACCCCCGCGTTTGAGTGCCGGAAAAAAGCCTGCAATCGGACCACCGTGCAAGATTACTTCCTTGCTACTAACCCTCTCATCCGCATCCACGCTCACTTGCAGCAACATCGATTGGGTGGACTTGAATCCTCGGAAGGAGCGCTCGATCACAATCTCGGCTTCGTCAGGTCTCAGCCTCACCCCCAAGCCGTCGATTTTGACCACTGAGCCAAGCAGCCCCTTCTGCTCGACCTTGAGCGTTTGGCCGATCCAGCGATTGATCTCGCCTTCACTTAGCGTGATTTCATGACCCCGCTGCAGGGATTCTCTCATCACAGCTTTCAAATCTCGTGCTTTCCCGATCTGTGCTCCATCACCATAGCCGTTGATGGTCGAGAGATCCTGAGGTAGCAGCATCGCCACAATAGCCACCGCGAGCATCAGGCTACAAAAAACACTGATACCAAACAGCGCACGGGCCACACAACCGAGTCTGGGCCCATGTTGCTTGTCTTTTTTAACGGCCATGGAGGCTATCAAAGAGGAATTGTTCGGAGGCTGAAAGTCGAAATGCTTGTTGCGGTTCCGGGTTCTTAGTTACTGGGGTTCTGCTCTGGCCCTTTGGATGGCGGCTTGTCCTCCGAAGCTCCTAGAGCGCAGGGGGAAACCGCCAACTAAAAACCAGGAACCAGGAGCACAGATCCTAGATCTGCACCTCTACTCCCGGCTCGGGGATGACCACCTCCGAAGACGGCAGTTTCTCGGCCAGTTGTGCACGAAACCACTCCAAGGCGCCCGTATCGCCGTGCACCAGCAGGGTTTTCTTCGGCCTCACCTTGAGGATGTAGTCCAGAATCGCATCCCTCGTGGAATGCCCGGAAAAATCGAACTCGCGGGTCTCGCAGCGCAGCTTCACTTGCAAACCCTTTTCCTCAAGGCTCACCATATCGCCCTGAGCCGCATGCTTGATGCGCGCACCGGGGGTTGCCGGATCGCAGTACCCGACAAAAAAGATGCCGTGCTTCTTGTTTTCAAGCACCCCTTGGCTGGCAAACTGATGGGACACCGTCCTCTCGGTCATCATGCCGCTACTCAACGCATAGATGCAGCCGTTGTGAAAGGGAATCGGCCCCTTTCGCCGACGGCC
>JAURCU010000024.1 GCA_030828305.1 Luteolibacter sp.
CAGGAGCTTCATCGGCAGGAGCCTCTGAACCCGCGGAGCCATTGCTAGCTAGTTCATGGGCGCGGGCCAGGATGGGTGCAGCTTCATCCGCGCTGATCTCGAGAATCTCACCGATATCATCGGCGGACATGCCAATGATGTATTCGGGCGCAATACCGCCGGCAACAGCGAGTTTGGCAGCCTGTTCGTTGGTGATGCCAAGTTGTTCACCCAGTGATTGGGCCGCACCGCCGATCTTGTCGCGGAATTGCTCTTCCTTGCTCTCGTCTTTGCGGACCTGAATGTCCCAGCCCATGAGGCGCGATGAGAGCCGGGCGTTCTGTCCCTTGCGGCCTATGGCTTTGCTGAGGTCTTCTTCGTCAACAGTCACATGGATCGATTTTTCCTTATCGTTGACCTCAATGGTGATGAGTTCGGCGGGTTTCAGGGCCTCACGAACGAATTCGGCGGGATCCTCGCTCCATCGGATGATATCGACCTTCTCGTTGTTGAGTTCGCGCACGATGTTTTTCACGCGGGCACCGCGCATGCCAACGCAGGCACCGACGGGATCAACCTTGGGATCGATGCTCCAGACCGCGACTTTGGTGCGAAATCCAGCCTCGCGGGCGATGCCACGCAACTCGACTGTGTGATCCGAAATTTCGTTGACCTCGGCCTCAAACAAGCGGCGCACGAAATTGGGGTGTGAGCGCGAAAGGATGATTTCCGGGCCACGGCCTTCGTTTTCCACGGCGAGCACATAGCAGCGGATGCGGTCGCCAATGTTGTAGTCTTCGCCCTGCACGCGCTCGCGATTGGGCATGAGACCTTCAAACTTGCCGAGATCGATCATGACGTCGTTGCGCTCGAAACGGCGAACAGTGCCGGAAACGATGTCGCCGGCGCGATCCTTGAACTCTTCATAAATCATCTCCTTCTCGGCTTGGCGCAGACGCTGCATCATGGTCTGTTTGGCGGTTTGCACGGCGATTCGGCCGAAGTCCGTGGGGGTGACGTTGAATTCGATGACCTCGCCAGGCTGGATCTCAGGCTTTTTCTTAACCGCGGTGCTCATGGGCACTTCGTTGAATTTATCGCGGTAGTCCTCGTCGGTGACAACGTCGAGGCTGGCGAATATGCGGGTGTTGCCCTTCTTGAGGTCGATGTCGGCACGCAGGGTTTCAATGGCATCCGCTCCCGGAACCATCTTGCGATAGGCTGATATGAAGGCGAATTCGAGCGCGGCGATGACCTTGTCGCGGTCAATGCCTTTTTCTTTTTCGTAGAACTCGATGAGGGCGACGATATCGTTGGTCATGGCATTTTATAAATCAATGGTTATGAATCGCTTATGACTTTTCTTGGATCAAGAGGGATGGATGATGGCGAGTGTCCGCGAGAGGTCTGGAGACCAAAAAAGAGCGGGTCTGGGACCCACTCCTTTGCTTGCGCCAGAAGTTGTTCACAGGGTGTGTAGGCCCGCATTCAGGGCCTTGCAAGCCAAATCTAGGAACTTGCGGGCCCTGTTTTCCGCTGAATTTGGGCGATCGCCCAATGGGCGTGCTCTGCAATGAGGGGGTCGGGGTCTTTGGCCGCCATTTCCAGTGCTGGAAGGTCTGAGGGACCGCCGACGTTGCCCAATGCCACACAAACATTGCGCAGGAAGCGCGCGCGTTTGATGCGCTTGATGGGCGATTTTTGGAAGAGTTTATTGAAAGCCACATCATCAAGACCGAGAAAATCCCGAAGGTGATGTCCAAAAATCTCCTTGCGGGCGAGAAAGCTGGCTTCCCGAGCGGTTCGGGCAAAGCGATTCCAGGGGCAGGCATCCAGACAGTCGTCACAACCGTAGATGCGATTGCCCATGGCCTCACGGAACTCCTCGGGGATGGGTCCCTTGTTCTCGATGGTCAGATACGAGATGCAGCGGCGCGCGTCGAGCCGGCGCGGGGCGGTGATCGCGGCAGTGGGGCAGGCATCGATGCAGGCAACGCATTTGCCGCAGTGGTCGCCGAAGGCTTCGTCGGCCTGAAGTGGCAGGGTTGTGAGAATTTCAGCGAGAAAGAACCAGGTGCCGAGTTTGCGATGAATCTGCATGGTAGACTTTCCGTTCCAACCGAGTCCGGCGTCACTGGCAAAGTCGCGTTCCAGTACCGGGCCGGTATCGACGTAGGGCTTGTGCTGTCCGCCAAGGGTTTCGAGTTGTCTGCACAATTGCTTGAGCCGCTTCTCGATCAGATCGTGGTAGTCGTCGTTCCAGGCATAGCGGGCGATGCGGTAGTCCATGCCCTCTGCGGGTTGATCACCCGGATAGTAGTTGATTGCGAGGCAGATCACCGCTTTGCAACCGGGCAGCACGATGCGTGGATCGCTGCGGCGCTCGGGATTGCGTTCAAGCCAGGCCATGTCTCCATGCCTGCCGTCCTCGATCCAGTCGACATAATCGTCGGCATGACTGGCGCGCCGGGCAGGGGCGATGCGGCAGTCGTCAAAGCCGAGCTGCCGAGCCCACAGCTTGATCTGCTCTTGCGTGCTCATTGCTCGCACTGCTTGAAGTGGTAACTGGCGCACTCCATGATTCCTGCACAGGCCTCTTCCATATCGAGATCAGCGGTGTCGATTTCAAGGTGGCACGTCTCTTTGTAAAGCGCATCCCGCTCGGTCATCATGGTGTGGATGACGGCTTCGGGGTCATGGGTCTGCAGCAGTGGACGATGTTTGCTGGAGGCGGTGCGCCTGAAAATCTCTTTGGCCGAGGCCCTTAGCCAGACCACGAAGCCTAAGTCGCGTAGCAGCTTGCGGTTTTGTTCGCGTAGCACCACACCGCCACCGGTGGATATGATGCGATTGGCGGCTGGTGAGACTGCCAATTCGTTGAGCATGGCAGATTCGAGATCGCGAAAGCTTTCCTCTCCATCGTCGGTAAAAATCTGCTGAATGCTCTTTTTGGTGCCGGCCTCGATGAGTTGATCGGTGTCGATGAGTTGGTAGCCGAGTTGCTGGTGGAGTTTGCGACCGATGGTGGACTTTCCCGAACCCATGAAACCGATAAGCACCAGAGTGCGTGGCATTTGTCGGGCGGACTCATTGTTCATGTCCCACCATAGGGTTGGGGCCAGCCAATTGAAAATGGCAAATTCGGAGGTGCAACCCGCAACTGCATCTGCCATGGATTTCCCTGTGCCGGATACCAAGATTATCGAGGCCTCGGAAGAGGACATGAAAGACGCTGTGAGTGAGGCCTGCGCATTGCTCGATGCGGGCGAGGTTGTGGCTCTACCCACGGAGACGGTTTACGGGCTTGCCGCGGACGCCACCAACCCGTTGGCCGCAGCCAAGGTTTTCGAGGCCAAGCAACGCCCTTCCTTCGATCCCTTGCTAGTACACATCGGGTCGCGTGCCGATCTGGGAAAGGTCGCAAAGGTTCCCGACGAGATTTGCGAAGTGGTGGCTGGCTTGGCCGATGCATTTTGGCCAGGTCCTCTGACCCTGATTCTACCCAAGCAGGATGTTATCCCGGATATCGTTACCAGTGGTCTGTCCACCGTCGGCGTCCGCCAGAGTGGCAATGCCATCTTTCGTGCCATCAACAAGAAACTCGGCAAGCCGATTGCCGCTCCCAGTGCCAATCGTTTCGGGCGAATTTCTCCGACTTCTGCCCGGGCGGTTGAAAAGGAGCTGGGTGGTCGCATTCCACTCATTGTCAACGGTGGCGCCTGCAGCGAGGGTTTGGAGAGCACCATCATATCCATTGAGCCGCGCCAGGGTAAAAAGCCCATCTTTCGGCTCCATCGGGCCGGGCCGATCACCAAGGAGATGCTTCAGAAGTTCGGTAAGGTCGAGAAACCCAAGCCATTGGTGGTGGAGGGTAATCCATCCACAACCCACCTGACAGTAGCTCCCGGAACATTGGCCAGCCACTATGCACCTGCCACGCCTTTGCGCATCGTCGAGAATCCCGAGGATTTCACGCCACAGCCCGGCAAGCGTTACGCCCTGTTGTGCTATAAAGGTGGGGAGGATGATCCTTTTGTCCGCCGCCACCAGTGGGAGTTCGTCGAGGCTCTGAGTCCCGGTACCGGTAAGCTCTCCGAGGCTGCGGTCAGGCTGTTTTACGCCATGCGCCTGCTCGATGAAGCTGGCGTGGACGAGATCATCGTTGAACCCGTTAGCGAGAAGGGCCTGGGCTTGGCCATCATGGATCGCCTGCGCCGGGCCGCACACAAAGATCCGTGATCATGCAATACATCGCCAATTCCGACTACGAAGATCGTGACACCGAGCCCCTGATTCTCAAAGTGGGTGACGAGGTTGATGTGGGTGAGGCTGATCGCACTTGGCCGGGTTGGGTGTGGGCCAAAAACGCAACTGGTTGTGATGGTTACGTTCCAGTGGAGTTCCTGCAAAAGTTGGCGGGCACTCGTCACAAAGTGATTGAGGACTTTGATCCCTGTGTATTGACCCTCAGGCGTGGAGACGTTCTGGAATCGTTACGACAGATTCATGGCTGGCATTGGTGTAAGAATTCCCATGGTGAGCAAGGGTGGGTCGCCGGATATTTGCTCAGACCGGTCGGAGAGCCAGGAGTTGCACAGGGGTAGTGGAGCCTTCAGAGCTCAACGGTCATTTTCTGTGTTGTCAGCCAAGATGGCTTCTCACAAGGCCCATGAATGCCTATTGGCCGGAGTTTTGCAGAAAATTGCCGATAAGTTTTCCTTGTCACTGGAGGCTATTTCCATATTTTCGCCGCCCCTTCCACTGTCGCACGCTCACCAACGAGAACCGGAGGGACCTCCAAAGCGGCAGGTTCTCAAGCATCGCCCGACCTGACTCAAGGCGGGACAGACATCATGATCAACGAACTCATCAACGAAATGGTGGACGCTGGCGTTCACTACGGTCACCAGACCAAGAAATGGAACCCGCGCATGAAGCCCTTCCTCATGAAGGACAAGGCCGGAATCTACATCATTAATCTCGAGAAGACCGTCCAGCAATTGGACAAGGCCGCCGATTTCCTCTCCGGACTGGCTGGCAAAGGCAAAAGGGTCCTGTTTGTCGGCTGCAAGCGCCAAGCTCAGGAAGCTATTCAGGAAGCCGCTGAAGCCACCGGTCAATTTTACGTAAACCACCGCTGGCTCGGTGGCATGCTCACCAACAGCTCCACCGTGCGCAAGTCGGTCGAGCGCCTCAAGTATCTCGAAACCATCGAAAAGCAGCCCGAATTCAAAGCCATGTCCAAGAAGGAACTTTCCGCCCTTGGTCGTGAGCGAGAGAAACTTCTGCGCAACCTGCGTGGGGTCCGTGACATGGACAACCTTCCCGATGCGGTGGTCATTGTGGACTCAGCCCGCGAAACCATCGCCGTGGCAGAAGCCAAGCGCCTTAAGATTCCGATCGTAGCATTGGTTGATACCAACGCTGACCCGGCTGCAGTCGACTATCCGATTCCTGCCAATGACGATGCCATTCGCTCGATACGCTTGATCCTCAAGAATCTGGTCGAATCGATGATGGCTGCGAAGCGTTAAATTGCCACCCAACCCGCCAAACTGATCCCAACCCGACATGATCACCGCATCCACTGTTAAAGAACTACGCGATAAGACCAACGCCGGTATGATGGACTGCAAGAAGGTCCTCACTGAAACCGATGGCGACATTGATGCCGCCATCAAGCTCCTGCGTGAGCGCGGCATTGCCAAGGCCGGTGCCAAGGCCGACCGAGCCGCCAATGAAGGCATCATCGCTGCCCGAGTGAACGCCGACGCTACTTCCGGCCTGCTTGCAGAGGTGAACTGCGAAACGGACTTTGTTTCCAAGAACGAGAACTTCCAGGGCTTCGTCAATGAAATCGCAGACACTCTGGCCGCTTCCGGCGCTGCCGATCTTGTTTCCGCCCAAGCCGTACAACTCGGTGAGGGCAGTATTGAAGAGGGTATCAAGGCCAAGGTGCTTGAACTTGGAGAAAATCTCGTGCTGCGCAAGTATGAGCGCTTCAACGCCGAAGCCGGTGGTGTGGTCGCTTCCTACATCCACCCTCCGGGCAAGGTGGGTGTATTGATCGAAGTCGGCACCACCAAGCCCGAGACCAAGGACAGCCCCGTGTTTCAGGAAATGGTCAAGGACCTGACCCTGCACATCGCCGCCTGCGCTCCAAAGGGTCTGTCCCGCGACGATATCCCTGCTGACGTGGTGGATTCCGAGAAGGATATCTTCCGTGCCCGTCTGCTCGACAGCGGTAAGCCCGAGAGCATCATCGACAAGATCCTCGAGGGCCAGATGGCCAAGTTCTTCTCCGAGAGCTGCTTCCTGGAGCAGCCCTTCGTCCGCAACGAAGGCAGCGCCAAGGATACCGTGAAGGACATCGTCGCCGCCAAGGGCAAGGAACTTGGCGACACCCTGACCGTGACCCGCTTCGTGCGTCTTGGTCTTGGTGAGTAAGTTCCAAGCTGAGCCTTTTTTGAAGCTCGCCTCCTGAATGGGAGGCGGGCTTTTTTCGTCATGGGTCGTATAGGGCCGATGCGACCTATAAGCTGCAGGACCTATATTTTGCTTGGGAAGCTCACTGGAAAGAATAGTTTCCCTTAACTCGTTTAACTTCAAATCATGAAAACCGCACTCACTGGAATCGCCGCATCTCTGGCTCTCTTCGTTTCAGCCTCTGCTGAAGAAACCATTCTCTTCAACGGCAAGGACCTCACCGGCTGGAAAGGTGTCGAAGGTTTCTGGTCGGTCAAAGATGGTGCCATCACCGGCACCACCACTGCCGATAATCCTGCCAAGAAAAACACTTTCCTTGTCTGGCAAGACGGTAAGCCGGGCGACTTCGTGCTGACCTTCAAATACCGCCTGCTCGACGCCGAAGGCAAAGGCGAGGGCTATGCGAACTCGGGCGTCCAGTATCGTAGCAAGGTGCTCGATGAATCCTACTGGGTGGTCGGCGGCTATCAGGCCGACATGGAGCTCGGTAGCAAATACAGCGGCATCCTCTACGAGGAGAAGGGCCGTGGCATTCTCGCCCTGCGCGGCGAGAAGGTGGTGCTCGAAGACGGTGAGAACCAGAAGAAGCCCAAGAAGAATGTGGTCGGCGAAACCACGCCTTCGGCTGATGTCCAAGCCGGCATCAAGCAAGGTGACTGGAACGATTACAAGATTGTGGCCAAGGGCAATGTTGTGGAGCACTGGATCAACGGTAAGTTGAGCGTCCATCTCACCGACAACACCGCGGTCGCTCCCAAGGAGGGTGTGATTGCCCTTCAGCTTCACCAGGGTAAGCCGATGACGGCCCAGTTCAAGGACCTGGTGCTGGTCAGTCAATAATGCTGTCGGGCATCTTGCCCGTCGGGCGAGGGTGATATCTCGACACTACCCAAAGGGCGCTTCGCACTCCACAAGACTACGAGGCCTCTCTTTTTGCATGGGGTGCGGGCAGAAGCCGGCTGCCCACAGTCGTCAGGATGGCGAGGCTTCAGCGTCAGCCTGGAGGCTACTCATGAACGATGGATGGATTACCGAGCGCCATCAAACTTCTCCTGCCTCTCCACCACAGCCGCGACAAACGCGCAGCTTTCACAGGCGTGCTCCTTGCTTTCGAAGTGGGCGCCGGCCTTCTTGGAGGCCTCCTTTTTCGCGCGTTGGCGCTCGTCCCAGTTTTTGGGCTTGGGGTAGTCCATGTTGGCCCAGAGCTCTTCCTCGGTGACGGTGCTTTGCACACCTGCCTCGGGAATCTGGGCCTTGGCGGTCCAGAGGATGGCATTGAGCATCACGCGGCGCTGGTTCTCGTTGCCCCAGTTCTCGTGGAAGTGGCCACCGGTAAAGCCGAAGCCGCGGCCACCATCCTTGCGCTCGAAGGCCCAGCCGACCGTTTGTGGGATCTTGGCAGCCACCGCCTTGCGGACGTCGGGATTTCCGGAGTGCGGGCCGTCAGGGCGCTTCATGGTCTCCTCGGGGGCGACGGCCGAGAGAATATGGCTGAGCTGGCCTTTGGATTCGTCGGCAAAGCGCATGTGGAAATACCATTCGTCGCGGATGGTGTAGGGCTTCAGGCCATTGCTGATGGGGTGGTCGGGATACTTGGTGAAGCTCGCGTCCCAGTGGGGGTTTACGCTCCAGTGCATCTCGAAGTAACCACCCATCCAGTCGAGCATTTCGGCTCCGGCGGCTTCCTTGGGGTATTCGACTCCATAGTGCACACAAACCAAGCCGCAGCCGCGCTTCATTTCCTCGGTGAGTTGCTGCAAACGGTCATCCTTGAGCAGGAGGTGATTCTTGCCACCGTCGCAGTAGATGAGAACGGTGTCCGCCGCGGTGAGTTCCTCCTTACTCGGCCATTCGGCGTTGAGTTTGACGGTGGTTTTCACAGGCAGATTGCTTTCATCAAGGCACTTCTTGAAGAGCAGGACTCCCGCATTGTGTTCGTGAGAGCCGTAGCCGTGGGATTTGGTGCCGGCAATCAGGAGCAGGTTTTTGTGGGCGGCGGGCGGGGTAGTCGCTTTCTGGGCGGCGGGCGTAGGAGTCGCTTTCTCTTTGTCTGCAAGGGCAAAGCCGCAGACAGCGATCATGGAGAGGCTCAGGGAAAGGATGCTTTTCATTTTCAATATGCCTTATCGTAAAGGGTTGGCGGCTTCTGTCAGGTCAAAACTGCCAGTAGAGCTTGAGCAGGGAAGGACAAATCCGTTACTTACTCATCAAGAATCTGTCCATGATGCCCCTTCCACACAGGCCCCTGATGAGCGCCATTGCACTTTTGGCAAGCGTTGCTCTTGCAGTTGCGCAGCAAGGTGGTCCGCAAGTGCGGGTTCCGACCACCGATCCATCGCGTCCTTCTGTGGCGACTTCGCGCATTCTTTACCCTTGGAAGACCTTCGTAACCGCCACTATTTTTTGGGTTGGGGAGCAACCGACCCAGAACAACCCAGTGCCAAACTGCAAGTCCGCATGGGATATGAACTGGATGCAGAATTTCGGTGGCTATGACAATCCGGACCCCAAGGCCCGCATCGCCAATCACGCCACCGGCGAGTTTCGGCCCAAGGATTTCAAGCCCGAGCTCAATCCCTTCTATATTGCCTTGCCCTACAACGATATTGCTTCAGGTGGTCGGGACTACAAACCCGAGGCAGAGCGAGTCATCCCTTGGTTCCATCGGGTGGTTGAGGAGGATGGTCGCCTCAAGTCGACTCTCAAGGGCCGCTGGCTCCAGATCTATTGGAAAGGACGCAGCTGCTACGCTCAGTGGGAAGATACAGGGCCTTGGGTTACCGACGACTGGCGCTACGTATTTGGCGACAAGCCACCCCGCAACCGCAAGAACAAGTCCGCAGGCATCGATATTTCACCTGCCATCCGGGACTATCTGCAGTTGAACTCCGGGGACCGGGTACACTGGCGTTTTGTGGAGGTCGGTCAGGTGCCCCATGGACCATGGAAGACCTATGCCATAGACGAAGAGCAGCGTCTCAAGCAGCTAGAATTGGACGCTCAGCGCAAGTATCTGGAGTATCTGCGTCAGCTGCGTGACAAGCAGTTTTTGGAGCGTCCCATCCAGACCCAATATCGCTGAGGCAATACCAATAAGGTCCCGAAACGTGCCTATGGAGCCGATTAATCCCTTCATTCTTCTTGACTGAGCTTGTGGGCGGTCCTAAATCCCCGCCCCCACCAAGAAACCCCGTTTTTCCCATGGCAACTGCACAAGTCATCCTCAAAGAAAAAATCGAAGGCCTCGGCGCAGAAGCCGATGTGATCAAAGTCCGCGCTGGCTACGCCCGCAACTTCCTGATTCCGCAAGGCAAGGCCTACGAAGCCAACGACTCTAATCTGCGTCATCTTGAGGCTCTCAAAGCCGCCCGCTCCCAGCGTGAAGCCGAGGAACTGGTCGCTGTTCAGCAAATCGCCACCAAGCTCTCCAAGATGACTCCCAAGTTCGAGCTGGCCACAGGTCAGAATGGGAAGGCTTTCGGCTCAGTGACCAGCATGGACATCCACAAGAAGCTGGCCGAGCAGGGCATTGAAATCGATCGCCACTCCATTGAGCTCGACAAGGCCATCAAGAATACTGGCAAGTTTGATATCACCATCAGACTCCACTCTCAGGTGGTGTGTAATCTCGCCATTCAGGTGGACGCTGTCGAAGCAACTGCTCAACAGCAAGCCGAGGCCGATGATCTCGAGGCTGCACAAGCCACTCTCGAAGAAGCGGCTGCCGAACAGCAAGATGAGGAAGTCTGAACTTGGCCGTTACGCAAATTTAAAGCCCCGTCTCTTCCTGGAGTTGGGGCTTTTTTCTTGGTGTGGCAGCGGGCGTCTCTGGTGCAATGGGTTGCCCTACACAATACCCTGTCGCAGGGCTTTTGAGACGGCCTCTGTTTGGGAGTTAACGTGCAGCTTTCGATAAATGGAGCGCACGTGCATGTCGACGGTGTGCTGGGAAATTTTAAGTTGGTTGGCGATTTCCTTCTTGATTAGGCCCTGCACAAGAAAGCGCAAAACGTCCTGTTCACGCGAGGTGAGGGGGTCGGTCTTCTCGACGGGTCCGTGACGCGAAAAGCCCTCGAGAATCATCTTGGCGATCGGGCTGCTGAGTGCTGACTCGCCCTCGATGATATCGCGGATTCCGCCTAATAGTTCATCCGGGTCACTGGTCTTGAGCAGATAGCCTGATGCTCCATTGCAGATGGCGCGGTAGACCTTTTCGCGTTCATCAAAGGAACTCAGGATGAGCACCTTGGTGTCTGGCATAAGGGTCTTGAGATCGGTGAGGACCTCAAGTCCGCCCTTGCGCGGAAGGCCCAGGTCGAGCAGGAGTAGGTCGGGGTGCTCCTTGGTAAACTTGAGCCTCTCATACATCTCATCCGCACTACGAAAATGATGCGGGCATTCGAGATCAGCCTCGGCATTGATGAGCCGCATGATTTGAGTGGCAAAATTTTCGTGGTCTTCGAGAACCCAGATGGTGGTGCTCATGATGATGTCGACGGGTTGGTGAGGGCACTTCGTTTGACAAGCAGGCGGATGGTGGTTCCTTTGCCGGATGCCGAATCAATTTGGAGATCTCCATTCATGACTTCGGCACGCTCTTCAAGCTTCTTCGCGCAGATGGGCATCTGATCATCATTGATGGGTAAACCGACGCCGTTGTCCATGATTTCCAGAACCAGTTTATCAGCTTCATCCCACAAACGAATGGAGACCTGGTCGGCCTGCGAGTGTTTGATGATGTTGTGAATGGCCTCCTTGTAGAAGAGGAAGAGGTGGCGTTTGGCATCCAAGCTCAGCTTGGCAGTCGTCTTGGTGGTGGCGCAGTCGAGACTGAATTCGGTGCCACGCAGGAGGCGTCCCGCGGTCTCGCGCATGCGGTGGACAAGGTCTCCGATTGAGTCCTGCTTGCGTTCCAATAGCCAAACGATGTCGCGCATTGCCAGCGAGCTTTCGCGGGCAATGAGCTCGACTTCCCCGAGGTCTTGATCCACCTCCGTGGGTCCGTTGAGACGGGCCAAGTCCTTGCGTGCGGTGCGCGCTATCATCGAGATGCTGCCGAGGTTGCTGCCAATGTCATCGTGGAGGTCGGCCGCAATGCGCTTGCGGATGATGTCGAGGTGTTCACGGGATTTGATGCGTCTGCGCTCAAAGATGTATACCGGGATCAGGAAGGTTAGACCGAGAGCCACAGCGGATGCCCACGAGACGTTGAGCTCGCTGCGAGTGGAAAGGCGGCGGTGGATGGCGCGTAGGGAATGCATTTCCATATTGATTTGGCTGCGCTGGATCAATTCATCGAGCCAGTCTTCGATGTTGGCGATGCGACTCTCCGAGCTGTCACCATCGGTAAGCACGGTGATCGGAACACTCTTTTGCTGGTGGGTGCGCTTGACGGGTAGGCCCTGCGCAATGTTTTTCCCTGCTGACCAGACCTGGATTTCAGAGAGGGCGTGCATGGTTCGCTCGCTCAGCAACCAAGGTGTTCTGGCGGTAATGGTGATTGTGTCGGCGCGGTTCTGATCAAAGGCAAAGACCAAGGGGGTGCACTGATTACTGCCGTATAGTGGGTTGGACCACTCCTTGAGCAGGAGCGAGTGATTGTCTCCTGTTGAGTCAAGTTGCACACTGATCGAGTTCGGAAACACTGAGGAATACGAAGAGCCATACATTTGATAGGGAAACAGGACGATATGATCGATGGCCACGGGTTGAACCAGCTTGATGGTCCAAGTGCTGGCGGTGCCGCTTTTGTCCACCACCAGTGCGTCGCCCCCATCGCCATGAACAGCTTTACCATGGTGCCAGATACCCAGTGGGCAGCGTCCATCGTTGAGTGTGGCAGGATTCCAGACCGGTGAAATTTCGAGGTCGCCGGAGGTGATGACCCTCGCATTGAAGGAGACCGGTTGACCTTTTGAGAAAACGAAGATTTCAGATAGGCCATAGACATCATATGTGCCTTTATCGTGGCCACGCTGAACGCTCAGACGCAGGTAGCGCGCGTCGGTGTTGGCTTCGAATCTGGCCGGCATTCCGTCCATGTGGCGGAAAATGTTTTGGTTCGAGCGGTAGATGGAGACGGCATCGCTGAAATCCTTTTCTTTGGAGAGCTCAATGGTGAATAGCAGGGGGAAGATGCCACTGTCGGCGACGAGCTCGCGTTGGCATGGGATCAGGTAGATGGTGTCAAGCGGCATTACCTTGCCGAAATCCATGACGATGCTTGGATCTGGGGAATTTGAAGTCATGCGGTGGCCAAGGTAGCCAAGAGAACAGCGCAGTGAAAATTGTTGGTAGCGTGCCAGTTTTGCGGATTCACGATCCAGACGAAGCATGCGATTTTCCACCTCGACCAGCTTGGGATTGACCACGCGCGCAAGCTTGGAGATCGGATTGCTTCGTGAAAGGTCGTCACCCCAATTGATATTCTGTGCGCATGCGAAGGGGCTCATCATCGCCGCAACAAGTGTCGCTCCGAGGGCCGCGCGTAGCGGCGAAAATGATGTGAGGAGTGGAGCAGGCATTAGAGGGGAAATAATTCAGATATTGTGAAAATCAGGATGGCTCTTCAATCTTTTTTGGTCTCATCGAATCTTCGTTTAAAGACAGTGGATGCTGCGTTTTACCGCTTCACGCTTGAGTCGTAGTTCACGCCACTCGTTAACCATTCGGCTGGCCTCGATTACCCCGCAGCCGGCGGGAATTTTGATGTGCTCGCCATGCCACCAGACGCCGCGGATAGCGACCACCGCGTCAAAGCGTCCGTGGTCCCAGACACCAAAAGGAGCGCCGAATCCCGGGGGGCAACCGAGTCGCTCACGCCACTTGATGAGTTGATGCATGGTCTTGCTGGTGCGGGGCAGAGGACCTAATGCGGGTGTCGGATGGAGTCGGTCGAGCAGTGTCGCTGGAGGGATTTCGCGTCCGAGGTGCACACGGATGCGCGTCAGGAAGTGGCAGATGGAGCCGAGGTCCATGATTTCGCGCTGATCGCGCTCAAGGCTACCCAGGTCGAGGAGTTTGGCTTCCAGAGTCTGTGCCACGTATTCGTGCTCGCGGATCTCTTTTTCGTCGACACCAAAGATGGCCCGGTCCTCGCTGCGGGCCGTGCCGGCAAGGGCCATGGTTTGTAACATGCGGCCATCCATGGCCAGTAGCAGCTCCGGAGTGGCACCAGCAAAGCCCTGTCGGCCTTCGCAGTATGCGTAGGAACGCAAGGGGCTGCGGCAGGCTGCCATCGAGCCCATCAGCTCGCGAGTATTGAGGTGCTTGCATGTGCCGGTCTCGGTGACCACGGGCACGGTCTTCTCGAAGAGACCCTGACGGATGGCATCATTGATTTCCTGGAAGACCTCCGAGAAGGCGACTGTATCCATCGTCTCCCATCGGCATTCGAGCGCCGGTCCAGCCGGGAGTCGCTTGGAGAGCTCGTCGAGGCTGATGATTTCGTATTCCAGTGGAATACGCCAGGGTTTGTCCTCGATCTGCTGGAAGGGTCGCAGGTAGAAGGCTACTCCGTCGGCGGGTGGCTCACTGGAGCGACTCATCGGTCCACGACCCATCACCACGCTGCCGTCATCTCGGGCGAGCCATGCCATGCAATCAGATGAGGCTTCACTCATGTCGAGGCAGGATGGGGCTTGACCCGTCGGGTCGCAAGCGACTTTCAAAAGGCATTTCTGACATGGTTTATGTGGGGCTTTTGGCCGTTGTGAAGAATGATTTCCATGACATCGTAGCGCCAGCTCGGACGCGTTGTGCCCAGTTGGCTGATCCAGTGGCGTGCACCCCGTTCAATGAGCTTTTGCTTGTGGTGGTCGACGGCATCGAGCGGGCGGATGGGTTGGGTGCCGATGCGGGTCTTGACCTCGACGAAGAGCAGCAACTTTCCATCGCGGGCAATGATGTCGATCTCGCCGCCCTTGGGTCCCCGGTAATTGCGCGAGAGGATCTTGCAGCCTTGGCTTCGCAGCCAACTAACGGCGACGCGCTCGCCGTGGCGCCCGATCCATTGAGGGTCACGCGCTTCGCCCGACGCATCAGTCAAGCGGCAGGGAGAGTTGAGCCACGGGCTGAAACGAGCGACGATGGTGGCGGCAAGGGCCGAGGTTCCGAAGCGCTTCAAGATGCTCCTTTGTGCCATATCCCTGATGCCTGGCAAAGCCATAAGCGGGGAACTCCAAATCAATTTCAGCCATCAGTCGATCGCGGGTAACTTTGGCAATGATGCTGGCAGCAGCAATGGAGAGTGACTTTCCATCACCCTTGACGACCGCGTCATGGGGGTAGGGGAAGTCTTTAACCGGGAGGCCGTCGATCAGGTAGTAGTTGGCTGTGCTCTCCAGAGCCTCGGCGGCCCGCCTCATGGCCAAATGGGTGGCGCGCAGGATGTTGAGTTTATCGATCTCCTCACAGCTGCAACTCGCGCTTGCCCAGACCAGGCCCGGGGTTTGGATGAGGGTTTCATGGATCAGTTCACGTTTCTTCGCGCTGAGTTTCTTTGAATCGTTGAGTCCGGGGCAGTCGAAGTCGGGAGGCAGGATCACCGCTCCGGCGACCACAGGTCCAGCAAGGGGGCCGCGTCCGGCCTCGTCGATGCCCGCAATCCGTGTGTGGCCGAGTGTTTTGAGCCGGCTTTCGAGTTCCAGGTCGGGCATCAGTCTTTGCGTCCAAAGTTCATCGTGGCAAAGATGGAACCATCCGCATCGACGACAAGGGCGTTGCCGGCGTGGCTCCAATTGCCGAGCATGGCCATGTTATGGGTAGGGGAGGCCTTCCACATGACCATCAAGCGGGTGGCAACATCCTGCGGGCTGTTGCCAACATAGGCAACGTTCTCACCCCAGGCCCGCATACCGTATTGGATACGTGCAACCCGGGCGCGGTAAGAGCTGCCGGAGTGGCTGACATTGCTGCCCGAGCTGAAGGAAGTGCCGCGCTTGCGCCGCAACCATGCGCAGTGGTCTTCACAGAGTTTTTGCAAACCGGCATGGTAGCGCAGAACGGGCAGACCCCGATCGAGCCGGTAGTCGTTGAGTTGGTGGTGAAGTTGCCGGCTCCATGCATGAACTTGGGGGGATTTGGGATCCTGCGCTGCGCCAGCTGTGTGCCGGGAGGCTTGCGGAGTGGCAGTTGGTGGCGAGCAGGCGCCTGTGAGGGCGAGTAGGGCGCCGAGCGAAAACCAGCGAATCATCAACATGAAGAACTGGACTGGCATTGCATGGCTTGAATGTAAATGCATTTCGAATTTCCAATAGGTGTTGGCGGGCCACCAATTTGGGTCTAAAGCTAGATCCGCATGGATTTGCCCAAATACCTGGAATGGGAAGCAATCGAGCTGCACGACTACGGTGGGTGCGGTGAGGTGTTTCTTGCGCACAACGCTGCCGATGAGCCGGTGGCGATGAAATGTCTGGAGGATTTGACGGTAAGTCGCCGCCTTCTGGAGAAGATGGCCGAACGACTTGAGGCCGATGGATGGCCCGATGGAGTTGTGCCCTTGATCGTCCGCTCGCTTGAGCGTCAGTCACTCAAGTGGATCACCCCATGGTATGCGGATTGGAACGACGAGAACGGTTGGGTGTCTCGTACTTTGCAGCGTCGCCTAAACCAATACCCCGAAAAGGATGCTTGGCCGCTGATTCGCGAACTTGCCGGTATTCTTGCGAGCATGCACGGCAAGCACGTGCCCCATGGCAATCTGAAGCCCGGCAACCTGTTCTTTGATCAAGAAGGCCGAATCATGGTCAGCGACTGGTGCCTGGGCAATGTGCCCGGAGTGCAGCTTTTCAATTTCACTGATGCCTTGCTCTATCAGCCGCCTGAACAACTGCTTGATAGCTCCGGCTACCTTGATGAACAAGGCTACGGCTGGGATGTCTACGCTTTTGGTGTGATCGCCTACCGTTTGCTGACCGGAAAATTTCCTCGTTGCGACGATGTTTTCAGCAAGGTGGCACCTCCACCAGAGCAAACCCGCTGCGATGGTCTGCGTGCCGACCCACGAAAGGTGGCCGGAAATCTCAAGGAAGCTCCCGAGCCGGGCTGGCCGCATTGGGCCGCCAATGAATTGGAGGAGCGTCAGCGTGAGTGGATCATGCGTTGTCTGGCCATTGATCCTAACCAGCGGCCCGCCAGCATGAAGGAGGTCGCTGCGGGTTTGGATGCCATCGAAGTGGAGTTGGAGCAGGAGCATCGGTATCAGCAGGTCGTCAAGCAGCACAAGAACTCCAAGCGCCTTGTCGCTGTCCTGCTCATGGTGGTGTGTGGATGTGTGCTGAGTATCCTCACTCTGGCGGGCCTGTGGCGCGCTGCCGAGGGGCGCTTGGCCAATCGTGAGGCCGAAATCATTACCGAGCGCACGCAACTGACCGAAGCCAGGGATCTGGCTGAAAAGAACGAGGCTGTTGTTCGTGCCGCCGAAAAGGCGTTGGCCGAAGAATTGGCCTTGGCTGCAGAACATTACCGCACGCAGTTGGGGGCCGCACGCAATGTGGGTGATCGTCTCTTTGCCTGGGCCATGGAGCGTGACCGTCGCCAGCTTCCACCCTTGGATGGCCGCGAAAAACGTCTCCAACAACTCGAGCGGGATCTGGTGGCATTCATCATGGAGGCGGAAAAGCTGCCGGAACTCTCCCGTGAACTGGCCCGTGCCCGTCTTCAACTAGCCGAGATTTCGATTTCACTGGGTCGTGCCAAGCTGGCCACCAATCGCTTTGAGGTCGCTATTGCCGCATTGGAGAACGAGCCGATGGATGGCTCTCTGCGCATTCGCCTGGCGACTGACAGCCTGCTGATAGCCAAGTTGATGGAAGGCAAGGCAAGCGCCGACGAGTCGATGGCGTCCTTTGTCCGTGCCCGCAAGTTGCTTGCCGATGTCGATGCGACAGAAGTAGGTCAGGATCGGCTCGATCAACTCACTGCCGTTTTGCAATATCGCGAAGCCAAGCTGCTTGCCCAACAAGGTGACGAGGTCAAGGCGCTCGGTCAGTTGATGAAGGCCACCGAAACGCTCAATCGCATTGCCAGTCAGCGTAGCGATGTCGCTTTGCTCCATTCGGCATTGGCTGATTGTTATCTCTCCTCGGCTTCCATTCTGGAGGGAATTGGCAAGGCAGGCGATGCCCGCGAGGTGCGGCTTCTGGCTGTCGCCGAGTTGACAAAGATGCGCGAGGTCAATCCGCGCGACCTGGATGTGCAGGCCAAATTGGTCGATTGTTTGAGCATGATGGCGGAGGCCTCCTTTCTCTCCGGGGATCTGGAAGGGACCGATCAGCGGGCGGAGGAAGCACTCGGTTTGCTCAAGGGTTATCTTGGCCAGCGCCCGCGCGATGACGACGCTCTGGTCACCAAAGCGGCTCTCCTCGGGCTCAAGGCCGGTGTTCTTCGTGACCGTGGGAAACAGGACGAGTCCATTGAGCGATACAATGAGGCCCTCGGCCTGTTGGAGGCCATCCACAAACGCCAGCCTGAGCACGCCATGACTTGCTATCGCCTGGCGCTCATTTGGTGGCAGAAAGGCCGAATGCTCGGTATCAGTGGCAATGAGGCTGCAGAGATCGGCTTGCTCACAAAGGCAGCGTCGCTACTGAAGTCTCTTGACCAGCGGGATGACGAACGCGGCCCCGGATCAGAACAGCTCTTGCGCTCGCGCGCCTATCTCGCCGGTGATACGGGGCATGCCCGCGATGTTTCAGGCGATCAGGCCGCCGCCCGTGTTTCCCTGGCAGAGGCAGTCGAGCTGTGGCAGCAACTGCGTAAGATGCGGCCACGCAGCGAGGAATACGAGCAGGCGGAGCAATGGTGTCGGGAGCGCCTTGAGAGAATGAAGTGATGGAGGGTGCAATTCAGGAATTCGACGGGCTGCGTGTCCACATTGACGAGGTGATCCACATGCCCGGTCTGGATGCACCTGGCGACAAACCCCATCCTTTCGTTTATTTCATCACCATTCACAACGACTCCTCGGTTTCGGTGACTCTCAAGGCCCGTAAATGGGTGGTCAGGGAAGCCGGAGGGGATGTGACCGTGGTTGAGGGGGATGGCATTGTCGGCCAAAGACCAACTCTCGAACCCGGTGGAAACTTTGCTTACAATAGCTACCACGTGGTGGCAACGGATGCCGAGGTGCGGGGTGCCTTTTTCGGGACGACAGCAGCAGGCGAGCGCATCTTTGTGCGCATTCCATCCTTTCGCCTCGAGGTGCCAGCCTGATTCGAGCCATTCGTGAACAGGAGCTAACCTTTGCAGAGCACCGCATCCATGGGAATGTCGTGCGCTTCGGGGTAGGTCGTGTCGACGAGCTGGCAGGCAAAACCCACGCCGATTTTCAGCGCTTTCTCGTTGGCCTCTCCAAGCAGCCGGTCGTAGAAACCGCGCCCGCGCCCCAAACGGCCTCCTGTGGTATCGAAGGCCAAACCCGGGCAGATGAAGATGTCGATATCAGCAATCGCGCTCATGGGTAGACCGGATGTTGGCTCCCGGATGCCGAATGCCCCGGGCTTGAGTTGCTCGGCTGCATCCTGCACCAGGTGGAAGTGGAGCCGATCGCCATCCACGCGCGGAAACAGCCAATCATGCAGAGGCATGGCCGTCATCAGCGGGGTCAGGTCGGGTTCGCCGGCCATGGGGCTGAAGATGGCGATACGCCTGGCTGCATGAAGTTCGCCAAGAGTGGTGTGCAGCTCAGCAAGCAGTTCGCGTGATTCTTGCGCAGCGCCACGCAGGCGTTCACGCATCACGCTTCGCAATGCCGCTTTGTCGTGTTGAGGGGTTTCAATTGTCACTTGCCAAGCGAAGTGGCTATCATGATCCTGATCCATCGTGAAGGCTATCTTCCATATTCTGCTTCTCGCAGGTCTCATGAATTCCTCGCTGATCGCAGAGCAAATCAA
Organism: Luteolibacter sp.; assembly: GCA_030828305.1. Lineage (GTDB taxonomy): Bacteria > Verrucomicrobiota > Verrucomicrobiia > Verrucomicrobiales > Akkermansiaceae > Luteolibacter. Next base: position 19,359 of record JAURCU010000024.1, read on the forward strand.
GATCGAGTGGCAAGCGTTCAAAATCGCCCGAAGCAAGCTCCCGCGCTCCATCGGCATGATTGACCCCGAACGCGATGAGTATGCCGGCAACCTGGCTGGGGCGGCAGTCGTCCATTTGCGAAAACACAAAGCCGACCACCAATCCTGCGATCTCGCCCGCCGGATGTTGGCGTTGGCCCTCCATCTTTCACCACGCAACAAGAAAGCTCTCGTGGCCAACGCCCAGCTCGGGCGCGGCATCGTGCCTGAGCCTCCCGAAACCGACTACCGGCCACAGACTCTCGCCCGCCTGCTGATGACACGCGCCCAACAGCTCGAAAAACAGCAAGAAGGCACCAAAGAGCAAGGGCGCGGCAATGTCGAGCTTGCCGGATATCTACTCAGCCTGGCCATGGATTTGGATCCCAAGAACGAGGACGCTATTTATCTCAGCGAACTACACCGCATCAACCATGGCGAGGTGAATTGGACCCAATTGCTCCTCGACAAGCAATAGGGGATGGCGAGTGGGGATCTGCCGGAACCCATATCTTCGGCTTGCCAGCTTCTTCAAGCCTCCTACCTTGGGTTCAAGCAAATATGAAAATCTGGCTCGACGGACATCTGGTGGATGAAGCAGACGCAAAGCTCTCGGTCTTTGACCATGGGGTTCTTTATGGTGACGGCGTCTTTGAGGGCATCCGTTTTTACAATGGACGCATCTTTCGCTTGGAGCAGCACATCCGGCGACTTTTTGACTCCGCACGTGCGATCATCCTCGAGCTGCCATGGAGTCAGGAGGAAGTTTGCGAGTTCACCCGACAGACGGTTGCTGCCAACGGACTCAACGACGGCTATATTCGACTGGTGGTGACCCGTGGCTCGGGTGGTCTTGGTCTCAATCCTTACCTCTGCCCCAAGCCTTCCATGTTCATCATTGCTTCAACTATTCAACTCTATCCCAAGGAGCATTACGAAAACGGCTTGAGTATCATTACCTGCGCGACGCGCCGGCCAGCACCTTCAGCCCTCATGCCGCAGGTGAAATCTCTCAATTACCTCAACAATGTCATGGCCAAGGTCGAGGCCATCCAGGCGGGTGCTCTCGAAGCACTCATGCTCAACGAGCAAGGCTATGTTGCCGAGTGCACCGGCGACAATCTCTTCATCCTCAAGGATGGGGTGGTGCACACGCCGCTCATCAGTGATGGTGCACTGGATGGTATCACCCGTGCTGTGATCATCGAATTATGCGGCAAGCTGGGAATCGAGGTCGTCGAGCGCTCACTGACCCGCTACGACATTTTCATTGCTGATGAATGTTTCCTCACGGGCACTGCTGCAGAGGTTATTCCGGTGGTTGCTCTCGATCGCCGCAAGATTGGCAGTGGGCAACCAGGCGAAACGACCCGCAGACTGCTTAAGGCCTTCCACGAACTTGCGATGAGCACCGGAACCTCGATAAACTGAGGAAAATGGACTAATTCAAGATGAAGTGCGACTACTGTGACAGCAAAGCGACCGTGTTTCTGACCCAGCTTGTGGATGGGCAGATGAAGAAGGTCTGCCTTTGTGAACCCTGCGCCAAGGACAAGGGTGTCACAGATCCCACCGGATTCTCGATGGCCGACATGTTGTTGGGCGCCTCCATCGGCCAGGCCATGCAAGGCGTGCCTGTGATGGCCGGCAGCCACCATCGCAAATGCTCTTCCTGCGGTTTCACCCTCGATGACTTGCGCCGCGTGCGTCGCTTTGGTTGTTGCGAGTGTTACGATACTTTCTCAACCGAGGTGGGCCAGATGCTGCGCAGCATGCACAAGAGCAATCAGCACGTCGGTAAAGTACCCAAGGGCTTGGTGGCCAAGCAGGTTCGCGACCAACAGCTTGAGGAACTCCGCGCAAAGCTTGATCAGGCCATCGCTGCGGAGAGTTACGAGGAAGCTGCCGGCCTGCGCGACGAAATCGACAATCTAACCCGGGCCGAATCCTGATATTTAGCGAAGCATGATGCGTTTTTCCACATTGATCAAGAACCCGGCCGATTGGATGGCCGGTGGAAACGGTCATGGTGGCGCGGTTCTCACCTCGCGCGTCCGGCTTGCTCGCAACCTGAGGGGCCTGCCCTTTCCCGGCTGGGCCAAGCGCGAACAGCGCGATGAGGCCCTGCGCCGTATTCGCCCTGCAGTCGAGGGTTTGCCGGTGATGAAGGATGCCTTCTCCCAAGAGCTCAGTCAGCTGGATTCGGTCCAGAAGCAGGTGCTCGTTGAGCGCCACCTGATTTCGCGTGAGCACGCTGCGCGCGGCGATGGATCGGCAGCGGTGATCGAGCGCAAGCAGCACTTCAGCCTGATGATTAATGAGGAGGATCACCTCCGTATGCAGGCAATCAGGCCTGGCCTGAACCTCACGGCTGCCTACGAGTCCCTTGACGGCGTGGATTCGCAGCTCGAGTTGGAACTTGAATATGCTTTCGATTCCGGACTCGGCTATTTGACCACCTGTCCCACCAATCTCGGTACCGCCATGCGCGCCTCCGTCATGCTGCATCTGCCGGGGCTCGTGCTCAGCGACCAGATTGGTCAGGTGCTCAACGGCATCAACAAGTTTGGTTTTGCCGTGCGCGGCCTGTATGGCGAGGGCACCGAGTCGCTGGGAAACCTGTATCAGATTTCAAATCAGTCGACCTTGGGTGAGAGCGAAAGCGATATTATCCGCCGTCTCGAGCGCATCATCGCCCAAGTCGCCATTCACGAGCAGAATGCGCGTGAAAAGCTGCTTGAGGATGATCCCGCCATGGTGGCCGACAAGGTGGGCCGGGCCTACGGCCTGTTGCGCTACTCCCATCTGATGGAGTCCAAAGAGGCGTTGAATCTGCTGTCCCTGCTACGATTGGGTGGAAGTCTTGATTATTTTCCTTCGGACACGGTCTCACTATGTGATGAGCTGCTGATGGAAATACAGCCTGCCCACCTGCAATTGCACGCTGGCCGAAAGCTAGCGGCAGACGAGCGGGACGCGATTCGTGCGAAAATCGTCCGCGACCGGTTGCAATCGCTCCATTCCCCTGATATTTATTCTAAGAACCATGCACCAGAACCTGATTCTAAAGATCAGGAAAACACCTCCGACACATGAATAACTTTACTCCACGAGCTCAACAAGTCCTGGCACTGGCCCGCAAAGAGGCGGACCGGTTCAACCACTCCTATGTGGGGACGGAGCACTTGCTTCTGGGTTTGATCAAGCTGGGGCAGGGAGTTGCGGTCAATGTGCTCGAACGCATGGGCCTCGAACTTGAGGCGGTGCGCATGGAGGTCGAAAAGGAAGTTGGCTCCGGACCTCCACAAAAATCACCCGGCAACATTCCTTACACGCCGCGCGTGAAGAAGGTGTTGGCACTGGCCAACAAGGAAGCCAAGGCGTTGAATCATTCTTACGTCGGCACCGAGCACCTGCTGCTTGGTTTGCTGCGCGAAGGAGAGGGAGTCGCCGCGCGGGTGCTCAAACGCCTCGATGTAGACATCCAGCGCACGCGCAACGAAGTTCTCGCCGAGATCGATCCGAATTTCTCTCCCGATGGTTCCGATCAGGACGATGAGGACGATCTGGATGCCGGTTCCTTTGAAGACGAAGGTGTTGATGGCGGCATGGGAGGAGGACCCGAGGCGGAGGGCGGACGCTCCAAGACTCCGGCCCTCAAGGCCTTTGGCCGCGACCTAACGAAAGTTGCCAAGGAGGGTGGGCTCGACCCGGTCATTGGTCGCGAAGACGAGATCGAGCGTGTGATCCAGATTTTGTGCCGCCGCACAAAGAACAACCCAGTGCTCATCGGTGAAGCCGGAGTCGGCAAGACCGCCATCGTCGAGGGTCTTGCCCAGGAAATTGCCAACGGCAATGTTCCGGAAATCCTGCGCGACAAGCGAGTGGTGACCCTAGATCTTGCCCTGATGGTCGCGGGCACCAAATACCGTGGCCAGTTCGAGGAGCGCATCAAGGCGGTCATGGACGAGATCCGCAAGGTCAGAAACGTCATCCTTTTCATTGATGAGTTGCATACCATCGTTGGTGCTGGCTCGGCAGAGGGAGCCATGGATGCCTCCAATATCATCAAGCCCGCACTCAGCCGTTCTGAACTGCAATGTGTTGGTGCCACCACTCTCAACGAATACCGCAAGCACATTGAAAAGGATTCCGCTCTCGAGCGCCGCTTCCAGCAGGTCAAAGTCGACGAACCTTCGGTTGAGGACGCTATTGAGATCCTCAAGGGCCTGCAGGAAAAATACGAAAATCACCACAAGGCCAAGTTCACCGAGGCTGCCATCGAGGCCTCTGTCACTCTAACCGCCCGCTATCTCACTGCCCGCTATCTCCCGGACAAGGCGATTGACGTGCTCGATGAGGCCGGAGCGCGCGCCCGCATCGGCACCTTGACCCGACCTCCGAAAATCAAGGAACTCGAAGTGGGTATCGACAAAATCAACAAGGACAAACTTGCCGCCATTTCCGAGCAGAACTTCGAGAAGGCCGCGGCACTTCGCGATGACGAGAAGAAAGCCAAAGCTAAACTGGAGGAAACCCTCAATGCCTGGCGCTCAAGCTCCGAGGAGACCGTTGTTGAAGTCACTGAAGACGACATCATGAGCGTGGTTGCCAAATGGACCGGCGTTCCGCTAAACCGCATGGAGCAGAAAGAAGCCCAGAAGCTACTCAAGATGGAAGACGACCTCAAGAGCCGTGTGATCGGCCAAGACGAGGCCGTGGTTGCCATCTCCAAGGCGCTGCGCCGTTCTCGCGCCGACCTGAAGGATCCTCGGCGCCCCATTGGTTCCTTCCTTTTCCTGGGCCCCACCGGTGTCGGTAAGACCTACTTGGCACGCAACCTAGCTGAATTCATGTTCGGCGACCGCGAGGCCCTCATTCAGGTCGACATGTCCGAATACATGGAGAAGTTCACAACCAGCCGCTTGATCGGCTCGCCTCCGGGTTACGTCGGCCACGACGAAGGTGGTCAACTCTCCGAGGCAGTGCGCCGTCGACCCTACTCGGTGGTGCTCTTTGACGAAATCGAGAAGGCCCACCCAGATGTCATGAATCTGCTGTTGCAGATTCTTGAAGACGGCACGGTCACCGATTCTCTCGGTCGCAAAATCGATTTTCGCAACACCATCATCATCATGACCTCCAATGTCGGGGCTTCGATGATCAAGCGTCAGACGTCACTTGGCTTTGGTGCCATGCAGGAAGAGGAGGCCGACTTTGAGGGCATGAAAGCGAAAATCATGGAGGAATCCCGTAAGAGTTTCAAACCGGAGTTCCTCAACCGACTCGATGATCTGGTTGTCTTCCACATGCTTGAGAAGAAGGACCTCAACCAAATTGTGGATCTTGAGGTCGACAAGCTGGTCAAGCGGCTGGAGGACAAGGAGATTGCAATGAAGCTTGCTCCCACCGCACGCGATTTCCTCTCCGAGAAGGGCTTCGATCCCGAATACGGTGCTCGACCGATGCGCCGCGCTGTTGAGCGTCATCTTGAGGATCCGCTAGCTGAAGCCTTGCTGCGTGGCGAGGTGAAGGCTGGTGACACCGTCAAGGTGGTCCACAAGAAGGGTGCGGATGAGCTGTCTTTTGATGCCAGCCCGCCCAAGCGCAAGAAAAAGCAGGCGACCAAGTCTTAATCTCAGCCACCTGCCCGCTGATCATGTCCGCTGAGCGCATCTCCATTCCGCAATACGCGATGGCTCTGGCCCATGTTGCCAGTCTGCGTTCCGAGGATCCTTACCGCAAAGTGGGGGCCGCGGCACTGGATTTCGATAATCGGGTGATCGGCACGGCATACAACGGGCTGGCCCCCGGATACGATCCACCCGAGGGCTTCTGGGACGATCGTGAGGCGCGCCAGAAGTTCATGCTGCATGCCGAGATCAACCTCTGCAGCCTGTTCCGGCGTGGGGAGGCCAAGCTGGTGGCCTGCACCACCATGCCCTGCACTTCCTGCATGCAGACCCTTTGCGCTTACGGCATTCGCGAAATCTATTACCGCGACGTCTACCACAAGTCGGACGCTGAAGAAGTGGCCGCTTTGTATGGTGTTAAGCTTGAGCAGGTTACCGACTTTCCGACCAATGGAAGCGAGTTGGTATGAGCCACATTTGCGCTTGTGATCCTGATGGCACATTGATGAGGCTGAGACATGACTAGTGTTGCTGAGACTCAGGTAAACAAGGCCTACCTGTGGATGATCTGTCTGGTGGCCACGCTGGGTGGTTTCCTCTTCGGTTACGACTGGGTCGTGGTGGGTGGAGCCAAGGAGTTCTACGAGGCCCACTTCGAAATTTACGGTGACGGCATGGAAAAGCTCAAGGGCTGGGGAACCAGTTCGGCACTCATCGGCTGCATCGTCGGTGCGGTGGTCTGCTCCTTTGTCTCCGACCGCTTTGGTCGCAAGCGCCTGTTGATTCTCGCCGGCATCCTGTTCGGGATTTCAGCCGTGGGCACCGGCCTTGCCGGAAGTTTCTCGGCCTATAACTGGTTTCGCATCATCGGCGGCTTTGGCATGGGCATCGCGCTCAATGTTTCGCCCCTCTACATCGCCGAGATGAGCCCGTCCAAGATGCGCGGGATGATGGTTTCGGTGAACCAGCTTTCCATCATGCTGGGTGTGCTTTGCGCGCAGATCGTCAACTGGCAGATCAGCCTCATCGACTCTAAGATGCCAGTCGATGCCACGCCCGAAATCATCGCCCAGCATTGGAACGGCATCACCGGTTGGCGCTGGATGTTCGGGGTGGAGGCCATACCTGCCGTGTTGTTCTTTGTGCTGATGTTCTTCGTGCCCGAGAGCGCCCGATGGCTGATGAAGAAGGGTCGCAACGAAGAAGCCCACAAGGTCTTCACAAAACTGGGCGGCAAGAAATATGCTGATGCTGAAATTGTCGAAGTCGGCAGCACACTGCCTGAGGAAGAAATTGGTGTGGTGCGTTTCTCCGACTTGATTGAGAAACACGTGTTCAAAGTGATTCTTCTCGGAGTCTTTCTCAGCATCCTCCAGCAATGGTGCGGCATGAATGCTGTGTTCTACTACGCCGCCGACATATTCAAGGCGGCCGGTTACAACTTGAAGGCAATGATGCTCAACATTGTGGTCATTGGCAGCGTGATGGTGCTTTCAGTCTTCGTCGTCATGGCACTGGTCGACAAGGTGGGCCGCAAGAAGTTGCTGCTCTTTGGTTGTGTTGTGCTGACGATCGTCTACATCGCGATTGCAAGCTGCTTCCTCACGGGAACCCTCGGTTTGCCGGTCGTGCTGCTGACCTTGGTTTGCGTGTCCGTCTATTCCTTTACTCTGGCGCCACTCTTGTGGGTGATTCTCTCGGAAATCTACCCCAATCGGATCAGGGGTGCGGCAGTGTCGATCGCTGCCACCGCCCACTGGGTGGCCAACTTCATCCTTACCTACACTTTCCCTTCGGTGAACAAGAGTCTCGGCGAGATCACGCTTCCCAATGGTCAGCCGCTTGGAATGGCGGGAGTCTTCTTTCTCTTTGCCGTCATTTGTCTGGGCGGTCTGCTGATCGCGCGCAAGGTCCTGCCTGAAACCAAGGGCAAGACGCTCGAGGAGATCGAGCGGGAGCTTTACGGGAAGTCTTAATCCCTTTGGACAGGGCCACGATCGAAGTCCAATTTGAAGGGGCGTCCCTTGAGCTTGGAATTGCGGGTGCGATCAATCACCTGATTGGCAAATTCGCTGGGAATATCGACCAGTGAGTGGCGCGGGAAGAGCTTGATCTTGCCCAGTGAGCCGCCGGGCAGCCCACCTTCGTTGTAGAGCATGCCGACGATGTCCTTGGGGTTCACGCCGTGGGTCTTGCCCATGGAGAGGAAGAGTTTGGTCATGCCCTCCTCGGTGACATCGGCATTGAAATCGCGGTTCTGCTTTCTGGGCTTTCTGTCGCCCCCGTCCATGCGGCCGGAGTGATCCGCGTCGCGGCCTTGTTTGGGCTTCTTCTTGCGCTCGGGGCCCAGGGGTTCGCGGTCCTCCTGGATCTCGGAGCCTTCGCGGCCGTTGGCCTCACGCAGCATGCCGACCAAGGCACAGGCGATGTCGGTGGGAGTGTGGCCCTGTTCGAGCAGGCGATCGATCTGATCCTGGTAGTTGTCGAACTCCTTGGCTTCGAGGCGGTCCTTGAGTTCGTCAAAGACGAGGTCGTCGCGGCGACCTTCGACTTCCTCGACCGAGGGGATGCGCTCGCGCCGGATGACCTGACGGGTGTAGCGCTCGATGTTCTGAAGGCGGTAGATGTCGCGGCCGAAGACGAAGCTGACCGCACGGCCCTCGCGCCCCGCACGACCGGTGCGCCCAATGCGGTGAACGTAGTCCTCGGGGTCGGAAGGGAGATCGTAGTTGAAAACGATATCGATCTCATCGACGTCCAAGCCGCGGGCTGCGACGTCGGTGGCGACAAGCAGCTCAACCGCGCCGTCGCGGAAGCGCTTGAGCACACGCTCACGCATTTGCTGGGTGATGTCGCCGTGCAGGCGGTCTGCAGCATAGCCACGGTGCACCAGATCTTCTGTGCATTCGTCGACCGAGCGCTTGGTGTTGCAAAAAATGATGCCCAAGCGCGGCGGGTTCATGTCGAGAATGCGTGAGAGCACTTCGACCTTGGAGCGCTGGCGCACTTCGAAGTAGCTCTGCTCGACGGAGTCCACCGTAACGGCTTTCTGTCGGATCTCGATCAGCTCGGGCTCATTGCCGAACTTTTGAATCAGTTTCTTCACCCCCGGGTTCATCGTTGCCGAAAAGAAGAGGGTCTGGCGCTCGCTGGGCAGAGCGGCAAGCAACTCGTTCATTTCGTCGCGAAAGCCCATGTCGAGCATGCGGTCAGCTTCGTCGAGAATGGCCATACGCACTCCGGAGGGGTCAAAGCTGCCGCGACGCAGGTGGTCGAGCAGGCGGCCGGGAGTGCCCACTACAATCTGCACGCCTTGCTTGAGGCTGCGCAGCTGACGGTCCATGGGGGCTCCGCCATAAACAGGAATGGCCTTGAGGCCGTCCATGCTCGAGCCGAGGCGGTGAACTTCCTCACAGACCTGCACGGCAAGCTCACGGGTCGGGCAGACGATGAGCACTTGCACCTGTTTGGCGTCCGGGTCGAGTTTGGCCAGGGCGGGCAGGGCAAAG
>JAURCU010000025.1 GCA_030828305.1 Luteolibacter sp.
GTCCCTCTTGGCCGGTGCATAGAAAGTCACCTTGGCCTCAATTTGCCAATCATGGACTTTTTCACCCTTCCAAAATGGAACTCCCAAGCCGACGACCTTGTAGGCAGTCATGCCCACACCAACCAGAATAAGCAGGCAAACACAGATTGCCAGTTTGGTGCGCTGTTTCATGGAACTGAATTGAAACGCATCTCAGCGATAGATTTTCTTTTCCGCGAGATGGGTTCGTGCGGGATCCACCCAGCCGAGCTCCTTGAGCATGCTGCGACCAATCAACACGGGAGCGAGCATGTTGTTGCGGTTATTGAGGGTGAATTCACCACGAACCTTGCGCCCTCCTATCTTGATGCTCAGTATCACCACTTCACGCGGTGTGGATATACCTCCGGGCTCCTTGATGTAAACGATACGCACCAGGGGAGCCTCCACTCGAACGCGGACACTTTTTTCAACTGTTGGATCCGTCAGCACGAAGCGCATCCACTTCTTTCCGTCACGCTCAAACATCTCTTTTTGCTCGGCATGGATAGAGCTCGTGCGCGCACCGGTGTCGAGTTTCGCAATAAATGAATCCTTAATCTCGTTAACATGAATATTTTCACGCCAACCAAAAAGTTGGACCGGGTCAGCCGAAACGGGCTTGGCGACGGCGGCTTCGGCAATTTCCTGAATTTCGGCGGATCCGGTGATCTGTTCAGTCGAATCCGCTATACGTGCCGTCTCCTTGGACGCGTCTTTGGCAGGCGCGACATTTTTTGGAGCCGCCTCCCGGGCAATGGAGGTGAGGCTGAAAATCAGCGACAGGGCGAATGTGGCGGTTGAGAGATTTTTCAAGATGAAGCGGGACAACTTCCTAAGGTCTCAGCAAATCAATTAGACTACCTCATAGCAACTGCAATCCTGTTAAAAGATAGCATGAAATCAGCACTTGGCAGCCCCTGCAATCCGCGCAAAATTGCCCCATGCCCAGCTCAACCTATCTCAAGGAACTCTTCGATCTTTCCGGCAAAACCGCTGTCGTGATCGGCGGTACCGGCGAACTTTGCGGCACCATCGCACTCGGACTGGCCCGTGCCGGGGCTGAAGTCGTCCTCGGCGGCCGCATCCCCGAGAAAGCCGAAGCCCGCCTCAAGTCAATCGAATCCCACGGCGGCAAGGGATACTTCGTGCCTGTTGATGTCACCTCAGCCAAGTCCCTGCAAAACATGCTCGATACCGTCCTCGAGAAGTCAGGTCAGGTCGACATCCTCGTCAATGGGGCGGGCACCAACTCCGCCACTCCCTTTCTCGACGTGACGGAAGAGGAATTCCAGCGCATTATCGACACGAATATGACGGCCGTTTTTCGCGCCTGCCAAGTCTTTGGCGAGTATTTCATTCGTCAGTCACAACCTGCCTCCATTATCAATGTCGGCTCCATTTCCGGCCTCAATCCCCTCTCGCGTGTCTTCACCTACTCCATGTCCAAGGCTGCGGTCCACAACCTCACCCGCAACCTTGCCCGCGAATGGGGTGACAAGGACATCCGAGTCAACACTCTGGTGCCGGGCTTCTTCCCAGCCGAGCAGAACCGCAAGATTCTGGATGAGTCACGTGTTCTCGAAATTTTGCGTCACACCCCGGCTTCCCGCTTCGGCAACTCAGAAGAGTTGATCGGCGCCGCCCTTCTACTTTGTTCGCCAGCCGGCTCATTCATCACCGGAACCGAAATGATCGTGGATGGCGGCTTTAACGCCATGAGTATCTGATTTTTACTTCATTGGCGCTACAAAACCAACGTCGCCTAGCACTTGCACGCGGGCAAGCCCCAGTGTATGGCAACGCCATTGCGTGCCACTGCGCGCCCATTATCCCAATTTCCCATGATCAAGTGGATCCTTCAGAAAATCGTCGGCAGCAAGAATCAGCGTGAGCTGCGACGCATCCAGCCCATCGTCAACCAGATCAACCAGATCGAGGAGGCGCTACAGAACGAGACAGATGCAGTCATCCGACAAAAGACCGCCGAATGGCAGAAGTTCTTCTCGCGCTACCATGCACTGAAAGTTGCGCCCAAGCCACAGATCCAAAAAATGGGCTCCTCTGAGCTTGCTCCCATTGCAGCCTATCTCCAACAACGTCTCGACACCCTGCGTGAGGAATTCCCCACCCTTCCAGACCGGGTCGATGCCTCTGCGCAATCCATTGAGACTGCCAAGTTGGCTTTTCACGAGGCCGAGGAGGACTTCCCCAAACTGATTGCCAAACACCTGGATCGTATTCTACCCGAAGCCTTCGCCGTGGTCAAAAACGGTGCACGCCGCATGTGTGGCACCACTATTGAAGTCAGCGACCAAAGTCTGGTCTGGGAAATGGTCCATTTCGACGTCCAGTTGGTCGGCGGAACTGCACTACACCGAGGCATGATCGCCGAAATGCAGACAGGCGAGGGCAAGACACTGGTCGCAACCCTGCCTGTTTATCTCAATGCCCTGACGGGCCTCGGCGTGCACATCATCACCGTCAATGACTACCTCGCCCGTCGCGACTCCGAATGGATGGGCTCGCTCTACAAGTTTCTCGGACTCACTGTCGGCTGTATCCAGAACTCGATGGCTCCCCACGAGCGCCGCGAGCACTACGGTTGTGACATCACCTATGGAACCAATGCCGAGTTCGGTTTCGACTACCTGCGCGACAACGGCATGGCATCCAGCAAGGATGATCAGGTACAGCGTGGTCATTACCTCGCGATTATTGATGAGGTGGACTCCATTCTCATCGATGAAGCGCGCACCCCGCTCATCATTTCCGGCCCCACTGCTCACGACACTCACCAATATGACATCTTCAAGCCGCTGGTAGAACAGCTCGTCAAGCGCCAGACGGCGCTCTGCAATGATATTGCTGCCGAAGCCAAGCAACTACTGGAAGCCGGCAACCAAAAGGACGCGGGCTACGCACTCATCAAGCTCAAGCTGGGGCAACCGCGTAACCGCCAATTCATGCGCTTCATGGAGGAGCCCGAGAATCGCAAGCTCATCGACAAAACCGAACTCTCGCTGCACCAGGATGCCCAGAAACGCGAGCTTTTCGCTCTGAAGGAAGAGCTCTTCTTCGTCATCGATGAAAAAAGCAACGATGCCGATCTCATGGAAAGGGGCCGCGAGTTCCTGGCGCCCGGCGAGCCCGAGTCATTCACCCTTCCCGACTTGGGGGAGGAATATGTCGAGATCGAATCCAATCCGGATCTCAACGACGAACAGAAGCTCGAACAAAAGGAAGCCCTGCAAAACAAGATGGGCAAACAGGCCGAGAAAATCCACAACATCTCCCAGCTACTTAAAGCCTACTGCGTGTTCGAGCGCGACAACCAATACGTGGTCAAGGACGGCAAGGTGATCATTGTTGACGAGAACACAGGCCGTGAGATGCCTGGACGGCGCTGGTCGGATGGCCTCCACCAAGCTGTGGAAGCCAAGGAAAACGTTGCCATCGAAAAGGAGACCCAGACCTTCGCGACTATCACCATTCAGAACTACTTCCGCCTCTACTCTAAACTCGCCGGCATGACCGGAACGGCGGAAACCGAGGCTGCCGAATTCCACGATATTTACAAGCTGGATGTCCTTCCCATTCCAACCAACCGCCCCAACCAGCGCGTAGACGAGAATGATCAGGTCTTTAGAACCCGCCGCGAGAAATTCAACGCCGTGATCGGCCAGATCAGTGACGCTCACACCAAGGGGCAGCCCTGCCTGGTGGGCACCGCATCGGTAGAAGCATCCGAGACACTCGCGCGCATGCTCAAGCGCGCCAAAATTCCCCATAGCGTGCTCAACGCCAAGTTCCACAAGCAGGAGGCAGAAATCATCGCTCGCGCCGGCCAAAAGGGAGCGGTCACCGTATCCACCAACATGGCAGGCCGAGGCACCGATATCAAATTGGGGCAAGGTGTGGCGGAGCTTGGAGGTTTGTTTGTCATTGGTACCGAACGCCACGAGTCACGGCGCATTGACCGCCAACTGCGGGGCCGATGTGCCCGTCAGGGTGACCCGGGCCGCTCTCAGTTCTTCATCTCTTTTGAGGATGACCTCATGCGAAACTTTGCCGCAGCCGACCGCATGACCTCCATGATGGAGCGCTTTGGCATGAAAGAGGGCGAGGCCTTGGAGCACTCTTGGCTAAACCGCTCGGTGGAGACCGCCCAGAAGCGGGTTGAGCAGCGCAACTACACATGGCGAAAGCGTGTTCTGGACTTCGATGACGTGATGAACATGCAGCGCGAGGTCGTTTACGGCTACCGCAACGAGGTTCTCACCACCGAAGAGCCCGCGCTACTCGTGCAGGAGATCATCGAAGAAGCCGTTTCCACCAAGGTACACGAGTACCTGATGGAGCGCGACGACGACGTCGCGGACTATAAGGAACTGATCCATTGGATCAACTCCACCCTGCCAATACACGTCAAGGACGACGAAATCCTCGAACATGACAATCCGGACCAACTTTCGGAGGTCATCATAGATAAAGTCAAGGACACCTACAAGCTACGAACCGGCAAACTGCCCATGGAGGTCCTCGACCAAGAGGAGCGGCGCATGGTACTCGTCGCCATCGACAGCAAGTGGCAAGAGCATCTCTTCAACATGGATGCCCTGCGCGAGGGAATCCAGCTGCGCGCCCAAGGCCAGAAAGACCCTCTGGTCGAATACAAGAACGAGGCCTACAAGCTCTTTGTTGACCTTATGGATTTCATCAAGCAGGAAGCGCTCCAGAACCTCTTCCGCTCGGCATCCAATCTGGAGGAATTCCTCAGACAACTGCACAGCAGCCCGCAGCAGCTCCACTCTGATGCCTCCAACGCAGGCAACTCAAGCTCCAGAGCAGGCAGCAGTGAGTCCGAGTCTAAATTGAAGCTCAATCTTCCAAAGCGCAAGCCGAGCTTCTCCATCGAGAATACCGGCCGCAACGCTCCCTGCCCTTGCGGCTCAGGCAAGAAGTTCAAAAATTGCTGCGGCAGACAGGCCTAAAATTTGCCTCCAGCTGCCTTCAAGTGCGCTTCCCACTTCTTTGTCAGTTCGGCGGTGAGTGGCCCAGGCTCAAACTCCCGGTCTCCAACTGCGCTGGCCGGCATCACACCACGGGTCGCTGAAGTTAAAAAGCACTCATCTGCCGCTTCCAGATCATCAAGACAAAGTGGCTTCTCCCGTGCGATCTCTCCGGCAATTTCCAGCACCAACTCTCGAGTCACGCCGGGTAGGCATCCGGATTCCAAGCATGGAGTAAACAACTTACCATTCTTTACCAGAAACAGGTTGGCAGTTGCGGCCTCACACAAATACCCCTCCGTATTCAGAAAGATCACTTCGTGCAGACCCTGCGTCCGCGCCCAATCGAGAGCCATCAGGTTTTCGCAGTAGCTTGCACACTTCAGACCCCTGAGGGCCGAATGCTCATTTTTGCGCCAAGGTGAGATGCCCAACTTCAGACTTTTCGCCACAGGCGCAAGGGCTGCAGCTGATATCCAGCAACAGGCATTCTCGCCGATCGTAAGGTCGTCGATGGGGCCACTGCCCGCCGTCAGGCCAAGTCTCAGTCGCGCCCTTCCTTGTTGAAGCTGATTTTGCTCAAGCAGCTCACACATTGCCATCAGCAGATCATGGCGCGGCATTTTCCAGCCCAAGCGCTGGATGCCATTGGACAGACGTGAAAGATGCCTGTTCACATGCATGGGCTGACCATCCACCGCCAATAAGGTTTCAAAGAGGCCCAGACCGTGGAGTAGGCCACGATCGCTCCAGCTAACTGCCGCTTGCGCGGAGTCTATCCATTGACCATTGCACCAGAGTGTTTGCATTGCCCCTAAATGTGATGGAGGGCCCCGGCCTTGTAAATCCCCCATCCATCCATCATCTTCAGCCATGCGCGTTCAGATCTTTGCCAGCGGAATCGTCATGCTGAGCCTTGGCGGCGTGGCAATGGCACTACTCGAGAGGAAGGTCGCACTCGAAATGTTGCAGGGCGCTTTGTTGTTGGGTGGCGGACTCATCATATGCGGCATCTTCACCTTCAAGATGAAATGGCATGGCATCACAGGCTCTGGCATACTCGCTCTCTTGGGTGCAGCAAGCGGCCTGGGCAACCTGCCGGGTCTGGCGAAGTCACTCACCGGCGATTACAGTCGCGGTGTCGCTCCCTACATTGAGTTCGCTTTCACTCTACTGTGCGTGGCCCTCATGGTCAGGGTGATGCGCGCGCTTCAGCGGGAGCGGACTCGTCGGCTACTGGAGCAGTAGAATCCGGAGCAGGCGCAGCAGCGGGCTCAGCGACGAGCAGATCCTTCCAGCTATGGAGCTCATAACCTTGCCCAAGACCACCAATATCTTGCAGCAACTCACTGCAGCGTTGTTTCCATCTGGCGTAGTCCGGTGGAGCTTTTTTTTCATCACGACTTTGTGGAAAAACCAGATAAGTCACGGTCAGGTCGGAAACAGGACGGCTGTATGGCGTCGCACTGGAGTTGAGCTCCTTGGCCATGCGCAATGAGGCCTCACCCACCTTGAAGCTTGGGCCTCCATCACCCACAATGACCGGATAAATCTTCTTGCCATAGATGATGACCGCGTAATCTCCGACATTGGGGGCATAAGTCTTGGAGGATGTCAGCAAGTTAACCGGAATCACCATGAAGGGATCATATTCGGCGATCAGGAAACTGCGGTTTTTCATGTCTTCGATGCCCCGCTGGAGGTATTTGATGCGTTCGCGCAACCAGGCCTTTCGATCTGCTGAGGTTTTCGGATCGTTGAGTTCTGCGCGTCCATTGGCAATGCGCTTGGTCCAACCTGCAATCATGGGGTTGGGCGTCGTTGTGCGCTTGGGCCAGCCGTAGCTGGTGAAGGGTTGGTAGTGGGTTGAGTTGACGATCTTGTCGGGCATCTTGGCCAGGCGGTCTCCATCCGAGCCATCGGAAACCACGTCCATTTCGGCCTGCATCAGAAAGACCTTGCGCCCGTTCTTACCCTCAAATTCCAGTATCGTCTCGCAGTCGTAGAGGTTGTGTTTGGTCAGCAACTCGTTGAATGTATGGGCCTGCTTCAGGATACGCGCTGCCTTGTTCTCATAAAGTTGGTAGAACCATCCCGAGACCTTGGCCTTTTCCAAATAGGGCTCAAGGCCCGGCAGAATTTCGGGTAACTCGGGGTTGGTCATCTGCAGTTCCTGCATGCCCATGGCCGCCTTCGGCATGGTGAGGGTCAATTCGTAGCGGGCCCGATAACTATCCTCCAGCTTGCGCTCAACAGAAGCCAGCCCCCCCTGTTGCTTGTCAATTTGCGAGACGAAGGGAATATCGTAGCGGAATTTTCTCACATCCTGGACCTTGCCGAGGCTGAAATCGGGCATTACCGGCTCGTCATCCTTGGCTTGCTTGATGGCCTTGATCTGGTCCTGTGCCTGTTTGCGGATACGAGCAATTTCGCGCTCCATTTCACGCTCGATCTCGCTGCGCATGCGCGCTTCGAGCTGGCGCGTGATGGACTCTTCGTCAGCGGGCACTTCCACCTCAATCTCAACCACCTTGGTTTGCGCGAAAATCTCTTTCAGCCCACGCTTCACCTTGCCGGGCAATGGGGTGAAAAGCAGCGAGATCATGCCACCGAGGATCAGAAGTACCAGAGTACACAAGCCCACAAACCACAGGGGCATGGGATTTTTCTCGGGCTTGTCCAGGCTACGCCAATCCTTCATTGCGTGAAACTTTAGCGGGTTCTGTTCCGAGGCCAATCCGGTAATTTTGATTTTCGTCAAAGTCGTCCATGACAAACCCGTCTGAGCCCCTACAATGACTGGCGTGAGTTATCAGGTCTTTGCCCGCAAATACCGCCCTAAAACCTTCGACGACGTCTTGGGTCAGGACCACGTGGTGCGTACTCTCAGGAACGCCATCGCCGAAAAGCGCCTGGCCCATGCCTACCTCTTCGTGGGCCCCCGCGGCACTGGCAAGACCTCCACTGCCCGGATTCTGGCCAAGGCCCTCAACTGCACTGATGGCCCAAAGGCCGATTTCGACCCTGATGAAGAAGTCTGCCTGGAGATTGCAGAGGGCAACTCGCTGGATGTGCTTGAAATCGACGGCGCCTCCAACAATGGCGTGGAGCAGGTCCGTGACCTCCGGGATTCGGTTCGCTTTGCACCTGCACGTGGGCAGTTCAAGATCTACTACATCGATGAGGTCCACATGCTCTCAAATGCGGCCTTCAATGCCCTACTCAAGACACTTGAGGAACCACCGCCGCACGTAAAGTTTATCTTTGCGACCACCGAGCCCAACAAGATTCTACCCACCATTCTGTCTCGGTGCCAGCGCTTCGACCTACGTCCCATTGCTACCGAGACCATCGCGGCCCACCTTCAGCACATTGCCAAGCAAGAAGGCATCCAGATCGACGAGACCGCCGCCTGGGCGATCGCCAAGGGAGCCGATGGCGGCATGCGCGACGCCCAGTCCATGCTCGACCAATTGGTCGCTTTCTGTGGTGAGCACATCACGGAAGACAATGTCCTTGATATCTTCGGCTTCACATCGCGAGAGAAAGTCGCCGAACTGACCTTGGCCCTTCTCGGTCGCAACACTCCCACTTCACTCTCTATCATCCAGCGGGAAGCCGAGACCGGCCGCGATCTCGGTCAATTGCTTGGGGAACTCATCGGCTGCCTGCGGGCATTGCTGGTCGCCAAGCTCGATCCCAAGGCAGACGGCGAAGGAATCCCCAGTGAGTTGTGGCAGGCGCTGCTTGCTGCTGCCGAACCCCACCCCTCGGACCGCCTGCTTGCCTGCATCGACGTTTTCGCCGAAACTGAAAACCGCATGAAGTGGGCCAACAACAAGCGCCTTCACTTCGAGCTCGGCGTCATCAAGTCCATTCAATCCCTCGACGAAGTCCGCATTGCGGATGTCATTAAGGTGCTCACCAAGGGCGCGGATTACCTGCCCACGGGCATGAGTGAAACCGCCAAACCAGCTCCTGCGGCATCTGTGCAATCGGCCCCCACACCCAAAGCAGAAGCCCCCGCCAACTCAGTACCAGGACCACAAACGGCCCCACAAACCGAGGCAGGGGAAAAACCGGAGCCGCTGACCCAGTTCAAGGTGAAAGCCGAACCAACAGCGGAATCGAAAGCACTCCCTGACGGCAAGACCACGAAAAAGACGAAGGCCAAGAAATCCGTTTCTGCCCTCGATAGTCTCGCCTCCATGATTGATGAAGCCCCAGAGGTTACCGAGCCCCTTTCCGATGAGCCCAAGCCTCGGCCCAGGACCGAACCCGAGGCAAAAGCAAAACCCACCGAACCCAAGGAAGACTCTTTCTACAAGGACCCCCTTATTCAATCCGCCCTAGAAAAGTTCGAAGGCAAGATAACTACGTCATGACCACTCGTCTTGCCTCGCAAACAACCAGATATCATTTACCAGATTTATGAACATCTCCAAACTCATGAAGCAAGCCCAGCAGATGCAAGCTGGAATGGCCGCCAAACAGGAAGAACTCGCCAAGCAAACCGTCGAGGCTTCTGTCGGCGGCGACAAAGTGAAAGTCACAGCCAACTGCGCGGGCGATGTGCTCTCCATTTCCATTGATCCTAGCATCATCGACCCCGAAGATGCCGAATTCCTTCAGGATCTTGTGCTCGAATGCGTCAAAAAAGCCATCGACACCGGCAAACAAAAAGCCGCCGAGGAAATGAAAAAACTCACCGGCGGCCTGGGCATTCCCGGAATGTAACTTATCCCATTTTCTCTTACTCGCAACTGAAGG
The DNA here is from genome assembly GCA_030828305.1 of Luteolibacter sp. GTDB lineage: Bacteria > Verrucomicrobiota > Verrucomicrobiia > Verrucomicrobiales > Akkermansiaceae > Luteolibacter. The sequence goes on from JAURCU010000025.1 coordinate 9,801, forward strand.
CCGGAGGAGCGCTCGTATAAACTCGATTTTCTGAGGATCTATCATCTCAGGTGCACTCGCGATCTTGCGAGCACGCCTACTGCTTCTCCTCCTGACTTCTTTCCAGTCGCCGGATTAACAGCCGTGCCACCGCCCACAGCAGTGCAGGCAGAGCCAGACTTGAAGCCATTGCCAAACCGGGTTTTTCGTGGCCGGCACTACCAATTGCCGCGAAGACAAATCCCATGGGCAAGCTACCACAAGCCAGAGCAATCACGAAACGCTTGAAGGGCATGCGTACCAGGCCCGCCGTACAAGCGATGAGTTCAGGCAAAATCGGCAGAGCCCGCGACAGGCAAACCAACCAGCCCCCACCTTTTTGGAACCACTGATGACCCCGCTGGTAGTCCTTCTCACCGAGGATCCAATGCACAGCTCGCTCCCCCATGAGGCGGCAGGCACCGTAGGCGATCAAGCCCGCCAGCATCGAGCCCGCAGCTGCCAACAAGCCACCCATCAAGGTACCGTAGATGTAGCCCAAGGCCGACATCACCACCGTCCCCGGAATGGGCATCACGATGTCCGAAATCAGCAGCAACCAACCCGCGAGCCAGGCATAAGGTCCGGACTCTTCGAGGTAGGAGACCGAACCCTCCAGACTAAAGCGCTCCTCCATCCCACGACCCCAGACACCCCAGACCCCGAGGATCAGGGCGGAGATCACGATAAACCAGAGAAGGAGGCGCATGGCCTGTAAAATGGGCCGACAGCACTCAGCCGTCAACGGTCAGCAGAAGCGGGTTGCTAGTTCTTAGTTCCTGGCTGCTAATTGGCGGCTTTGCCGCAAAGCACTGCCAGCTGTCATCATGCACTGCCACACTCTACTCGAACGTCTAATTCGGCTGCATTACCTGTTAGCAGAGAGTAACTAAGAACAGTCCCGCCAAGCGGGACTAAAGACTCTCCAAATCAATCACAAAACGGTAGCGCACATCCCCCTTTTGCATGCGCTCGTAGGCCGCACCAATCTCCTGCATCTGGATCATCTCGATGTCGCAGGCGATGCCCTTTTCAGCACAGAAATCCAACATTTCCTGGGTTTCGGGGATGCCACCCACGGCAGAGCCCATGATGGAGCGACGACCAAGAATCAGGCCAAAGGCAGAAAGCGCGGGTTCGATTGGCGTCAACTGCCCCACCACGATCAGCGTGCCATCCACGGCCAGGCAATTGACGTAGGGGTTGAAGTCGTGCTCCACGGGCACTGTATCTAGAATGTAGTCGAGACTTCCCGCTGCCGCTTCCATCTGTGCCTCATCCGTGCTGATCACCACGTGGTCCACGCCGTGGCGTTTGCCCTCCTCCACCTTGGAAATGGAGCGCGTGAAAAGCGTGACTTCGGCTCCCATGGCTTTGGCAAACTTGATGCCCATATGGCCCAAGCCGCCCATGCCGATCACGCCCACCTTATCTCCGGGTTTCACCCCGACGTGCTTGAGCGGTGAATAGGTCGTGATGCCCGCGCAGAGCAAGGGAGCAGCGGATTTGGGCTCCAAGGCATCGGGAATCTTGAGCACAAAGCGTTCACTCACCAGCACCCGCTCGGAGTAGCCACCATAAGTGGGTTTCCCATCGTGGCGGTCGATGCTGCCATAGGTCCACACGCCACCGGTGCAGTATTGCTCCAGCCCCTTCTCGCAAGTCTTGCAGTCGCGGCAGGAATCCACCACGCAGCCCACGCCCACCAGATCTCCCACTTTGAAGCGGCCCGCATCGGGTCCCGCTGCGCTCACCCGCCCGATGATCTCATGGCCGGGCACGACCGGGTATTCGCTAATGCCCCAGTCGTCGTACACAAAGTGGATGTCGGAGTGGCACACGCCGCAGTAAAGGATCTCAATCGAGACATCATCAGCGCGAGGCATGCGTGGCTCATATTGCCAGGGTTCGGGGGTCGAGCCCTGACTCAGGGCGGCATAGGCGCGGACGGGGGCGGGAGTTTCACTCATGACCTTATTCAAGCATAGGCGAGGCATGATCGCCACGTCTTTTCATGTAATGGACTTCCACATCGGGAGAATGCCGATGGCTCAATCGAAATACTCATCGTGTGGGTCGAAGGTCGGCACGGGAATATTGACGATCTTCATCTGGCCAACGGCACGGTGACGGCAACCCGGCTTGATGAGAATCGTGTCCATGGGTTTCACCGGTACCATCTCGCCATCGAGCTCCAAGTGGCCCTCCCCTTCCAGGATGAGGTAAATCTCGGTCAGTTTTCTGTGGTAGTGGGTCTTGGCCTCCTTGGAGATTTCAACCAGGTGGATGCTGGCGACTGGATTGTCCGTAGTCACAAAGGCTCGACGGGTGGAGCCACACGGGCATTGCACGGGTTCGAGATCGGCGAAGCGTTCGATGGCGTAATTCTTCATGGGGGAAGTTGAGGAGAGAACGAAAAACAGGTGAGATTTATTTCAACGCGAGAGCTAAGCGACAGCAGGAGTTATAACATCGATCGGATCGCATCTTCTGGGCGGATAGGCGCTTACTCGGCACCGCCTTGCACCCTTGAAAGATTTGTCTGTAATGCCCTGTCTCAGATTGGCTGCGATGATAATGTCGGGGGCTAGGCTGGTGGGCGTGGAAAGATCCGTTGGAAGAGGAGCTGCAGCAAGTAGACCATTCCCAAGCTCGGGAGCCAGCCCGCAATCAGGAAGAAAATCGGGCCAGTATCAGCGCATGCATCCGCTGGCGCATTCGCACTACCTTGCCACTTTCGATAGCCCGAGTCGGCGGCTCTGAACATTGCGATCCAGAGAGGCAGGGCCGCGGCGACTAAAAGCGCTACATAGGAGCCGCGTCGCATCTGGCGAGATGCCAAGAACGCGATCAGTGAAGAGAAAACCATGCCCAAGGCCATATACATCGTATCACCGTAGCGAAACATCACCCACAATGTCTTTTCAACATGCAAAACCGCTGGCGACAGAGCGGCCATAGCAGCAATAAAAACAAAGGCTGTTTGTCTCATTACCTATGCAAATGTCGAAGGCCAGCAACCCGCTACCGGGAGTCGCCCTTCGTTTCTGGTTGAGGCATGCGGCCATCCTCCGACTTCGATTCGGGACGGGTAGCGGATTGCCCAGCACCGCCTTGCTCTACTCTTGTCAGCTTGTTCGCGTAGATCCAGAAAGCGCCGAAGTCTATCCTATCTTCCACAATCATTCCCTCGAGCAGATACTCTTCACCTTCCTTCAAGCCGCTCGGGAAGTGCGGTGTGAAGGAGCACAAGTGGGCGGCACAATGATGGCGCCAACGACCCTCGTCCGGTTTGAGCACCTTACAATAAGCCGTTTGATCCTTTCGGATGTGGAGCGACACTTTAACTTTTACCTCTATTCCCTTGATCTTCTTCACCATGTCATTCCCACCTCCAAGCTCCATGCGAAGCTGATGCAGCTCCCTATTATTCAATGGCTCCCTTTCTTCCAATCCTGCAGAGATGCCATCCGCAGCAGCAAATTCCGGCAACAGCCAAATGGATAGGAACATGGTGAGCAGAATGCGCGTGACTTTGCACTTCTTCATAATCTTGGAAGTTATCACGGATGATGATGCCTCTTGCAAGGAGTTTGTAAGATCCAAGACAGTTGAAAGTCTACTCCACTGTGAGCACAACGTCGAAGTCCCCTCACATCTGCCCGGGAGCGAGGCTTCGACTTTGGGTTGAGAATTGAATGGTCATAAAGGCCCTGCGCTTGGGTGACACGGATGGTGACCAATGGACCGAGCGATGGTTGGAATTCATTGGAATATGATCATTCTGTTATGTTTAATCCAATGTAATAAGATAATGATACCCATAACCGCTACAAATCATCTCCTTCTAACTTGAGATCTGGGATGTGGGTGAAACTGATGCGCATGGGGGCGTCTTGACGGCTATCCTGGACACTGCCGAAGTAGACGACCTGCCGACCATAACGGGCGCGCAGTTTATCGATGGCGGCGTCCAGACGCTTCTGCTTACCGTCGTAGGCAGCTATCGCGTCGGCGACCATGCCACTGAAGAGGTCGGGCGTGTGGTTGTTCTCATCAACCAGGTGACTGAGTGTAACCCCCACCTGAATGAGCTTGGCGTGCGGATCGGGGCGGTCGCGCCAAACGCGCTGGAGTATGCGCATAAGAAAGAAGGTGGAGTCACTTTCGGGAAAGCGGATTTCTGGTTGCCACGCTCCTTCGCGCAGAAAGGACAAATGCACGGTAAGACAACCCGTCAGCAGCCCATGCGAACGCAGGCGCTCGCAAGCCTTGTGCAAGAGTTTGCAGAGAATGGACCAGGCGCGATCGGAAGTACGGCTGTCGGGTGGCAGCACGTGGGAATGCCCTAGAGACTTGCGCGCGGAAACGATCTCGGGCACTTCGTCGCCACGCAGCAGGTGCCACAGGCGGTCGCCCAATATTCCACCCCACACGCCACGCAGACGTTTCTTGTTAGCCGCGCATAACTCACGCACGTTGTGAATACCCGAGGCATGCAGACGGGCCTCCATACTCTTGGCAATACCGGTGAAGTCGCGCAGCTCGAGTTCATGGAGAATACCGGGCAGGTCATGGGCTTGGATGATAAACAAACCGTCGGGCTTGCGCATCTTGGAAGCCATTTTGGCGAGATAACGATTTGGAGCAGCCCCGATGGAAACCTTCACTTCATCGCCCACTTTGTCGGTAACGGACTCCTTGATCCTGCGACCCAGATCGAGAACAAAGTCCGGGTCGCGCCAGTTGTAAGGCAGCCAAGCCCACATTTCGTCAATGGATAGCACCGCCTCAACGTGGATGCAGTCCTCGACGGCTTCGATGACCCGGTGGTGCACCTTGATGTATTCAGACGGGCGTGCCGGCACGATCTCAATACCCGGGCACATCAGACGCGCGTCGCTGATTCGGGTACCGGTCTTCACGCCATAGTGCTTGGCCTCGTAGGAGGCAGCGATGCAACAGGATGTCTCGGCCATCACTGGGGCCACGCCCACGGGTTTGCCGCGAAGACTCGGCTCCAGCTGCTGCTCCACCGAGGCGAAAAAGGAGTCGCAGTCGATAAAGAGAGCAGTCAGAGGGCGAGCTGAGCGAGGCGGACAAGGCATTTCTCAGCCATGAGCCAGAGCAGATGACAGGTCAAGATCTTAGTTGTTCAAATGAACAGTTTTGACATGGGGCGCACTTCGTTCCCATCTCAAAAAACAGCCCAATCCATATCATGCGTCTAAATTTGCCTACCTGTTGATCCTTGGCGAGGCAGCATCGCTTCTGAGCAGAGGAGCCACTTTGGCTTTCGTTCGAGGATTTCCCGGTAGACCGGGCAATCCGCATGGTGCGCTCCCGGCAAAAAGCCAATGCTCATCAGAAACTCGCCGGTAATTTCGCCGCCGGTGAACCTGAAGGTCTTCTTGAAGAGCTTCACCCACTCCGCCTTGGAAAGCGGGTGATGCAGGCACAGCCATTTGTAGAAAGAGCCGTATTGCTTCTGCAACTGGAGGATTACCTTGGCGTTGTGGATGACCGCATCGATTTTCAGGCGATTGCGGATGATGCCCTCGTCGGCAAGCAGGCGTTGGCGTTGGCGCTCACCGTAGCGTGCCACCTTGGAGATCTCGAAATTACTGTAGGCCACGCGCAAGGACTCCTGCTTTTTGAGGATGGTCAACCACGACAGACCGGCCTGGTTGATTTCCAGGATCAAACGACCAAAGAGTTCGTCATCATCCTTGAGCGGAAAACCATACTCCTTATCATGATAAGGCCCGTGATGAGCATGCCCTCGGGCGATGGCGCAATAAAAACTCACAACTTCAGAATAGTTCGCCCTGTGCTTGATCCAAAAGACCTTTTTGCTTCAACGGGCTCTCGCAGGGGGTGATGGTCAGAGGACCATTGTAAGGAGTCGAGTTGAGTTGAGATCCTGCCAGAAACTCTAGACCACGCTTCAGTCCCACGATCGCGAGCATTCGGTCGTGAATGGGCTCCATCGCCGCTGATGGCTCAGTAGTCAGGGTCGCATAACACGCTCCATGTCGCTCGGAGGGCTCCCACAACCCGGCCACCCACAACCACTCATCCTCATCAGGGTGGCGAAAGGCGTGAGGCTGTTTCTTATCGAAGGGCAATGGTTGCCATTCGTAGAACTCGGTGATGGGCACCAGACAACGCCGTTTCTCATAGGCCTCTTCCCAGACCTTGGACTTCAGGTTGTCAGTGCGGGCATTGTTGATGGAGTCACTGAAGCCGCGCTCAAAGCCCCAGCGCATCTCTTCCACCACCACCTCACTGCCCTGCTGTCTCATTACTGGGCCACGACCTGAGCGCCGGATCAGTTTGGATGCCAGTTGGCGAATGCTCTCATTGACCGCATCTTCTATATCCGCAACGACCTTCTTCTCCTTGAGCCGGTAAACGTTGCACATGTCAGGCGAGCAGGTCTTTGACCACGTGGCCATGCACATCGGTCAGGCGATAGTTACGGCCCTGATGCTTGAAAGTCAGGCGCTCGTGATCCAAGCCGAGCTGATGCAGCACCGTGGCGTGGAGGTCGTGAACAGGCACCTCACCCTCAGTGATGCCATAGCAGAAGTCATCAGTTTTGCCATGAATGAGGCCCGGTTTGAAGCCACCCCCAGCGGCCAGCATCGTGAAGCACCCTGCGTGGTGATCGCGGCCATAGCTTTCACGAACCTTGCCATCATGACTGAAAGTTGTGCGTCCGAATTCCCCACCCCACAGGACGATGGTGTCATCGAGCATGCCGCGCTGCTTCAGATCGGTCACCAAGGCAGCGGATGGCTGATCGACCTCTCGACAGCGCTTGGGCAAGTGAGCCGGCAGGTTGAAGTGGTGATCCCAACCGGAATGGTAGAGCTGCACGTAGCGAACATCGCGTTCGGCCAGGCGGCGTGCCATCAGGCAGTTGTAAGCGAAGGTTCCTGGCTTACGAGCATCCTCCCCATACAGTTTGTAGGTGGATTGCGGCTCGTCGGAGAGATCGGCCAGGTCTGGCACCGAACTCTGCAAGCGGTAGGCCATCTCGTATTGGGCAATGCGGGTCTCCACCTCCGGGTTGTGGCTACGGGCCAACTCCTTGGCGTTGATCTCGTTGATCACATCGAGGATCTTGCGCCGGTCGGTGATGGGCTTCTCGCTCGGGTCCTTCAGGAACAGGACGGGATCGTTGCCCGAGCGCATGCGCACCCCTGCATACTTACCCGGCAGGAAGCCGGCGCCCCACAGTCGGCTGTTGAGAGGCTGCATGTTAGGCAGATCCCCCGAGGAGACCAGCACGGCAAAGTCCGGCAGGTTACGGTTCATGGTGCCCAGCCCGTAACTCAACCAGGAACCCAGCGAGGGCCGGCCCGGCAGGTTGTGGCCCGTTTGCATGAAAGTCAGGGCCGGATCGTGGTTGATGGGCTTGGTGCTGACACTCTTGATGGTCGTCCATTGGTCGCTGATCGCCGCCATGTGCGGTAGCAACTCGCTGTAGGTTCCACCATTTTCCCCATATTGCTTGAACTCATATTGGGTGTTGATGACCGGATGTTGCTTGTGGGTGTTGTTGAAACCCGTAAGGCGACCCTGTTGCTTGATGAGTGAGAAGATGTCCTTGCCGTGGTATTTGATCAGTTCGGGCTTGTGATCGAAGAGGTCCACCTGTGCCGGACCACCGGCCTGAAAGAGGTAGATCACTCGCTTGGCTTTGGGGGCGTGGTGGGCGCCTTGCGGCACAGACTTCTGGTTCTGCGCATGCGCCATCCCTGAGACCGCCATGCCCCCAAGACCCGCTGCACCCAGTTGTAGAAAACGACGACGATCCATGGTGTGAATCAGCTTATTGAGGTCATCCATATCTATTTGCGGGTCAAAGTTTCACTGAGGTTGAAGATTGCCAGGGCCACATCAGCCAAGGCAGCCACTTGATCGGCATCAAGTGAGACATCCGGCTTGGACTCACCCACTGCCATCAACTTGGAAATGGCTTGCGGCTCCTTGCGGTAAGTCGCCAAGCGCTCGGCATGCAGCCCGAGTAGCAGAGCCGCTTCCTCATCGTCCGGTTCGCGGGAAAGCACGTGACGCATCAGAAGAGCGATCTGAGCGCTCCTTTCGGGTTGCTGCTTAATGACCCGCTCCGCCAACTTGCGCGATGCCTCAACATAGGTACGATCATGAAGGGTTGCCAGCGCCTGCAGGGGTGTGTTGGTCGTTTCTCGCTTCACCGAACAGACGTCCCGGCTGGGTGCATCGAAGATCTGCATCGCCGGATGGATTGCCGCACGACGCCAATAGGTATACAAGCTTTTGCGATAGAGATCCTCACCCTTGGACTCTATATAGAACTCGGCATGGCTCTTGGGCGCGTTCAGGTCCTCCCATACGCCATTGGGCTGATACGGGAATACAGAGGGACCACCCTGCTTGCGGCTCAGGAGCCCGCTGGCATAGAGCGCCTGATCCCGAATCATCTCGGCAGGCAGGCGGAAGGATGGGCCACGCGCCAGCAAACGATTGTCGGGATCTTGCAGCTCGGGTCGGTGGGTCGAGTCCTGGCGATAGGTCGACGAAAGCACCACTTGCTTGATAAAGGCATGCAGATCCCAACCCTGCTCGCGGAAATCAGCCGCCAAATAATCGAGCAACCGTGGATGGCTCGGCACTTCCGATTGCAAACCCAGGTTGTCCGGCGACTTGAAGAGTCCGATACCAAAGAACTGCTGCCATAGGCGGTTGACCGTGACGCGTGCCATCAGCGGATTCTCCTCGGCCAAGAGCCATTGAGACAGGCCGAGGCGGTTGCGGGGACGATCCCCGAAAGCTGGCAGCACATCAGGTACGTCCGGCCGAACTTCTGCGCCAATCTGGTCGAACTGCCCACCCTCCAGGATGAAGGTCTTGCGTGGCTTCTCCTCCATGATCATGACCTCGCCTTTCTGATCACCCACAGAGCGCTCAATGAAGGGCTTGATCGACTTGTGCTTCTCGCCCTTGCCCGGGTCGGCTCCCGTATTGAAGAAAGCGTAGAGTTCGTAATACTCGTCGATAGTGATGGGATCGTACTTGTGATCGTGGCAACGGGTGCATTCCAAAGTCAGCCCCATGAAGAGCGTGCCCATGGTAGTGGTGCGGTCGTTGACATTGGTCACTCGATACTCCTCCTCGATCACTCCCCCCTCAATGGTGGTGGGATGGTTGCGGTTGAAACCCGTCGCAATCCTCTGATCTTCGGTGGGATTTGGTAGCAGGTCGCCGGCAAGCTGCTCTGTCACGAACTGGTCGAAGGGCATGTTGGAGCGATAGGCATGAATCACCCAGTCCCGCCATGGCCACATCTTGCGCCGGTTATCGAACTGGAAGCCGTTGCTGTCCGCATAGCGCGCGTTATCCAACCAGATACTCGCCATATGCTCGGCGTAGTCGTCACTCTCGAGCAACTCATCGACGACTTTCTCGTAAGCTTCCGGTGATTGATCAGCGGCAAAGACATCAATCGCATCGAGCGCCGGCGGCAATCCGGTAAGATCCTGAGTCACCCTTCTCAGCCAAGCGACCTTGCTGGCCTCTGGTGAGGGTTTGATTCCCTGTTCGCTCAACTTTGCATGAACAAAACGATCGATGTCGTTGCGGATCCACGGATCATCTAGAGCAGGCGGTTCGGATTTCTCAATGGGCAGGAAGGCCCAATGCGGCTCGTATTTGGCTCCCTCTTCAATCCAGCGCACCAGGATGGCCTTCTCATCTTCACTCAGTGGATTCTTCACCTTTGGCGGAGGCATCATCGACTTCGGCTTGTCGCTATGGATGTGCTCGACCAACTCACTGGCTTCAACGTCACCCGGCACAGCGGCATAGGCATGAGCGCCATCATAGCCCCTGCCGTCTTCCGCCACATCCAAGCGCAGATCCGCTTCGCGAGCTCCTCGGTCCGGCCCGTGACAGGCAAAGCACTTGTCCGAGAGAATGGGCCGCACGTCTCGGTTGTAGGAGAGTGGCGCGGCAGGATCAGGAGACACGCTCTCCGTTTCCAACGGGGCCAGCGGAGTCTCCACGACTTGACCACCCGCCTTATCGGGCCGTTCACACATCGACAGCAGACCCGCCGCTCCGAGAGCGATCGCAAGGCAAAGAAAATGTCGAAAACACCTCATCCTGAAAAATATAGCACTGTTTACAAATGATACCCTATGAAGCTTTCATCTGACCACGCTTTGGCAAGAAATATAAAGACTCGGAAACCCCCATTCTGGTATCACTCCATACCCATAAAGGCATGCTTGATGATCTGTTATCCCCAAGACCGCTTTCTTAGCCTCGGCCATGCTGTCAAGCTAAGCGGCATGGTATTTGGCGAGCACATCCGGGGCGGAGTGACGAGAACACAAAAAAGCCCGCTTGAACAGGGCGGGCCTTTTTAGGCGAAGGATGGTGGCTCAACCCGGGATCGAACCAGGGACACGCGGATTTTCAATCCGCTGCTCTACCAACTGAGCTATTGAGCCTTATCCTTGCAACCGCTCAGGGAGGACCCAATGGCGGCGGGCGGAAAGTAAGGACGGAGGCTGGATTTTTGACAACCGGAAAATCACGCTTTTCCGTATTTTTCGTGCCCTAAGCACTTGAGCTATCTTTGACCCTCATCTCATGAAGACCTCGCGAGGCCGGGCGCCATCGGCCGGGCCGACGATTCCGCGTTGCTCCATGATGTCGATCATCCGGGCGGCGCGTGTGTAGCCGAGGCGCAGACGGCGCTGCAAGAGTGAGGTGCTGGCTTTCTGCTCCTGCATGACCACCTCAATGCAGCGCTGGATCATTTCCTCGTCAGCATCGGATACCTCGTCCTCATCGTCTCCCCCACCCTCCATGATGGCCTTCTCGATGTCCTGTTCGAACTTCGGCTCACCTTGGGCAGCGCAGTGATCGATGATGCGCTCGACTTCCTCGTCAGTCACAAAGGCACCCTGGGCGCGCTCCAATTTGGCGGATCCTGGCGGCAGGTAGAGCATGTCACCCTTACCAACCAACTTTTCGGCACCCTTGGTATCGAGGATCACACGCGAATCAAGCTGCGAACTCACCTGGAAGGCAATGCGGCTTGGGATATTGGCCTTGATGATGCCCGTCACGACGTCGGCACGTGGCGTCTGAGTGGCAATGATTAGGTGAATGCCGGCGGCGCGCGCCTTCTGGGCAATGCGCGCGATGCACATCTCGACGTCAGCCGGAGCCGTTTGCATGAGATCAGCAAGTTCGTCGATAAGCACCACGATGTAGGGGAAGCGATCGGGGATTTCCTCCTCCTCGTCCAGATCGAGCCCGAGTTCGTTCTGGTCGGCTTCCGGAGTGAGATCACCATCCTCGAGGGCCGTGGCAATGGACTCGACGGTCTCCTTGTCGTGATCGACATCCTCGTCGGCCCAAGGCGGGGCTTGATGACTTGCGGGAATGCCATTTTCGTCCACTGCATCAGGAGCTGCCGCATTCTCGGCCACGAGTTCCTCTTCTTCAGCTGCGGGCTCGGACTCAGCCTCCAGGGCATTGCCCTTGGCGTCCTTGCGTGGCCGGTTGTTGAAGCCATCGAAGTTGCGCACCCCCTCCTTGGCGAAGATGCGGTAGCGCTTCTCCATCTCATTGACCACCCACTTGAGGGCCGAGACGGTCTTCTTGGGATCCGTGACCACGGGCACCACCAGGTGCGGCAGGCGGTTGTACATCTGCATTTCCACCACTTTCGGGTCAACCATGATGAAGCGCAGCTCGTCAGGTCCAAACTTGAAGAGCATGGAGGCAATGATGGAATTGATGCACACCGACTTACCCGATCCGGTGGCACCCGCTACCAGGCAGTGCGGCATGGCCGCCAGATCGCCAATCACCGCGCGACCATAGACGTCCTTACCCAAGGCCAAGGGGATCTTCTTTTTGGCGGAGCGGAACTCGGTGTCGTGAACCAATTCACGCAGTGGAACTGCTACCTTGTCAGTATTGGCAATTTCGATACCAACGGTGTCCTTGCCGGGAATGGGTGCGAGAATATTGATACGCTCGGCACGCGTGGCGCGGGCCAAATCCGGTTCAAGCTGGGAAATGCGCGACACACGCAGGCCGGTGGAAGGGTAAATCTCGTAACGGGTGATGGTCGGGCCACGTGTGATATCGCCAGGAGTCACATCAATTCCGAAAGCCTTGAGTGTGTCGACGATGAGTGTCTGAGTCTCAATGAGCTGGTCTTTGTCGGCTTCAGGCGCATCGCTGTCGTTCATTTCATCGAGCAGGTCAAAGCCGGGAAGGTCATAGTCCTCGAAGTCAGAGACCGAGAGAAACTGGTGGGTGGGTTTCTTGCGCTCGAAGGGCTTGGCTCCTGGAGCCACATCCGCCTCCTGCCGGCGTTGGGAGGAATCGATGATCTGCGGAGCAGGTGTTTCCTTGAGCGGCAGCATGGTCTGGCCACCATCCATGGCATCCTCTTCGGCCCTCTTTTCTTCTTCTACCTTTTTCTGTTCCTCGCGCTCTCGCTTGCGCTTCTCACGTTCCTTCTCCTTCTCCCGGAGCAATTCACGCTCTCGGCGCTCAATCTTGCCGGACTCACCGCGTTGCTTCCACCAGGTTCTAACCTTGTTCCACGTCCAAGCGATGCAGGCTTTGGAAAAGGCTACGGGCTTTTGCCCAGTGACCAGGATCATCGCCACCGCATAGGCGGTGATGGCGACAATGATCGTGCCTGTCTGACCCAGCAACTTGACCATCACCAGACCACCCACGCCATGACCGATCACCCCACCAGGCCCCGGACTGATGCTGCAACGATTCGCCCAGCCTTTGAAAAAAAAGTCGGCAGCCTCAAGAAATGCCGATCCCGAAATCAGCATCACAGAGAAGCCAATCACGCATCGCGGCCAGATACGGCCATCGAAAGCCAACTTGATTACACCAAACCAGATCAGCATTACGGGAACCAGAAAGGCGGCCGCTCCAAAGAGCAGGATCTGCACGAAGCCAAGGACACCACCCACAGGCCCGATGAGATTTTGGCCCTCGACTCCGGATTTAACCGAAAAAGCCTCAAGAAAACCCCAACGCGGCAGGTCGGCGGGGCTATAGCGCACCACAGAGAGCAGTAGCAACAAACCTCCAGCCATCCACAGGATGCCGGTCACCTCATTGCTCCAGCGCGATGGGGCTTCGGAGTCTCCCTTGCGTTTGTTTCCATTACGGGCCATGCGACACAGCAAGCATCCCTGTTCCCGCGCCCGGGGGCAAGATTGTTTTCGGGGAGCGGAAAATCAGCAAACCCTAAGCAATCAGGGGTTTGAGGCTCATTCGTAGGTCAAAATGGCAGAAGCCATGCAATCCTTGTCAACGGTGAAGCGGATCCAGTATCCAGAGAATGTTTCATCAAATGCCTCCGACTTCCGCACATTTGCGTTAATTGGAATGCTTGGTTGGCTCTGCCAATTTCCATCCCCGGTGAGGTCTATCTCAATCGTCAACATAAGGTCTGTATCTGAGACAAAATCCAACTTCTTGCGATCATAACCCGTCAGCAAATAGGGATCCGAAGCCACTCCGGCCTTCACCCGGCTATTCTTCCAAGGACCACCCACACCGACCGGTTTGCCCATCTTCCAAGCATCATCAATGGCCCCGAGCCATAGGGCGGCCTTGCCATCATCCGAACGGATAATGTGTTTGCCTCTGGCATCGGCCTTCACTCCAGAGAGCACCCACAGACCACGGTAGGAACAGAAGTCATGAACCATTTTGCCGTGAGTCGTCACCGGACGCAGTTTGGCAAAGTCACCGGCATTGCGCGCGGGCAATTCGTAAAAGGTGCCAGCCAAGTGACAGAGGTCGCGCTCAGTGGCCACCTCGCGAGCCACCCGATGGCTGCCCATGCGATGCTTGGCAAAATCCTTGCTTGGAAGTGGCAATCTCCAGCGACGACCGTCATCATCCACGAAGAGCACCGATGCTTCATCGATGGTATATGCATCCGCAGGAATCATGGTCTTTTCCTTCATGCTTTTGTGCATTTTCTCGTCCTCCTTGCGGACCAAGTTCAGATCCGCATCGAGTTCGTAGTAGCCGATGTCCTCTCCATGCTGATCGACGGCAGCATAGCCCAGAGTCCTCAGGTTGCCACCATGCGCACGAATCACACCCGCACTGAACTCTCCATTGGCATCTGCCAGTCCATCGAATGCATCTGAGGGCATAACTTTCCGGCTTTGGCGATAGGTAAATGCCGCGGTCGCCTGCTCAAGATCCGTGGAACTGGTGAGACGAATCCATGCGCCTTTTTGCTGAGTCTGAAAGGCAACAAATGCATGACTCTCGACTTCTACTTTCTTGAACTTCTTCCAAGTGCCATTGCCCTTTTCATCTACTTCCATCGTGATGGTTGCCTTCTTGTCGGTGGCGAGATGCAGCCCCCGCTTGTCATATCCGGAGAATAAATACGGATCCGAAGGCACGCCTGCTTTCACCGCATCCCTGTGCCACACCGCTCCCCTGCCAATCGCCAAGCCGAGTTGGTCGATCTTCTCGGGCTCCACAAACCACAGGTTGGACTGCGATTGGGGTCCGGCGATGTGCCCCTTGGCCTTGCGCTTGTTGAGGAACTCGCTCTTCGCGGTGTCATCGCAACCAAAGACAATATGGTCACCCCACCTGGCGAAGTCTCCAATGACCTTGAGGTAATTGGAGCGGGGCTCAATGCCGCCTGAATTCTGCGGCGTAAAGGTCTTGGGGAAGCGCCACAAAGTGCCGTGCATGGTCATCAAGTAGTCGTCGTCGCCGATGTCGCGGATGCGCGGCCATTCGGTGTTCCAGCCGTGAGCTCCGTCGTAGCTGTGGGAGCCCTTGGGAAGGCGGTAGAAGCTCCAACCCGTGTCGGGCATGCGCACGCCCAGAATGAGCGAGCGATAATCCCAGCCCACTGCCCAGATCGGGTCGGTCGCAGGGTTGGCGCTGCCCTCAATGCCACCGGGACCTGTGACCTCGGTGAATTGGTTGCGGCGGATTTCCTTCCAGTGGTCCGCCTTACCATCCCATTCGGCGAGTACGCCAGAAGTGATGGTCGGATCCCGTGGAGCTCCATGGATGCCATTGTTGGCATACACGTAGACGCCCTGCCCCGAGTAAAAGCCCTTGCCATGATAGCCGTGGAGGTTGGCTGGGCGTCCCTCGCGCTGCTCATGACCCTTCCACTTTTCACCGGCAAAGTGCTCGTCCTGCCAAAGTTCCTTCACTTCGAGACTCTTCACATCGACCTCGTAAATCCCCTCCTCCATGGTTGCGTAGAGAATCTTGTTTACGGGATCGGTAAGGTGGCGGGCGTTGCCTGTCGGGCGACCGAACATTTCACTGTAGGGAATGGTCCTGACCGTCCCCTTGGCATCAATCGCATGGGGGCCGATGAAAAGCTGGCCGCTCTCCTTGTGAATCATGCGGTTGGCCGGCGTGCCGCCGATGGATTCAGGACGCACGATCTGTTTTAGCCCGGGCGTGATCTCATAAAGCTTGTCCGATGAGCCCTTTGGCTTGTGCGGCGCATAGGTGACCACCCATAGGCGATCCGCCCAAGGCACCACCGCACCTGTGCCACATTCGCCCTCGTTGTTGAACATCGCCAGCGACGGGTAGATCCCTGAAATCTGAACGAGTTCCGCCAGGAGCGCCGCATTCAGGCTGAAAAAAATCAGGGGGAAACTCAGGAAACGCATGGGACAGATTACGGCCCTGGAGATGAGGATCGATCAGGAAATGAATCCAAAACCCGCACCGATGAACAACTAAGAACTAGGAACGACCGAAGGGCCAACGAACAGAGTGAGTTGGCAAATCAACAACACCATGGCCGGCTGGCCATGCTCCCCTCGTAGATTGAGCGGAGCGAAATCAACTAAGAACAGGCTGCGCAGCAGCCTAACGATCCCGCTGCCACTCGGGCTTGCCCTCATACACCCAGCGGTAGTAATCGGCGCGCTCGAGCTTCATGGCGGCAGCCTCATCCAGACAGACCTTCACCGAAGGATGCATCTGAAGCACGGTGGCCGGGTTGTTGGCGGTGATGGGACCTTCCACCATGCCCGCCACGGCGTCGGCCTTGTTGTCACCGAAAGCAAGCAGAAGATTGGTGCGGGCCTCCATGATGGTGCCAATGCCCATGGTGATCACGTGGCGCGGCACTTCCTCAGCACTCGAAAAAAAACGCGCATTATCCTGAACCGTCCGCTCGGTGAGCGTTTTGATGCGGGTACGCGAGGCGAGACTGCTGGTTGGTTCGTTGAAACCGATGTGACCATCCGAGCCGATACCGAGCACCTGCAGATCAATGCCACCGGCATCGGCAATCGCCTTCTCATAAGCCGAACAGTGGGCGGGAATATCTTCGGCATTGCCGTCAGGAATGTGCACCTTAGCCGGGTCGATGTTGATGTGGTTGAAAAGATTCTCCCACATGAAACTATGGTAGGTCTGCGGATGCTCCTTTGGCAAACCGATATACTCATCGAGGTTGAAGGTGGTCACCTGGCTCCAATCGAGATCCATCTCGATAAGCCTCTGATACATGGAAACTGGAGTACTTCCGGTGGCTAGACCAATCACCGCATCGGGCTTTGCGGCAATCAAGCCGCGGATGATGCGGGCGCCCACATCGGCAGCCTGCTGCGAGTTCTTTTGAATGATGATTTCCATGTCAGCCTAGACGGTTGCTAATTTTCGCCCTCACATCCTGTTGGAAGCGCTCCACAAAGCCGAGGACATAGTTGATCATATCAAGAGATTCATCAGCCACCAGGGGCGTAAGATCCAAGCCGAAGATCACCTGATTGAAATCATCGGTGGAATGCGAGTCGAAGAAGGTCGCATTGGCACTGCGGCGACCCAGCACCGCCAGATCGTAGCGCTTACCGCCGGCAATCTGCGAGTCGAAGCAGGCATTGAGCTTGGCCGCCAATTCGTCGTGACCACTGACATCCATGACGACTTTCTCGTCATCGCCCAGCCAGTCGAGATCGCGCCAGACCTCGCAGCCAATTACCTGTTTTGGTCGCTGCTCGGCAGGAAGTTCACGCAGCGCCTGCAGAGCGGCCATGGTCACGCCAATGTGGGTGTCGTGCTTGTCGCAAGGGTTGTGGGTGTAGACCACCTCAGGCTGCGTGGCCTGGAGAATGGCAAGCAAATCAGACTTCAGACTCAGGTTCTCCGCACTCTTGATATGCGAGCTGGGATGATCGAGGTGAAACATCGCGGCGTAGCCAGCCATCTCGGCAGCCTTGTCCTGCTCCTCGCGGCGAATGGCCTGCATTTGCTCATCAGTGAATTCTGCGTATTTGCCACTGCGGGCGCTACCGGCTCCATTGGTGCAGGTCACGCCACCGAACCACTTGGCATCGTTTTGGTAGCATTCAAGAATGCCATGAAATGCCATGAACTCGAGGTCGTCCTGATGGGCACCAATGCCAAGATGGGTCACTCGTTCCAGAGCTTCAGCTTCGGGTTGTGCATCCGGTATAAAGAGTCCGGCGTTGGGCTGGTGGAGCTTCATCACTTCTTGGAGGGCTTGGGGAGACTCGCGGCCGCAACGGCTTGGCCGACGCGGCGGGATTTTTCATCGGGCACATGCAAGGTGACCTTTTTGGCGATTTCAGGGAACTCTTTCTTAAGCACTTCGCGCGCTTTCTTGAGCACAATATTTCCACCTTTTCCGGTAGTCACCCGACCGAGGATGAGCATGTGTTTGTAGTCATAGAAATCGATGTAATGCGCAATGGTGTAGCCCAGATACACACCAATGGTCTCGTAGAGCTTAACGCAACGCTTGTCTCCCTTGGCCATCAGCTTCTGCACTTCGACCAGGCGCTCGGGCAGGCCCATGTTTTTGGGCAACTTGATCTTGGCGGCACCCAAGAGCTTGTTGACCGCCTGCTGGGAGAAATACATCGCGCCCACCCCTTGATCACCGGACCATTCATCAGGCTCGGCCTTGGGGTTGTAGTCGACGGGGGCGAAGGCCAGTTCGTTGAGCCAGCCGAGAATGTGCCCCTTGGGATCCATGTAGCCGATCGCCTCGCTGGAACCCATGGCAATGCCCAGCATGCCAGTCTTCTTGAGGGAAAGCGCACCGGCGAGAGCGGTGACGTCACCGTCGTTCATGACCGTCATCGGCACCTGCCAATCCTTCTGCACCCGCTTGAAGACCGAAGCCGCAAAGTCATACTTTGATCTGGGGATGGAACGCAGCAGAGATGCCACGCGAATCTCATTGTCCACAATGATGCCCGCCGAGCTTCCGCCAATGGCATCCACACGCGGCATGTGGGCGGCAGCGCGGTGCAAGGCGGAGGAAATGTTGTGGTAGTGGTAGCCAGGATCCACCTGATTTTTGGGATCCCAGGGCACCTCTTCGGTGAACACGGCCTCGCCGTTGATCACCGCACTCACCTTGTAGTCGCTGGCGCCCAAGTCGAAGCCAATGCGGCAGCCCTTGAGATGGCCCCCGGCGGCTTCCACCGTGGTTTTCTCGGCAGGCACTCGGGCCGCCGTGGTCACCACCACCTCAAACTTCTTGCCATAAGCCTTGGCCATCATCTGACAGTCGAACTTGCGCGCGCCACGCAGGCTGTAGGTCTTCTTGATCGCCTCGCCGATCGCCTTGGGCCCACCGACATAAAGCTTCCAGC
>JAURCU010000026.1 GCA_030828305.1 Luteolibacter sp.
GGCATCAAGCGCGACACCTTGGAGGGCGGCCTACGCGTTCCCACCATCGCCCGCTGGCCCAAGCTGACCCGCGCTGGACGCGTTACCAAAAAGCCCAGCGGTCACTGGGACTGGCTGCCCACCTTTGCCGAGGCCGCCGGACTCACCGCTCCTGCCGCTTCCGACGGCGTCTCCCTGATGCCGACCCTCAGCGGCAAAAGCCTTCAAGCCCCAAGCACCATCTACTGCGAGTATGCCGTGGGTGGCAAAACCCCCAACTACGAGCCGTTCGCACCCTGCAATCGGGGGCGACCACGCGACCAGATGCAGGTCATCCACCTCGATGGCTACAAGGGCATCCGCACAGGCATCAAGGAGGGCACGGAAGCCTTCCGCATCTACGACCTGAAGAAAGACCCCAAGGAGACGCTGGATCTTGCCGACAAGCAAGGCATGGCAGACGTGCAAAAGAACATGCAGGCTGCCGTGCTGCAGAACCGCTTGCCCAATCCCTCCGCCAAGCGACCTTATGATGAAACTCTCATCCCAGCCCAACTCGGCTTGGACACCAAACTCGTCAGCGGATTTTCATTCCAAAGCTTCAGCGACCAGTGGCCTTGGATGCCCCAGTTCCAAAGCCTTGGAAAAGCCACCATCCAAGGCAAGGCCTCCTGTCTGGCGCAAGCCCTTGAAGTGCTCGACTCAAAAGCCCAGCGCTCCGAAAAACATCGGCCACCTCTCGCCCTCGAGCTGCGCAGTTCGGTGAGGATCCCGCAAGACGGCCGCTATCAGTTCAAGATATCGGGACAAGGTCACAGCATGCTTTTCGTGCACAACATCCGCCTCATCAGCGAAAACAGGAATGCTGGCCAATACCAGATGGAGGCAGCGCTGCCGCTGAAGGCCGGCTGGCATCCCATCCGCTATTGCTACCGAAGCCGGGACAAGCTGGACTTCGACCTCAAGCTGATTGGCCCGGATGGAAGCGAGATTCCCCTCGAAAAAGGCAACATCGGCCTCCATTTCCCGACCTCCGAGAAGTCCCCTGAATCGTTCTGAGCCGCGCCCCGCGAAGTCTTGACCCCAGCCTGTCCTCTGCTTAGCTCCTCCGCCCACCCATGTTCTACCTGACCACCGCCATCGACTACACCAACGGCTCGCCCCACATCGGCCATGCCTACGAAAAGGTGCTTGCCGATGTGATCGCCCGCTACCACCGCTTGCGCGGAGACGAGACTTTCTTCCTTACAGGTGTCGACCAGCACGGCCAGAAGGTGCAGCAAACCGCGGAAAAGGAAGGTGTGCACCCCGCCACCTTCGTCAAGCGCACCACCAAAAAGTTCATCAAACTTTGGGAAACCCTCGGCCTCGAATACGACGGCTGGGCCGAAACCACCGACGATAGACACAAAGCCTGCGTACAAGGCATTCTCAGCCGGCTCGAAAAAGAAGGCCAACTCTACAAGAAGGCCCACTCCGGCCACTACTCCGTGCGCCAGGAGCAATTTCTCAGCGACAAGGACCGCGATGAGAACGGCAAGTTCGGCGAAGAATGGGGCGAAGTCGTCCTGATCGAGGAGGAGAACTGGTATTTCAAACTCAGCGAGCACACCGAGTGGCTTCAAGGCTTTCTCGATTCCACGCCTGAGTCTGTCCTCCCTGCCTTCCGCAAGAACGAGTTACTCAAGGCTCTGGAGCGCAACTCCGGCACCGACCTCTGCATTTCGCGTCCCAAGGAGCGCCTGCGTTGGGGCATCGAATTTCCCTTCGATCCCGACTTCGTCACCTACGTGTGGTTCGATGCGCTCATCAACTACGTCAGCTTCGTCGGCTACGAGAAGCCCGAGGGCAGCGATCTTCCCGACTTCGACTCCATCTGGAAAGCCGGCGGGCGCCCGGTGCACATCATCGGCAAGGACATCCTGGTTCCCGCCCACGGCATCTACTGGCTTTGCATGCTCCATGCGATGGGATTCAGTGACGAAGAGATGCCCTCGCTCCTGGTCCATGGCTGGTGGAACATCAAGGGCGAGAAGATGAGCAAGTCCTTGGGCAACATCGTGGACCCGGCTGAACTCGCTGAAAAATTCGGTGTCGATGCCCTGCGTTACTACCTGGTGCGTGATATCGCCACCGGCAAGGACTCGGATTTCGATCTCGAACGCCTGATCATGCTCTTCAATACCGAGCTCGCCAACGAACTCGGCAATCTCTGCAACCGTGCGCTAAACATGAGCCAGCGCTTCATTGGAGGCATCATCAGCACAACGGGTGAACTCACCGAGGACGACAAGGCCCTGCAGCAGTCTCTTGCGGACTGCACGGCCACCTACCACGTGGCCATGGACCACTTTGATTGCGACAAGGCACTCGAGGCCGTGAATCGCCATGTTACGCATTGTAACCAATACGCCGAGCGGATGAAACCCTGGGAGCTCAACAAGGACACCGAGAACACGGAGCGCCTGCAGACCGTGCTGCAACACCTCTGTGAGAGCGTGGCTCACTGCGCGGTGCTACTCTCACCTGTCCTTCCCGAGGCTTCAGCCAAACTCGCCAGTCAGCTCAAGCTCGAGAGCTTCGAAAAACTCACCCTCGACGACCTAAAGTGGGGACTGCTTGCCGATGGCCACTCCATCGGCAAACCCAAGCCCGTATTCCCGCGCATCCAGATCGAGGAGGTCGATTGAACTGAGACGTGGGAGCACAACGATTCCAATCTCCGAATTTGTTACAAATTTGGTCCGATATTTTAATAGGCACGGACAGGCATGACACTTAAAAGTGTGCCATCATGAACCTTGTATCCGCCTTCCTACCTCCCATTCTGGCCGATTCCACGGTCGTTTTACTATCCGTCCTCGGCATCGTCGTTTTTGTTGCCCTGATTTTGGTCTTTTTTGTGATCGGAATCTACAACGGCCTCGTTCGACTCAGAAACGTCTACAAGAACGCCTTCTCGCAGATCGACGTCCAACTCAAGCGCCGCCACGACCTCATCCCCAACCTGGTAGAAACGGCCAAAGGCTACATGACCCACGAGCGCGAAACCCTTGACGCCGTCATTTCCGCCCGCAACATGGCTGAGAGTGCGCGCAAGGCAGCTGCCGCCAATCCCGGAGACCCTGGCATGATCGGCCAACTGGGTGCTGCCGAAGCCGGACTGGGTGGCGTGCTCGGACGCCTCTTCGCCGTTGCCGAGGCCTACCCAGACCTCAAGGCCAACCAGAACATGATGCAACTCAGCGAAGAGCTAACTACCACCGAGAACAAGGTTGCCTTCGCCCGTCAGGCCTACAACGACTCTGTCATGACCTTCAACACCAAGCGTGAGGTGTTCCCCAACAACATCATTGCCGGCATGTTCAACTTCAACGAGGCCGCCCTTTTCGAAGTTGCAAACGAAGCCGAGAAGCAGGCCCCAAAGGTCGAATTCTAATGCATGAGGCAGGCCTCTCCGGCCCGCCTATTGCGTTGCCTCGATGAATTTCTTTGAAGCCCAGGAGCAAGCCCGCAAGGCCAGCCGCAAGCTGGTCCTGTGGTTCAGCCTTTGCGTACTGGCGGTCATCCTTCTGGTCTATCTGGTATTGGTCGGCTCAACGATCGCCGCGGCCTCACCAACATCGACCGAACACAGCATTCAGCCAGCTCCGGGCTGGTGGCAAATGGAGCTCTTCATCGGCACCGTCTTCATTGTAGGTGGCGTGATTTTGATCGGCAGCCTCTCAAAACTGGCCCGCCTGTCCGGCGGAGGCGCGGTCATTGCGAGTGATCTGGGAGGCCGTCGGGTTGATCCCTCAACCAATGACCCTGTCGAGCGTCGGTTGATCAACGTCGTCGAGGAAATGGCCATCGCT
Organism: Luteolibacter sp.; assembly: GCA_030828305.1. Taxonomy (GTDB): domain Bacteria; phylum Verrucomicrobiota; class Verrucomicrobiia; order Verrucomicrobiales; family Akkermansiaceae; genus Luteolibacter. The sequence continues at coordinate 3,837 of JAURCU010000026.1, forward strand.
TCAGGAATTGCGGCACCCGAAGTCTGGGTGATGGATCACGAGTCCGCAATCAACGCCTTCGCTGCAGGAACCGACCCGAGCAACGCCGTCATTGGTGTGACCCGCGGCACCCTCGAGCAACTCACTCGCGCGGAGCTCCAAGGTGTGATCGCTCACGAATACAGCCACATCCTCAACGGCGACATGAAGCTCAACATGCGCCTGACCGGCTGGATTTTCGGTCTGGTGATGGTGGCCATGATTGGCCGCTTACTTCTGCAATCCTATCGCTTCATGCGCGGCTCTCGCGATTCCAAGGGCGGCGGCCTCATTCTTGCCATCGTGCTGCTGGGTGTCGCGGTCTGGATCATTGGTTCGATTGGTGTGCTTTTCGCGCGCATCCTGCAGGCGGCGATCTCACGACAACGCGAATTTCTTGCCGATGCCGCTGCAGTACAGTTCACCCGCCACCCGGATGGCATCTCGGGAGCCCTCAAGAAGATCGGCGGCTTCTCCGACCACGGCAAGATTGAAGCCGCCAAGGCCACCGAGGCGCGCCACATGTTTTTCGCCTCCAGCAGCCTGAGTAGCATGCTGGCGACCCACCCACCCATTGAAGAACGAATCCGAGCCATCGAGCCCAAATGGAAGGGAGAAATGCTCAAGGGCGGCAGCGATCCCGTGCGTTGCGAAGACCTTCAAGGCGCGCTGGGCTTCAGTGGCTCGAGCAACTCACCGCCACCCATCCCCCGGGAGTTCATCGCCGCGGGAAAACTTCATGCGTCAGGTGTGCCCGGACCCTACTCACCGGCGAACAACCCCAACAATGAGTCAAGCGCGACACCACCACCAATCGAGCCAGATGCAGCCACCAACGGCCAAGCCACGCTGTTTGGTCTGCTTATTCCAGCAGAACAACAGGAGCAAGGACGCCGTATTTTGAATGGACTCGGCCACAGCTCGGCCCTCATCGAGCTCGCGATAAGGCGCAGCAACGAAAAGTCCGCTTTGGCCTCCCGCGACAAACTCGCCCAAATCGATGCTAGCCTTCCCCAATTGCGCCAGATGACCCCCGATCAGGGACGTCTCGCGATCACCACTATTGAACAACTGATCGCGGCTGACGGACAGATCGATCTCTTTGAATTCATGCTACAGCAAGTTTGCAAGCGCCACATTGAAGTCGGCATCGGACTACGAAATCCGCCCAGCATCCGCTTCAAACACATCAGCCAAATTGAGATCGGACTGGCCAACCTGCTCACGATCTTCTCAGCCTGCACCAACGATGCCGATGCTCTCAAACCTGCCCTTGAAGAGTATGCACTACACACCAGTCGTGAACTTCCCATCGTTGAGATGGACTTTGGTCGGGCCGCGCAGGATCTGGAGCTCATGGATGCTTCCACTCCCATCGTCAAAAAGCAGATTCTTCGCCTCTGCTGGTTGACTGCAAATCAGGATGGTGAAATCAATGAGAACGAAGCCGAGTTGTTACGTGCGGTAGCGGAATCCTTGGGCTGCGCCCTACCCCGTAGTGGCCAAGCTTTCGCAGATTTGCAGGCATGAGAGATATGAAAAACCGCACTCGGTGATAGAGTGACGCAGTCTTGCCATCAAGATAACGTTCATGCATGTCATGAAATCCATGCGAACCTGTTCGTAAGTCAGGGCCTTTTGTTTTCCTCGTCTAGTTTAGGGGGAGGCAGTGCCGATTCGAAGAGCGGACACGACTAGAATCAGGCACAACCAACGCAATTGCGACGCATGGAAAAACTTTGTCTTCTTCAAAAGGAAAGATTTTCACGGATACAGCAAGTGGTGTCAGATTCAAAATATCCGATCAAAAAAACACTGATGATCGATCTCTAAAGGTCTTCAATCTGTCTTGCAACTGCCTCGATCGGGATTCCCTCGATACGAATGAATAACTCCTGCAGACCCCTGGAGCTCTGCATCACCGCCTTCAGGCCAGCAGGCATCTGACGTTGCACCCGGATGGAGCCCGTACTCGCCTTGCTCGCCAGAGACTTGCCACCATAGGAATGGCCGATGATAACTGCAACCACACCATCCAACGCCTCAATGCGACGGATCAGGCCGCGGCACTCTTTGGAAGTCGATTGGTGTCGACCACGATTTGCCATACTGAGGGGACTCAGGCGTGAACCGCCACCCCTGGAAGCGGACCGTCATCGTCAGGCTTTTTCTCTTTTTCCGACTCCTTGTTCGACTCCTTCTTGGATGAGTGGGGACCGGAGGAGGCTTGGGAAGCGAGGGTGGATTTTTCATCTCACCATGATCAATGAGATCCTGGACGTGGCCTGCGTCGAGCGTCTCATATTCGAGCAGTGCCTTGGCAATAAGCTCTACAGTGTCCTTGTTCTCGGTTAAAATACGCTCAGCCTCAGTATACGCTTTGTCAATGAAGCTCTTGATTTCCGCGTCAATCAGCTTTGCTGTCTCATCCGAGTAATTACGCGCCTTATTGCTGCCCATGTCACGAGCAAGAAAGACGGGCTGATCGCCGACTCCATATTCAACCATGCCCAGCTTATCGCTCATGCCCCACTCACAAACCATGTTGCGCGCGAGCTGGGTGGCTTGGCGAATGTCACCGGAAGCTCCATTGGAGACATCATCACTGTGGAAAGCTTCGGCGATGCGACCACCCATGGTGACGATAAGGTTGGCCAGTGCTTCCTTCTTTTGGGTCGAATACTTGTCACCATCAGGAAGATACATGGTGGCGCCAAGGTAAGGACCTCTTGGAATGATGGTTACTTTGTGCAGCGGGCTGGTGTGTGCCACGACCATGTTGAGGTAAGCGTGACCGGCTTCGTGCCAAGCAGTACCCACCTTCTCTTTGTCTGACATCGCCAGACTGCGGCGCTCACGGCCCCAGCGAACCTTGTCACGAGCCTCTTCCATTTCGGCAAGCGTCACGGCACTCAGGCCGCGACGAGCGGCAAGCAGGGCCGATTCATTGACGAGATTAGCGAGTTCTGCTCCTGAGAAACCCGGGGTTCCCTTGGCAATGACCCCGAGATCCACGCCGGCGGCCAATTTGATCTTTTTGACGTGAACACGCAGGATTTCCTCACGGCCATTCACATCAGGTAGGGACACTGTCACCTGACGGTCGAAGCGCCCCGGACGCAGCAGGGCCGGATCGAGAACGTCCGGGCGATTGGTGGCGGCAATGATGATTACACCCTCTTGGGTGTCAAAACCGTCCATTTCAACGAGCAACTGATTGAGGGTTTGCTCACGCTCGTCGTGACCACCTCCCATGCCGTGACCACGATGGCGACCAACCGCATCAATTTCATCAATAAAGATGAGGCAGGGAGCGTGCTTTTTACCCTGCTCGAACATATCTCGCACCCTGGAAGCACCGACACCGACAAACATTTCGACGAAGTCGGAACCCGATATCGAAAAGAAGGGCACATCGGCCTCGCCTGCAATGGCCCGGGCTAGCAAGGTCTTACCCGTGCCGGGGGCACCCACCATGAGAACGCCCTTGGGAATGTTTCCACCAAGCTTCTGGAACTTGCGTGGGTCCTTGAGGAAATCGACGATTTCGAAGAGCTCTTCCTTGGCTTCCTGAATACCGGCCACGTCCTTGAAGGTGACCTTGTTTCGATCCATGGTGAGCAGACGTGCCTTGCTCTTACCAAAGGACATTGCTCCACGCCCGGCAGACTTCATCTGGTGGCGGAACAGAAAGAACAGGATCGCGATGATCAGCAGGAAGGGCAGGAAAGTCATCAGGGCACCTTTCAGGTAGTCCTTCTTGCGCTCATAACTGGCTTCGTCCTTCACCAATTCACGCAAGGCTTCAGCTTGGATCATGGAAGACACTTTCACGCGAAACTGGTAGGGATCCAACTCCTTGCCATCCACCTTGGGAGTCACCAGGTTGGTCGCTTTGGCACGCACTCCAGTGATCAGGGCCTCGCCGGGATGGCCGCTGCTGATGATGCTTAGGTTCGGATCGTGGCCTTTTTCATCAAGCTCACCCAGGGACCTGATCCTCCTCAAACCGGCAAGCGTGAGGGTTTCCATCATATCGAGCTCTTGCTGGCTGGCTGTCGACTTGGAAATGATCCGAATGTCATCTCCCAGGATATCACGCACGGCTTCACCCTGGAGCTCCAGATTGACAGGTACTTTAAAGGCAATATCGATGGTCTCCTTATTCTTGGGCTTGCCGTCCCTGTCTTTTGGCAACTCCTTTTCGGGCATGACCCAGCCTTCGATGGTGGCATCGTAGGAGGTATCGGTGGTGTAGACCTTGAGCGGCATGTTTTTATCCCCAAGTATCACACGCTCCTGGTCCCAGGCCTTGCGGAACTGGGAATACTTGAGGGGCTTTTTGTCCCCATCCCCCATCGGAACGAAAGCGAGCGCCAACACCATCGAGGCGATGGCAAAAAGGACGAACATTCGCCAATTGAAGCCGGAGGGCTCTGGTTGGCCTTGATTCTTGCTGCTTGGATCCTTGGGTGGCTGGCTATCTGACATGACGAGTAAAAAAATCCGGGATACGACAGTTTGACCGACAAGCGGCGCTGACAGCACGTCCCGGAGACGATTTACGATAGCCTCTCAGGGTGAAATGCAAACCCCTTTTTTACCAGCTTGACTGGCATCCATGAGCCTTGCGGCGCCGCTCTGCCATCGCTAAAAGCTTCTTTGTGAGTAAACCCCATGCAGAAGCGGGCAATCCGACCAAACGATGGCGGCGAAGCCTGATGCGCCGACTACTGGGGCTGATTCCCGGAATCGGTCGTATGCGCTCCTTGCGTCCGGGCAGCGATGCGCAGGTTGGTGAACTCGTCGACGCCTTTACAGCATTCGCCATGCTCGACGGCCAGATGAGCCCTCACGAAGCGGATCTCATCCTCGATTTGCTGCACAGCGCCTACCCAGAGGTCGACCACAGTTGGATGCAGCGCCGCATGCGACGTGCCGTGAGCCACCCCAAGCCACTTACCCGCCTCGCCCTCGATCTCAAGGAAACCTACACGACTGGCGAAAAACTCTCGCTCGGATTGCAGCTCTTCACCCTGGTCAACGCCGCCGGACGCTCTGAGCGGGACCGCGCCACCTTCGAGATCTTCATGAAGCGGCTTGGCCATCCCGAATTCGGCTCGGCCATCGTGCGTGAGATGCAGGGCATGGCAGCCGACGAAGACGGCAACCCCCTTCCCTTCGAGCGCTTGACCTTCGGCCAGGAGGATTGCGACGTGGAATTGCCCGACAAGGCCAAGGGGCATCAATTCCGCATCTACCGTAGTTCGGATCTGATCATGGTGCGCAACACCGGCAAACAGGCACTCTGGAACCGTGGGCGCCTGGTGGAATCCGGTTCATTCCTGCGCATGCGCCCCGGACAGCCACTGGTGCTTCCGGGCTGGACCATCACTCACGAGGATCTCGGATTCTTCCTCGATTCCAAGCGCACCGAGATCCATCCGACCATCTATCTCGAACCGGCGAGCCGCGGCTTCAACGCCGAACGCAGTCGCAACCGCGCCAGCGTCATCCGTGTCCGCTTCGGCCTACGAGTCAACATCAAGGTGCTGGGCGACACCCAACTAAGGGTGGACCAAGGCCCAGCTCTTGAAAAAGGGCAGCGCCTTGAATTCCCTAATAACGCCACCCTAAAGGATGCCGCCGGCTTTCACATGAACTTCCAAGAACTGCGTCGGCTGGCCCTACAATCGGGACGCCGCTTTAAGCTCAACAACGAGCGCCAGCAATACCGGGTCTCCAACGACCCCACCCTCCTGCATCGAGGCGACCTCCTCGTCGGCCAGGGCCTCTCCCCCACCTGCCTGCTGCACATCCACTACGATGCCGCCGAGAGCATCGGGCACCTCGAAATCCTGTCCCAGGATGGCCCGATCCGCGTCGACGGCTCCACGGTGAGGCAACGCGCCAAACTCAAGGACGGAGCATTGATCCGTCTGTCTGAGCGCCAGGCCGTGCGCTGCCGCTTTCGAGAAGGTTACCTCGATGAGGAGCGCACTTTGATCGAGTCCCTCAAGGTCGAGAACCTGACCCACGATTTTAGCCCGGATGCGCGTGCCCTCAACCACATTGACTTCCAGGTCAACCGAGGAGAGATGCTCTGCATCATCGGACCCAGCGGCTGCGGCAAGAGCACCCTGCTATCCGCCCTCTCCGGGCAGATGAAAACCAGTCGGGGCAGCATCCGGCTCAATGGCTTATCCCTCTACGAGAATCGCCGCAAGCTGGTGCCTTTCATCGCCTACATGCCGCAGGAAGAAGCGCTCAACCCGCAGCTCACGGTGCGCGAACACTTGCGCCATGCGAGCACGGTCAGGCGTCCGGCTCAGTCCTTTGCCGAGCACGAACGCCGCGTCGATGGCATCCTCGCCGAACTCGGACTCCAATCCATCGCCCATCGCCGCATTGGCCAGGCCGGAGAGAAATCCCTCTCAGGCGGTGAGCGCAGCCGCCTGAATCTCGGTCTCGATCTCGCCAGCCGTACCGAAGTCTTCCTCTTCGACGAACCGATCTCCGGGCTCTCCTCCAAAGATTCCGAGCACGTGGCTGAAACGCTGCGATCCCTTGCCCAGCAAAAGATTGTCATCGCATCCCTGCATCGCCCGGGAGCCCAGGTACTCTCCCTTTTCGACAAGGTGCTGCTGCTGGATGGGTGCGGGCGCCTCGCCTTCTTCGGCTCGCCCAAAGCGATGGTCGAATACTTCCGCGAGGCCTGCAAGGAACTCGACATCACCCATCCAGCCGCCGGCTCCAAGGCCCCGCTGGGTGCCGACTTCGTGTTCGATGTGCTGGAAACTCCACTCAGTGGCAGCGGAGGCAGCCCGAGCAGCTCAGCCAGACGCTTTCCGGCCACCTTCTGGCAGGAACGCTTCGAGGGTCAAACCCTGATACATTCGCTCAAGTCGGATCCACCACCCATCGCCCGACCCATCCATCGCAAGGACACCTTGCCGGTGCCACGCATCTCGGGGCGCCGCATGCACACGACTTTGGCCGTATTCCTAACCCACTTCATGCGTTCCTTCATTTCGAAGTTCCGCAATCGTGGCACCATTTACAGCACCTGCCTGGAAGCCCCGCTGCTGGCCGCGCTGATTTCCATCACCCTGCGCTCTTCTCCCTCCGGACAATACGAATTCCAGAGTGCGCTTCACATTCCGGCCTATCTGTTCCTGAGTGCCACCGTGGCCATGTTCCTCGGACTCACCAACTCGGCCACGGAAATCCTGCGTGACCGGCCCACCCTGCGACGCGAGCGCAACTGCCAACCCACCGCGACTTCCTACGTCCTCGCAAAGTTCATTGCCTTGGCCATTCTCGCCTCCCTGCAATGCCTGGTCTACCTGGTGATCGGCAATCACTTTCTCGAAATCGAAGGCATGCTCCTGAGCCATTGGGGATGGATGAGTGTCACCGCATGGACCGGAACCGCACTGGCACTGATGGTTTCGGCTTGGGTGCAATCCGAGCGGGCCGCACTGACAGCTGTCCCTCTGCTCTTGGTGCCACAGATGCTACTTGCCGGAGCCCTTGTGCCCTACAAGGAAATGAATCGCGGTCTGTTCGAGGATGCCAGCGTAGTCCGGGACAAGGGTGGCATCCCTGTCCCAGCCGCGGTAATGCCGCTACGCTACGCCTATGAGGGCATGGTCATCACCCAGGCAGTACGCAACCCATTTGAAGTCGAGCGGGTGAGATTGCAGCGCCGCATTGATCGGGTCCGCGACCTCGACGAACAAATGACCCCTGAGCAGATCCAGCAGTTTGAAACCATCAAATCAGGTTTGCGCCGCCTCCTAGCATCTGGCGCATCCAATCTTGCCGAGGCAAGGGATCTGGTCAGCCGCATACGCAGTCTAGCGATCAATGACACGGCACTTGAACTCGAGAGCTTGGAAATCTGGCCAGAGGGAGATGAAGAGGCACGCCCCACCTCCGACTTCTTCGTCAATCAGCGCATCGATCTGATGATGCGCGAAGCGGAAACCTTCCGCAACGACTACCGCAACAAGAACTACCGCGATGTCTTTCTCTCACTCAGGAAACCTCTCCCCTGGATGCGGGGAAAACCCATCAGACATAAGGTCGATGACGATGATCCGCCTTATACGATCGAAACGCTAAAATACTGCGCCTTTATTCTGCTACTGGTGATTGCTGGATGTTTGGCAATCACAACTCTGACCATCTCACGACAGAACAGGTTGACGAAGTAGGCGCCTCTCGCTTGTGCCTTTTCAATGATCCTGGCTGCCAGAATAATCATCACAGACGCTTCAGCAACAACCGGTGTTCAACGAGCAGGAAGGTGCCGAGACATCTTGCTGGCAGGCCGGAGACGCCGGAGAATCATGGTCAATGGCCGGGGCCTGTTGGCTACGATCCGGAAGCTGTGGACAAAGCCCCAGCTTCTCAAGCAGGGCCAGATCCTTGGAAGTCTCCGGATTATCGGCTGTAAGCAATTTCTCACCGTAAAAAATGGAGTTGGCTCCGGCAAAGAAGCAGAGTGCCTGGATTTCATCAGAGAGGCGGGTGCGGCCCGCAGAGAGGCGCACCTTGGCGCCGGGAACGGCAATCCGGGTGCAGGCAATCATGCGCACCAGATCGAAAGGATCCACTTGGGGGTTCTCGGAAAGCGGAGTTCCTGGTTGGGGCATCAGGGAGTTGATGGGCACGCTTTCGGGCTGCGGATTGAAGCTCGAGATAACTTCCAGCATCCGCAGACGATCGGTAATGGTTTCGCTCAGCCCAAGAATGCCGCCACAGCAGACTGACATACCGGCATCCTGCACGTTGCGGATGGTACGCAGTCGGTCCTCATAGGTGTGGGTGCTGACGATGTTGGGATAATGCTCCGGGGAGGTATCGAGATTGTGGTTGTAGGCAGTCACTCCGGCTTCGCGCAGCTCTTTGGCCTCCTCAGGGCCGAGTTCTCCAAGGGTGGTGCAGACCTCGAGGCCCAGCGCAGACACGTCGCGCACGATATCGAGCACCTGCTCGAACTGGGGCGTGCCACCACGCACCCCCTTCCAAGCGGCTCCCATGCAGAAGCGGGTCGAACCATTGGCCTTGGCCGCCTCGGCGTGCTTCATCACTTCCTCACGGGGAAGCAGGGACTCGCGCTCCAGTCCCGTCTTGTAGTGGGCGGATTGGGAGCAGTAGGAACAGTCTTCGGAACACCCTCCGGTCTTAATGGAAAGCAGAGTGCAGAGCTGAACCTTGCCGTCCTTCCAATGCTCGTCGTGCACCTCCCGCGCACGCTTGAGCAATTCAAAGAAAGGCAGATTGTATAGGGCCTCGAGTTCTGCGAAAGTCATGACTTAGAGATATTGTAGAAATCGGGAAGTTTGAAAAGAAGATAGAGACTGCCTGCCAAATGGAATCGGGATCAGTTGGTCCAAGAGCCCTTGGCCAAAGGGAGCTTGGCCTGGCCAACTACGGTGTAGTTGGTCGGCCCTTTGACACCCCGAAGCGGCACACCTAGCACCTTCTCCCAGACCTCGCTCATGCTCTCGCCAGTGTGGCACCCCCAGCTGGTACAGACGGATTCGGGAGCAAAAACCGAAGAGCGTAGTTGCCCGAGCTCCTTCTCATGGAGCCAAGCCGTGGATGCACCAATGATATCGCTGCCGTATTCAAACATGAAAGCGTGTTTATTGGAGTGGCCGAAGTATTCGAGCTCTTTCACGGACCCACGCGGCAGCGAATTGAACTTGCGAATGAATTCCTGGCCGCTGGAGAACCAAACCAGACGCGCCCTGCGCTTGGTCGCGAGACCTTGGATCCACTCCAGGTAGGGCCTGCCATCTTCCTTTCCCCGGTCCCGGTAGGCTGGCTGGTAGACCATCCAGATGATATTGTCTACGGTGCGCACCGGCTTGATCAGCATGTCCATGCGGATGGTGGAAGCGCGGATAAAGTTCGCCCACCAGCGGTCGTGCTGGTCCTCCTTGACTCGCAAATCCTCCCACTTTCTTAGGGCAGGTCCACCCGTAATGATGACGTGATCAGCAAGTAAGGATCCGCTGAGATATGCACAGGCTGCTATGCAGAGGATCAAACCGCGGATCATATTCATAGGCAGCCTCAGTCAACGAGGCCATTCTTGATGACCTCAAAGAAACTCTGGGCGTCAAGTGAAGCCCCTCCGATAAGAGCACCATCGATATCCGGGCAAGCCATGAGCTCACCGGAATTGCCGGGCTTGACCGAGCCACCATATTGGATACGGATCTTGGCCGCGGCATCCTCGCCATAGAGATCGGCAATTAGGCTGCGTACGAAAGCGTGAGCTTCCTGTGCCTGTTCGGTGGTAGCAGTAACACCGGTACCAATGGCCCACACAGGCTCATAGGCGATGACGACTTCCGCGAGTTCCCTGTCACTGATCCCCTTGAGGCCATCGGTCACCTGGGTGCGAAGCACCCCCTCCAGTTTGCCACCTTCGCGCTCCTCGAGAGTTTCGCCGATACAAAAGATGGGCTTGAGATTGTTTTCCAGGGCCTTCGTGAGCTTGGCATTGATGACCTCATCGCTCTCGCCATAGATGGAGCGACGCTCGCTGTGACCGAGGATCACATGCTTGACGTGCAACTCACGAAGCATCAGCGCGCTGATTTCTCCCGTGTAGGCGCCGGCATCAAACTGCGAGCAGTTCTGCGCGGAGATTTGGATACCGTGGTTGCCTTCGTGAAGCAGGTCGTTGAGCTTGGAAAGTGAGACGAATGGCGGGGCAATTACCACTTCGCAAGTGAGGTCTTCGCCCTTGATGTTGGATACGAAGCTCTTGATGAAGTCCTCGGTCTCATGAGGGCCCTTATTCATCTTCCAGTTGGCGGCGAAAATCAGTTTGCGTGTCATGGGATAAGTAGCGTTTGCTGGTTAAATACGTAGAACAGAATCAAGCGTCATTGAGATTGGCCACACCGGGCAGCACTTTTCCTTCGAGGAACTCAAGGCTGGCACCCCCACCCGTTGAGCAGTGGGTAACCTTATTCGCCACGCCAAATTTCTTGGCGGCGGTGGCGGTATCCCCTCCACCGACGACGGTGGTTGCACCTGAGGCCGTGGCCGCGGCTACGGCTTCGGCCATGGCCTTGGAACCTTCGCTGAAGATATCGAATTCGAACACGCCCGGAGGGCCGTTCCAGATGATGGTTTTGGATGCGGCGATGACCTCGGTAAACTTCTTGCGGGTTTCCGGACCGGCATCAAAGCCTTCGAGCCCGGGCTCGATGCGCTCGGTGGCGTAACCGACATTGGCAGTCGGGGAGAAGTCATCACCGGTCACGAAGTCGACGGGCAGGTGAATGTTCACACCGCGCTCCTTGGCCTTGGCCATGAGTTCGTCGATGATCTTGGCCCCCTCCTCGTCGTAGAGGCTGTTGCCGATTTCCATGCCATTGAGCACCTTGAGAAAGGTATAGGCCATGCCACCACCAACGATGATGTCGTCGGCTTTTTCGAGCAGGTTGTTGATGAGTGGGATCTTGTCGGCGATCTTGGCACCTCCAAGAATGGCCAGCAACGGGCGTTGCGGATCATTGAGCACCTTGTCGAAGGCCTTGATTTCGGCCTCCATCAGGAAACCGGCCGCCTTTTGGGGCAGGTCGACCCCCACCATGGAGCTGTGGGCGCGGTGGGCGGTGCCGAAGGCATCATTGACGAAGAGGTCGCCCATCTTGGTGAGGCTGGCACGAAATGCTTCAACGGCGGCGGGGTCGGCCTTCACCGAGGACCCGTCTGCCTGCTTGGCCTTGCCTTCTTCCTCGATGTGGAAGCGGAGGTTTTCGAGCAGTACCACTTGGCCAGGCTCCAAGCTGGCGGTGGCCGCCTCGGCTTCGGCACCCACGCAGTCGGCAACGAATTCGACGGGCTTGCCGAGCAATTTGGAAAGCTCTTTGGCGACCGGTTTGAGAGTGAACTTCTCGTTGCGTTCCCCATTGGGTCGTCCGAGGTGAGACATCAACACCACTGAGGCCCCCTGATCAAGGGCATGATTGATGGTGGAAAGCGCAGCAACAATGCGCTGGTTATTGGTGATTTCGCCGGTGTTCTTGTCTTGGGGAACATTGAAGTCCACGCGGATCAGAACGCGTTTGCCGGCGAGTTCGAGGTCGCGAATCGAGAGTTTGGCCATGAGCGGGGAATCGTCATCAGACTCGGGTCAGTGTCAAGCAAGGCATGAGTCAAAACTGCCTATCCGGCATGGTAGATGCCCGATCGATCAACCAAGTTTGGCCTTCACCCGCTGCAGAACCTCTTCATAGGCCTCCATCACATTGCCAAGATCTCGGCGAAAGCGGTCCTTGTCCATTTTTTCGCCGGTATTCAAATCCCAAAGACGGCAGCCGTCGGGACTGATTTCGTCCGCGAGCACAATCTGGCTGGGATCCTTGACAAGTCGTCCGAATTCCAGCTTGAAGTCGACCAACTTGAGGCCGCATTCGGCAAAGAAATTACCAAGTATCTCGTTGACCTTAAGCGCCGAGCCACGCAGGTGAGCCAAATCCTCGGCAGATGCCAGCTTCATTTCGCGGATGTAATCATCATTGATGAGCGGGTCACCGAGTTCATCACTCTTATAGGAAAATTCAATAATGGGCTGACCGAAAGGGATACCCTCCTCCATCCCGGTACGCTTACAAAAACTGCCGGCCGACAGGTTACGCACAATCACCTCCACCATGAGAATCTCTACTTTGTGAACCTCGACATTGGTGTCGTCGATATTGCGGATGAGGTGAGTTGGCACACCCTCTTTTTCGAGCACTCCGTATATCAAGTTGCTGATCGTATTGTTGAGGCGGCCTTTACTCTCGAATTGCGCCTTTTTCTCACCATTGTATGCGGTGGCATCATTCTTGAACTCCATCCGAAGCACGTTCGGATCCTCGGTTGCCCACAGGCGCTTGGCCTTGCCTTCGTAGAGTGGTTCCATGCAAATCATTGGTATGGCGCCGTGTGTCCGCGGTCAAGCGCGAGTGAGGCCTGATCAACGTCTGGCGTGGCGCTCGGCCATGGCCCAGACCTCTTGGGGGACCAATAGCTTCCAGCCTTCCTCTCCATCCCGGATCATGCGGTTGACGTCGCGACCGGTGGACTCGAGTAATTTCTCATCATCGCAGCAAACCGCATGGATGCGGCCATTCTCAAGAAAATGACTGTAAAGGTGCTTGCTGTTTTCGGGAGCGACAAATGTCGCGGCAGTCACCAATTCAGCCGATTTTCGGTTCTTCCACGGAAAGACCCACAGCGTCAGTCCCTCCTTGAACAAGCGGCCGAAGGATTCCAACAAACCACCCTGCAGATGCCTCGACCACTTCGCCTTGAAGAGCTCGTTTAAAAGACCAATACTCAGAATCATGCCTTTGGCCTCGCTGGTGCAGCGATGCAGGAAGGCGGCGATGCGGTGGAATTCCGCACAACGTGACACCAGCACGGTCTTGCCAAGCTGTTGCAGGGCATCGGCACGGTTGAGAAAGTCAGCCACGCCTATGCCCTCTTCCCCTCGCAAGAGGTTGGCCATGGTGATCTCGCAAAGCTCCACGACCTTGTCTCGCTCTTTGGCCTGGAGCTGTTGGGCAAAACCCTCGCGCGTCTGCTCGATCATGTTCATATGCAAATTGAGCACCGGATCAAAGCTGCCGCGAAGCAGAAGGACGGGCCGCTTGTGGAGCGCCTCGGCCGGCTGCACCACCTCGCCGCTGGGTAGAAACATGGTAGCATCCGTCAGGCCGCTTTTGACCAACTGCAGGGCGCAGAGCCGATTATCAAAATTCTCATAGTTCTGGCCTGAGAAGCGCAACATGTCAATTTCGACCCGCTCCGAGGACAGATCATCGAGCAGAGACTCGATAAAGTTCTTCAGATTGGCGCGATTAAAGAAGGCAGAGTGAATGAGATTGAGACCAATCACTCCCAATGCCTGCATCTGATCCAAGGTGTCACGATCCAGCAGGCGCACGTGCATCACAATGTCAGTCGGTTCGGATCCGGGAGCAGTCTGGAAGCGCAAACCGACCCAACCATGGCATTCACCCGCGTCGTTGTAACCGCGAGCGCGCACAGTATTGCAGAAACTGAAAAAGGTGGTCTCTTTGCCACGCTTCTCGGCGAGGCGTTCGAGTTGGATGCAGTATTCATGCTCAAGCATGGCCTCAAGGCGCTCGCAGGAGACATAGCGAGAGGAATGCCCGTAGAGGGCATCACTCATGGTCATGTCGTAGGCGGAAATTGACTTGGCAACCAAACCAGCGGTTCCGGAGGCGCGGAAGAACCAGTTAGCAGTTTCCTGGCCGGCTCCAATTTCGGCAAAAGTGCCGTAGATGCCTGAATCGAGATTAAGCTGTAATGCCTTGTCGTAGGAGGTCGCCATGATGAATACAGGAAAAAGTCAGTTTGAGGATTTCGTTGCCTCAGTCTGGGTGAGCGGTGGCGTCGGATCCCCGTCCTTGGGTATGCGAAGCAGGCGTGCGCAATTCGGGCATACCGTGCCGAGCCCCTCATGATTCATGGGGATGCGGAACACCAATCGGCAGTCCGGACAGACATAACCGCTCCAGCGACGCTTGATAGAGTCATCACTCACACAGGGAGACTGCCTACCTGCCCGCATATCTGCAAGTCAGCTTTCTCTGACTCAAAGCCATCCACTAGACTTGAACTTTCTCCCCGCCGAGGCCACAAAGGCCGCTGCATGGCATTTGACTTTGACACCATCATCCCCAGGCGCGGCACTGGAAATATCAAGTATGACCGCAAGCCGGAGCTTGATCCTTTCTGGGTTGCAGACATGGATTTCGCCTCCGCCCCCTGTATCCTCGAAGCGCTACACATGCGGGTGGATCATGGCATCTTTGGCTATGCCATGGCCCATGAGGGCCTGAACCAGGCAGTTCTTAGCTACCTCTCTGCACGCTTCGGCTACGAGGCCTCTATGGAGGAGATCGTGCATTTGGGAGGCTTGGTTCCCGCGCTCTCTCTTGCTGGCCGTGCCTTTTGCAAGCCAGGCGAGGCTCTGATGACCTGTACCCCGGTCTACCCGCCCTTCATCGGTGTACACAACGACTCAAAGGCCGAACTCATCACCGTTGACCACATCAAGAAGGACGAAGAGTGGAGCTTCGATTGGGACGGGATGGAGAAAGCCGTCACTACCGAAACCAAAGTATTCCTTCTGTGCAATCCACAGAACCCCACCGGTCGCGTCTTTCCCAGGCAAGACGTCATCAAAGTTGCAGAGTTCTGCGAACGTCATGACCTCATACTCGTTTCCGACGAGATCCACTGCGACCTCATTCTCAGGCCCGAGGCACAGCACTTCAGCGCACTCAATCTTCCCAAGCAGTTTGCCAAGCGCACCATCACACTTCTCTCACCCAGCAAGACCTGGAATATCGCCGGCCTCGGTTACGCCTATGCCGTGATTGTCGACGACTCGCTACGTCGCCGCTTCGGCTCTGCCCGCGGCCACATGTTAGCCGAGATTAGCACCCTCTCCTACTACGCCGCTGAAGCAGCCTACAAAGATGGCGAACCCTGGAGACTCGAACTCATCGACTACCTGCGCGGCAACCGCGACATCCTTGTCGAATTCATCAACAACGAGTGCCCGGGCCTGAAGACTTATGCAAGTGACGCAACCTACCTCCAATGGATCGACGCCAGCGAAAGCCACATTGAGAAACCCTCCGGTCACTTCGAGCAACATGCCAAACTTTTTCTCTCTGACGGCGCATTCTTCGGCTGGCCCGACCACTTCCGCTTCAACTTCGCCTGCCCCCGTAACCGGATGATAGAAGGCTTGGAGAAGATTAGAGCGGCACTGTGATTGCCCGCGGCGCCTGTTGTTTGTTACCGGTTCTTGATACAGAAAACCTGTAACTGGAGAGCACGATCAATGGCTGGCATCTTCCATTCCAGAGTCCACTCAATGTGAGAGGGTACGGCTTTTTTGGTTTCCATTGAATAAAATCAGGCATGGGCGCGACTAACCCATGTCATGAAAAATAAAATCTATCATGTATGTACAGCCGCCACAGTCCTGATTGGATTGAGTTCGTTAGCTGGAGCTGACCCTGTCATTAATAAGGAAAAAAAGGACCTTTTCGGTCGAAGTATGAGTATTGTGAGAGATGACCGAGGCAGAATGATCAGCAATGTCGTCACAGAGAAAGCTGATCTGTTTGGCAATAAAAAGAGCATCATCCGTGATGACCGAGGCAGAGTGATCGGCAAAGTCGTCACCGAGAAAGCAGACCTTTTTGGCAACAAAAAGAGTGTCATCCGTGATGACCGAGGCAGGATCATCGGCATGGCTGTAACCAGCAAGCCGGATATTTTTGGTAAGGTGAAAACCACATACAAGGACCCCTGCGGTCGGGTGGTAGGAACTTCGGAAACCGGCAAGCCTGACATCTTTGAAAGGCGAAAAACCACATTTAGAGACAGCAGAGGCAGAACCACAGGAAGTGCAGAAACCGGAAAGGCAGATATCTTCGGCAAGAAGACCACAAAAGTTCAGGGAAAAACTCCCCTGCACAAGCCATCAGCTAAGTAACCAGAGAGATGATCATGGCATCTGCCATGATCATCCACAACCACTCAATAGAACGGGAATCTGCCAGGAGTTTCACGTGACTGACTTAAAATATCCCTACACCGATAGAAGACAGCATCGGATTCATGCATGCTTGGAGCCGAAGCAGGTAGACGTCGATGTTGTTGGGGTAAACAACTCGACCATGAGGATAACGCAGCTCCAGAATCGTGAGAGCTGGATGAAATCACTGGCATATGTGACTGACACTCACTAGGCGGGGCGCCCATTGAGAGGATTCGCTGGCAAGCTGACAGTCTCTATCCAGAACGTTTCAATCTGGCGCATGACCTCGCAGAAAGCGTCGAAGTCAACTGGCTTGCGAATGTAACAATTGGCATGCGCTCCATATGCTCGCGATATGTCATCGTCCGCCTGAGATGTAGTCAGAATAATCACCGGAATCCGCATCAACAAGCGGTCTGACTTGATTTCCTGAAGTACCTCGTGGCCGTTTTTCCGAGGCATATTCAGGTCCAACAATATGAGGTCGGGACGGGGTGCATCGGCGCAATCACCAACCCGACGGAGAAATTTCAGCGCATCTTCGCCGTTACTGGTCGTGTGCACATTGGCTGGAAACCGGGTATCCTGTATTGCTTCCTGCATGATCATTAAATCCGCGGTGTTGTCTTCCACTATTAGAATTTCGGTCGGCTTGCGGTCATGCTCACTGGGCATGTTTGGTGTTGGGTTCATCTCAGTTGTGGTGGTTTATATATTTATTGGATCTAGTCCTAGGTTCACGCCTTGGTTACTAACATGAACTTGGATTTACTGGCAGGGTGAAGAAAAAAACGGAGCCTTGACCGGGTTGGGATTCCACCCAGATACGTCCCCCGCATCGGGAAACGATCGATTTGCAGATGGCCAGACCAAGGCCGGTGCCTGAAGATTGGTCATCCGTATGCAACCGCTGGCACAATTGAAAAATCCGCTCCAAGTGCTCTTGGGCGATCCCAATACCCTGATCCGCCACCGAGAAGACCCATTCGTCTGCCTTACGCACGGCGCTGACGTGCACGACAGCCCGACCATCACGGCAGAACTTGAGTGCATTGCTTATCAGGTTTTGAAAAAGCTGCGCCAACAACTGCGGCGAGGCCTGCACACAGGGCAACTCTCCATAGGTAAGACTTGCCCCGCTTTTTTTGATGGAATGCGCAAGATCACTCCGGACCTGCTCAACAAGCACCGCCGTATCGACGCTCTCCACAGACTTGTTCACCGCGTTCACGTGCGCCATCGCTAACACCGCATCAATCCTCTCCCACATGCGTTGGCAACCCTGCACGGTATGATTGATGATCTCGTTAGCACGAGCATCAAGCGCGTCTTTGTATCGTTTTTTCAGGATCTGCACACAACTGCTCACTGTGCGCAATGGTTCTTGCAGATCATGTGAAGCAACATAGGCAAATTCCCCCAATTCGGCATTGGATCTGGATAGTTCCTGATTGGTCGCCTCCAACTGGGCAGTACGTTGACTGACGAGCTGTTCCAGGCCGGCGTTGAGTCTGCGGACTTCGCTCTCAGCCTGCTTGCGCTCGGCAAAAACGCCCGCCAAATAAAGCGTACAAACGATAGTTACCGCCAAAAACGTATACAACGAGATCAGGGAATCATGATTTGTCGAACGAGCGAATGGACCAAAGCCAAGAGCCGTGTAGAGGGTAGACATGAGAACAATCGTAAAACCACAGGTGATGGCTCCAAGCACCCCAAAACGCAAGGCGGCCCATATCAGTAGCGGAAGAAGTCCATACACCAAGGGTGACTCATAAGAGAAAACCAAATAACCCACCGTCAATACCGCGGCCTCCAAAACTGCAGCTTCTATGCAGTGAGCGAGTCGCAGTTGTGGCTTGGCATTGGGCTGAGCAGGCGTGACAAAAGTACGCTTTACCGCCTCCCCCAAGCGAGACGCCAATCCAACCTGATTTCCACTAACATCATCGTGAACGCCGACGACTTCCTCTTCAGAAGAATTTGTATTGGCGAGCTGAACTTGGTTTGACATTTTTTAAATAGGTATAATTGAGGAATCCGCACCCATCCAATTTATGATCCACCCAAAGCATGTTGCACAGATGCGAATTCTTTGCGAGCCATAAAATTCATAACTCGTTGTATATCAATGGAGCCGCTGGTCGGATTTGAACCGACGACCTGCTCATTACGAATGAGCTGCTCTACCCCTGAGCTACAGCGGCATCTCGAATGGGCAGGGAGCTTTTAGCAAAGGCTGGCTCCAAGGCAATCTCTGATTGCGGAGCACAGGACCCTCTCTAACCTTTGAGGCATGAATCACCTCCTTCGATTTATTCTCCTTTCTGCCCTGCTCCTGTCTGCCTGCAGCGAGAAAGCGGATAACCCAAAGAGCCAGAATTCCGGAGCTAAGCACCCTGACGAGACACAGAGTATTGACGTGGAGCAGCACGAGGAACTCAACGCGCTCATCGAGAAACTCGAGCATGAGATCGAATCAAGCATGCAAATTATCGACGATCTGCAAGCCGCGGTGGTCATGGAGGAGGCCAAATTGCAGGATGATCCAAACTACGATCAAAGTTTTCTGCAGGAAACCCTTGCCGATCAGGAGCGAGAACGCGAGGACATCAACAAGGCTCAAAAACAACTCAAAAACCTGAAGCCATAAATCGCCCACTCACATGAGCAGCGTATGGACGTTCTGGAAACGACCTAAGTCAGGCAGGTTCAGCGGCCCTTCTTCCAGCCATTGGTATCCATCAATTGATCCAGATCGGAGAAGGCAGTGATGGTTGGAATCAGCTTGTGATCTTCGACCATATATTTGAGTGCGCGGTAGGTTGCCACGACATCTCCCTTGCGCGCTGGTAATTCATCCGGCTTGGACTTAACTTCCTTTACAAAGGCATCAGCCATGTCTGCGGCCTGCTTCAACACGTCCTTATCCGCTTTGTAGACCAGTGACTCGAAGAGTTTGAACATCTTCTCCAAGCCCTCAAGACTGCTAGCCTGATCGAGCATCATCCGGGCGTTCTCAGCACGCTTGGCGGCAGTTGCCTCCCGGGACAGTCGACCATCGCTACCGCCCTCGGAGGGACGCTTGCGAAGCTCGCGTACCCAGACATTGCGGAAGCGCACTGGATTGCCGTGGTCCTGAAGTTTAAGCGGGCCCTTGTCCGGGATGTTACCCACCTTGGGAGCAGTGCGAGCACGATAGCCGCCGCCACCATCAAGCGGCACGCTATCTTGGATCACCACACCGTTGCAGATCACAGTCATGGAACCCTCGTCAACTACCTTGCCATCCCTGTAAACCGGGCGTCGGTAGATGATGTCGTAGCTCTGGAACTTGCCTGGAGCTTTTAGGGCATTCGCCATGGGTGGCATGATACCATAGATGGCACCGGCAGTGCCATCTGCGTAGGTGGGATTTTCATAGTTGTCGAGAACCTGAACTTCAGGTTTTCCCGAGAGAAAAACACCACTGTTGCCACGTCCTTGACCATCGCCTTTAACCTCGCTCGGGGCAGCCCATTCAACATGAAGCTGCATATCACCGAACTCCTGCTTGGTTTCGATGTAGCCAGCTCCCCGCATCGACTGCATGGCACCATCCTCGAAGATCCAGTCGGCGCGTCGCTTGTCGTTGGTATGTTTCCAATTCTTTTTGAATGATTCTTCAGTTCCATCAAAGAGGACGATGGCATCAGAGGGCGGATCACCCGGTTTTTCGGGCGGTTCCACACGATGCGGTTGGGGGCGATTGTGGTCGTGCTGTGCCCAGGGATGTGTTTCATCAGGCGGATCCCCAAAAAAGAACTGGGGAGCAGCAATCAAAGGCATGGCCAGCGCGGCGAGTATCAGTAAAGACTTGGTGATCATATCGGGATGTGAGTTTCTACGTGATCGTGAAGGTTGTTTGTTCAAGCAGGAGATGAGAATGCGACAATTGGCCTTAACCAACTTGTGTCAATTCAAACCAAATCCATTGCCTTTCTGGCAGAGCCAAATGCCGCGGCCGTATCACCGCCAATGGCCCACTCGATGACTGTCGTAGGCTTATAGGGCGGAAGCGGACTCTTGATGTAGGGCTTCATCGCGCGCTCATTGAAGCCCTTGCGGACTTCGTCGATGAACCAGTCGCGAAATCCTGTTTCGGAGAGGCCGCCACCGATGGCGACCAGACCGGGATCGAGGATGCTGGCGAGATCGGCGAGCCCGTGTCCAAGCACATTGGCCTGCAGCGCAAAAATCTCTAGGGCTAGCGAGTCGCCTTGCTCGGCGTAGTCGCGCACCTTGAAGGCCTTCTCCTCGATAGGAGCATCCAGCTTGTTGAGTTCATGATCGCTGTATTCGGGTTTCTTCAGCGCCTTGGCAAGCTGACGGCGTAATGCGACCAGCGAGACCCAGGCCTCCATACAGGCTTTACGGCCACGCCCATCGACCGGCCATTCACCGTGCTCGTCAGTGCGCGGCACCGAAAGATCGCCCGCTTCCATGGCAAGACCGTTGGTGCCCTCGAAGAGGTGGCCACCCGGCAGCACCATGCCACCACCAAGTCCAGTGCCGGGTGCCACGTATAGCAAGCCATCGTGGTGGTTTGGGCGATACATCCACTCACCGAAAGCTGCCGCGTTGCAGTCGTTGGTCATAAATACCGGTTTGCCGACCAGCTTTGAGAATTCTCCACGGATATCAGTGCCGACCCAATCGTCACCAAGGTTGGCCTTTCCCCAAACCACTCCGTTAGAGCTGGGAGCTGGAACGTCCACGCCGATTGCTACGATATCATTGACGGTCACACCCGCGGGCTGCACGAGTTGATCCATGGCTCCTGCCATCTGTTTGAAGGTGGCTTGATAGCCATCCTTAACATGGCTCTTCACTTCGACAATATCGCCGACTTGTTTTCCTTCTTCATCCACCAACATGCATTTGATGGTGCTGCCTCCAATGTCGAGACCAGTAAAATAATGACTCATAAGAATGCTTATTGGGTGGGTGTTGCTTGGGATGGCTAGCAGTTGGTGAAGCAGGCGGCAAGCAAGGCGTGATAAGCAAGTCGGAATGACTTTGACCTGCGGCAGAATTTAGGAGCGCTCAGAACAACGAAAACCCCTAGAAAACAAGCCTGAAAATGTTTTATTTTTCTTAAGTATCCGTCTTGACAGCTGCCCTCGATACTGCGAATCCCTAAGCATGGCAAAGAAACCAACCGCAATCAAGGAGCGTTACTCCAAAACCCAGATCCTCAATCAAATCGCTGAAGAAACCGAACTCAGCCGCAAGCAAGTGACTGCCGTCATCGATAGCCTTTCGGAGATTATCGAAGGCCACGTCAAGAAAGGCGCCTGCGGTGAATTCGTTCTTCCCGGTCTGCTGAAGATCGTCACCGTTAACAAGCCCGCCGTAAAGGCGCGCAAGGGTATCAACCCCTTCACCGGTGAAGAGCAAATGTTCAAGGCAAAGCCTGCCAGCACTGCTGTTAAGGTTCGTCCTCTGAAGAAACTCAAGGACATGGCCTCCTGATTCTTCCTTGAATTCAATCCTACCATGGCCTTCCCGGCATTCCGGGAAGGCTTTTTTGTTTTCCACCTCTTGACGATCAGTCACTTAGCTCCTAACTCGCCCAGGGCATGACCCCCATCTTTTCACTCTTCCAGCGCAAGCAAGGCACCTACAAGGATGATTCTCTCTCCGGCCTGACAGTGGCTCTGGCCCTCGTGCCAGAGGCCATTGCCTTTTCCTTTCTCGCCGGTGTCAACCCGATGATTGGCCTCTGGTCCGCGGTCTTTATGGGCCTCATCACTGCCAGTATGGGTGGCCGTCCTGGCATGATTTCGGGTGCCACCGGAGCCATTGCCATCGTAGCAGCTGGTGCGGTCACAATCGGCAACGAAGCCGGAGGCACAGAAATGGGCCTAAAATACCTATTCGTCACTCTGATTCTGGCTGGCCTGATTCAACTGCTTGCCGGCGCCCTCAAACTAGGTCGCTTCATTCGGCTGGTCCCCCACCCTGTGATGATCGGCTTCGTCAATGGGCTTGCCATCGTCATCGGCTTGGGTCAGCTCGGCTTCTTTAAGAAACTCTCAGCAACCGCTGAGGACGGAAGCCCCATCATGAGCTGGCTGCAGGGTAGCGAACTTGGAGTCATGATCGGTTTGGTCGTCGCCACCATGCTCATCATGCATTTCCTGCCGAAACTGACCAAGGCCGTGCCCTCCGCGCTCGCGGCCATCTTGCTGATCGGCTCACTCTGCTATTTCGATGTCTTTGATGCGCGCACCATCGCCGACGTTCTCAAGGACGGGGGTGGTGACGGCACTCTGGAAAAAGGATTCCCACCCATCGCCAACTTCGCAGGTCTTGGCTGGGATTGGGACTTCTTCAAATCCATCTTCCCGATTGCCCTGACCATCGCCATGGTTGGGCTGATCGAGTCACTGATGACTCTCCAACTGATCGACGAACTCACCGAGACGCGTGGACAGGGCAACCGCGAATGTCTTGCTCAAGGTGGCGCCAACATTCTCTCCGGCCTCTTTGGCGGCATGGGTGGCTGTGCGATGATAGGCCAATCGCTTATCAACATCAAATCGGGTGGGCGCGGCCGCACTTCGGGCATCGTTGCCGCCGTGGCACTGGCTCTCTTCATCCTCTTTGCCGGACCCATCATCGTGCAGATCCCAATCGCCACTCTGGTTGGAGTCATGTTCATGGTCGTCATCGGCACCTTTGAATGGTCATCTCTAAAAACATTTGGCAAAGTTCCATTTTCCGAAATCCTTGTCATACTCGCTGTCACGCTAGTGACCGTATTCATGCACAATCTGGCTTTGGCCGTCTTTGTCGGCATTATCATTGCCGCTCTCGTCTTTGCCTGGGAAAGCTCCAAGCACGTCTTCGTTAAACTCGAGAGCGATACCGGTGATGAGCGTCACTACACCGTTCAAGGACTGATCTACTTCGGCTCCGTTCAAGACTTCACCGAGCACTTCCAATGTCGCTCCGAGGCCAAGACTGTCATCATCGACATGGCCCATGCCCGGGTTTGCGACATGTCGGGAATCGAGGCGCTCAACACCCTCGCCGAG
>JAURCU010000027.1 GCA_030828305.1 Luteolibacter sp.
CAAAGGCGTAAGCGAGAGCGATCTGCATGGCCATTGAGCTGTCCCCAAGACAAAGTAGATCGGCCATGTAATCGTGATGTTTGGCTTCATTGATTCGACCCGCGCGATGAAGAGCCGCTGCCGCATAGGCATGGAAGGCGGGGTTGATAGAGGCTCCCTGCTTCTCTTCCATCATTTTTACCTGTTCTAGAAGTATCTTGCAGACTGCATCCCATTTGCCTCTGGCAGACAAATGGGAAACCTGTTGGCGCCAGAAGTAACTGGCTTGCATGTCCTCGGGCCTGAGATCCCAAACTTTCTCACTCAGTTCAATATCTCCGGAACTGAAGGCAAGGCTGACCAGGCGGCGCAAAAGGTCCTCTTTCTCTTCTCTATCCTTGGTGTTAACATAACGCTTCCAAGCCAGTTCAATCCACCTCTGGCGCTCACCTTTCTCTCCGGGCAACCGCCGCACCAGCATCAGCACCACCTCGAGTCTCTTGGCGCGACTTGCTTCAGTATCGAGTTTGCCCAGAAGTCGCCACCATTCGTAACTGTCATCATCACCCGCCCAGAAGGCATCGGTAAGAGAACCCCAGCGTTCCTCGTTGTCCTTGGCCCACTCGGCTGATAGGCGGATTGCAAGTCGGGGAGCTGGTAGGAAGCTTTCGTTGTCATTGAACAGCTTCATCATGAAATTGAGAAATGCCCGTTTCTCGCGCTTGGCAAAATCGAGGCATGGATCACGGAAGCATTTGAAGGCCAACTCATGCATGCCTCGGCTTTCAAGAAAACCGGCCATCAAGGTCAATGAGTGAACCTTGTCAGAGTCATCGAAATTCTCAAAAGCATCCTCGTCTAGACTCTTCAGCCGTTCGTCAACCCACGCTTCGCTACAGGGCTCCTCGATGCTTGTGCCCAGCAGCTTGAGCGCTTCATCCAGCCGTTCAAGTAGCAGAAGGTAATATGCCGCCATCATCGGCGCATCGTCTACCAACGATTCTTCTGCCGTCTGGTGTTCGCCGAGCATAAAAAACGCCCTCCTCGCCACCCGGCGATATTGGGAGCTGCGATTGTCACGCATCTTCATCAGTTTACCCAGATCGGTGGGATCCATCTGGTTGCCTTTCCAGCGATCGGAAGCGAGACGGGCATAAATGCTGCGAGACTCGGCATTCTCGCGGCGAGAAGCGTTCTCGCGGGTATCGCTAGACCGCATCTGCAGCCAAGGCAAAGGATCTCCATTGAGCGCCGCCAATGCAGCAGCAAGCAGCGGAGTCTTGTCTGCATCCACTTCAAGAAGAGCCCCCTCCATGTTGCCAGCGGCACGGTGAAGCGCGAGACGCCAGCTCGCCGATTGGGAGTCCTTGCGAGCTGCTGCCTCGCGTAACTCCGTGGGTAGGCTTCCGGCCACCCGATGGTAATGGGCAAGTGCCAGAAGCGATTGGGCGGTATTGGGTGCCAGCTTCAACAACTCCAATGCTTCGTCGTGTTCTCCCTTGGAGAGCCTCTCACGCGCGGCGTAAACCGCTATCCGCTGCATGGTGTCGAGATACTTTTTACGCACCATTGGATTATTCTCCTCTTGATGCAGCCTGAGCATTTGGCGCCATGCCCTGCGATTTTGCAACTCCCTGATCATCCGATCCTTCTCACTTGGCAAAGCATCTGGATAAGCTTCAACGATTGCCAAAAGGTTCGGATCCGTATCGGGAAATAAGCCCATTTCTATTTTGCGTACCAGTTCACGGGCCCGGATTGCTTCTTCGGGATTCTTGGAGCGCATCATCTCCCTGAGGCGGGGCAAGGCTGAGGTACCATGATACCAGAGCTGCTCAGTGGCTTTCTCTCTCACCGAGTAGACGTCGTCATTGAGCTCACGCGCCAATTGCTCAACCGAGAGAAGTGCTGTGTCTTTGAGCGGTGCCGCTACGAGCAAGCTTGTCATCAAAGACGCATATGAAGTAATCCTGAATATCATTCGGCAATATAGGGGAATATAACGTAAGACAATCTATCTGAATCTTAGCATACTTTCCAATTCTGCAATGATCCGCGGAGATCCAGTTATCATGCGGCGAAACTTTCGCCACATGAACAAGTGACCATGGCATTTGGGTTGCTGACCTTGAAGCCACCTTGCTGCAAATCATCGGAGTAATCGAGCTCACTACCACTCACAAAAAGGGCACTTTTGGGATCGATGACCACATTGACACCATTGCTTGGAATCAGGATATCGCGGTCAACAGGCCCGTCTACCAAGTCCATTTTGTATTGGAGTCCCGAACAGCCGCCACCGACCACCGCGATGCGCAATGCACCATTGGGGCGGCCCTGACGCTGAAGCAGGCTTGTCAGGTGACGAGACGCCCCATTCATGACGCGGATGAGTTTTTCGTTACCTATCTTATAGCTCACGGTTTCAAACATGCACTTGCCTATTAGTGGCCCCGGAACCAGTCCCAGTCAACTACCGGAAGCAGGCGCGAAAAAAGGGCTGATCCCGTAAGGATCAGCCCTGTGAGAAAAGTTGGTGAGAAACTCAGCCCTTTTTGGCAGCTTTCTTTGCAGCTTTCTTAGCAGGTGCCTTCTTGGCAGGTGCCTTCTTAGCAGGTGCCTTCTTAGCAGGTGCCTTCTTGGCAGCTTTCTTTGCAGGTGCTGGAGCAGCCACTTTTTTGGCAGCCTTTTTCTTCACGGACGGCTTCTTGACGATACCTTCCAATTTCGCCTTTTCCTTCTGACGTTTCTTGTAGGAAGCGCGACGGCGGCGTTTGACGACTTTTCTGTGTTGTTGACCCATAATGGTAAGGCATTCGCTAATGCTTGCGGCATCCGAAATCAAGCGAAATCACGAGCCCCCCCCAGCCCCGCTTCGATTCGCATTCGACAAGGCTGGTCAACCAGGCGCACATTTCCTGCCGCATGGCAGGCCTCATTATCCAACCCCGCGCTCGGATCTTCCACGGCCACGAGTGGGTCTACTCCTCAGAGATCAAGAAGACCTTTGGCAACCCCCAACCCGGCGACGTTATCACCCTCAAGGATTTTAGAGACCGGCCACTTGGCACGGCGATCTACAACCCTCAATCACAGATCGTGGCACGTCGATTCTCGCGTCGCAAACAGGACCTCGATAAGGACTTCTTTACTCGGCGCATTCGCCAAGCAATCGATTACCGTCAACAACTCGGCATCTCTCCAGCCCTCGCCCGATTGGTGTGGAGCGAGTCAGATGGCATACCTGGGTTGATCGTCGATTCCTATGGTGACCACCTTGTGATGCAGACCCTGACCTTCGCCATGGATCAGCGAAAGGAGCTAATCCGCGATGCCCTCATCGAACTGCTTGATCCCGTATCCATTGTATTGCGCAACGACTCCCCTTTTCGCAAGGCCGAGGGGCTAGAGCCTGGCATCAGCATGCTGCATGGCACTAATCCCGGTCCTCTCGAGGTCGTGGCCAATGACATTTGCTACGAAGTCGATCTCTTCGACGGTCAGAAAACCGGCCTCTATCTCGACCAATTTCAATCCCATCAAGAAGTGGCCAAATTCGCCAAAGGCAAGCGCGTGCTGGACTGCTTCTGCAATCAGGGTGGCTTTGCCCTCTCCTGTGCCAAGGCGGGTGCCGCAAAAGTCACCGCCGTGGATATTTCCGAAACCGCATGCCAGGCGGCACGCGAAAACGCGAAGCGCAACGCATTGGATATCGAAGTCCTGAATCAAAATGTCTTCAACTTTCTGAAGAAGGCCGAGGCCGAATACGATCTCATCATCCTCGACCCGCCCAGCTTTACCCGCAACAAGAAGACGCTGGTCGACGCCATGCGTGGTTACAAGGAGATCCATTTGCGTGCCATCAAACTCCTGGACAAGGGTGGCATCCTTTCCACCTTTTGCTGTTCTCACCATGCCAGCAGAGAGCTTTTTCTGGAGAACATCGCCAATGCTTCAGTTGACGCCAAAAAGACCCTGCGCATGGTGGCCGAACACGCCCAAAGCGGCGATCATCCGGTCATCGTCACCATCCCTGAAACGAGTTACCTCAAAGGCTTTACTGCAGAAGTCATCCCCTCCCGTTAACCATGACACGCGAAGATCTTGCCGAAGCCCTCGACCAAATTGCTCTTCTAATGGAGCTTAAGGGCGAAAATCCCTTCAAGATCCGCGCCTACCGCAATGGCTCTGACATCGTTCGCGAGTTCGAGGACGACATCGTGAAACTCGCCAAGGATGGCAAACTCCAGGGCATCAAGGGCATTGGTGAAGCCTTGCAGGACAAACTACAAATCCTCGCCTCCACCGGCAAACTTCCCTTCCTTGAAGACCTTCGCGCCGAATTTCCCGAAGGCCTTTTCGACCTATTTGATTTGCAGGGCCTTGGCCCCAAGAAAATCAAAGCCCTCTACGAGGAGCTCAAGATCACATCCATCCCCGAGCTCCAGGCAGCCTGCAACCAGAACAAGGTGGCCGGTCTTAAAGGCTTCGGCACCAAGACCCAGGAGAAGATCCTCTCTTCAATCACATTGAAGCAGACTCATGCCGACCGCTTCCTGCTCGGTGATGTCATTTCAGTTGCTGAAAAAATCCTCGGTCTGCTACGCATGCACCCCGAAGTCAGTCGCGTTGCCATTGCAGGCTCCTATCGTCGCGCCAAGGAGACTGTTCACGACCTCGACTTCCTGGTGGAGACCAAGGAGGGCAAGCTGGTCTGCGAGGACTTCACGGCCATCCCGGACGTGGAGGAAATCATCGCCTGCGGAGAGACCAAGGCTTCGGTGCGTTTGAAGACTGGCCTGCAATGCGACCTGCGCGCCGTCTTCAAAGAACAGTTCGCCTTCGCTCTGATGTATTTTACGGGCTCTAAAGAACACAACGTGGCACTTCGTTCTCGCGCCCTCAAGCAAGGCCTGTCTCTCAACGAGTATGGCTTCAGCCCTGCCAAGGAGGCCAAGTCGGTC
Source organism: Luteolibacter sp. (assembly GCA_030828305.1). Taxonomy (GTDB): domain Bacteria; phylum Verrucomicrobiota; class Verrucomicrobiia; order Verrucomicrobiales; family Akkermansiaceae; genus Luteolibacter. The sequence continues at coordinate 4,944 of JAURCU010000027.1, forward strand.
GACATTCCCAAGAACCTGTACGAGGAACGAGAAATCTACTCCCACCTTGGACTCGCTTACGTTGACCCCGAACTGCGAGAAAACAAAGGCGAAGTCGAAGCCGCAGAAGACGGCCCGCTCGACAAGCTGATCCAACTCGAAAACCTGCGCGGCACCTTTCATAACCACACCACCGAATCCGACGGCAAGCACACACTCAAAGAGATGGCCGAGGAAGCACAGGAACTCGGAATGTCCTATCTTGGCATTGCAGATCACTCCAAATTACTCGCCTTCGCCAATGGCCTGAATGAAGAACGCCTCGCCAAGCAGGGAGAAGCGATTGCCATGCTCAACAAAGCCAGCCAAAGCTTTCGCCTCTTCCATGGGAGCGAGGTCGACATCCTCAAGGACGGCTCACTGGATTTCGATGACGAGACCCTCGCCACTCTGGACTACGTCGTCGCCTCGGTGCACACGTCCCTCCAACTCGACGAGAAAACCATGACCAAGCGCATCTGCAAGGCCATGGAGAACGAGCACGTCACCATGCTCGGTCACATGACCGGACGATTGCTCCTGCAGCGCGCCCCTTATGCCGTGGACCACGCCACCCTCATCGACTGTGCCGCCGAGACCCGCACCGTTATCGAACTCAACTGCACCCCCAGCCGCCTCGACATGGACTGGCGCTGGTGGCGCAAAGCGAGGGACAAAGGCGTGCTCTGTGCCATTAACCCGGACGCTCATTCCACTGAGGGCCTTCACCGCCTGAGCATCGGTGTGCGCTGCGCAAGGAAAGGTTGGCTGCGCAAGCAAGACGTATTGAACACCCGCAAGGTGGAGGACGTCGTAAAGTTCTTCGAAACACCAAAGGCCAAGCGGTGAGAGAATCACTATCCCCTTGATCATCGGCCCCATCTGGGCTTTCCCTTTCCCCGCCATGAGCGAACGCAAGACCTTAGAAGAACGCCAGGAGATGACCGACCTGGAGCGCCTCCGTCATTCTGCTGCCCACATCATGGCCACTGCCATCCTGCGGATCTGGCCCGACGCACAGTTCGCTTACGGCCCCCCCGTCGAAAACGGCTTCTATTACGACTTCCAGATGAAGCACCGCATCACTCCCGACGATTTCCAAAAAATCGAGGAGGAGATGAAAAAGATCGCCAAGGAGAACCAGAAGTTCGAGCGCAAGGTTATCACCCGCGAAGAAGCCAAGGCCATGGCTGAATCGGGCCGTCTGGGTGGTCTCAGCGAGCGTCCTGCCAACCCCTCGTGCTTCAAGATCGACCTCATCGACAAGATTCCCGAAGGCGAGGAGATTTCATGCTTCCAGAACGGTGAGTTCATCGATCTCTGCGCCGGCCCGCACGTTGGCTTCACCTCCAAGTGCAAGAACGTGAAGCTGATGAGCGTCTCATCCTCTTTTTACATGGGCGACAAAGACAAGGGTCAGCTCCAGCGTGTCTATGGCACAGCTTTCCCTACCAAGGACGAGTTGATGAGTCATCTGGAAAAACTCGAGGAGGCCAAAAAGCGCGATCACCGCAAGCTAGGCCGCGAACTCGGCCTCTTCCACATCGACGAAATGGTCGGCCAGGGCCTGATTCTCTGGAAACCCAAAGGTGCGCTCGTTCGCCGCGCGTTGCAGGACTTCATTACCGAGGAGCTCGACAAACAGGGCTACATGCAGGTCTTTACGCCCCATATCGGCAAGCTGGACCTCTACCGCACCTCCGGCCACTTCCCCTACTATGAGGAAAGCCAATACCCCGCCATCGCCGAACGCGATACCCTGGAGAAGTTGGCCGACGAGGACGCCACCTGCGCCACCCTGCTCAATGGCCTCAAGGAGGGCGAATACGAGGGCTACATGCTCAAGCCGATGAACTGCCCTCATCACATCAAGATTTTCGACAGCGATCACCACTCCTACCGTGACCTTCCGGTACGCTTGGCGGAGTTCGGCACTGTCTACCGCTGGGAACAGTCCGGCGAGCTCGGCGGCTTGACCCGTGTGCGTTGCTTTACCCAGGATGACGCCCACCTATTCTGCACTCCAGACCAGCTTGGCGAGGAAATCTCTTCTTGCTTAGATCTCGTAAAAAAGGTTCTTAACACATTGGGATTAAATGAATACCGTGTTCGATTATCTCTTCGTGATCCCGCCAGTGACAAGTATGTCGGCGAGCCCGAAAACTGGGACAAAGCCGAGGCTGCGCTGCGCAATGCAGTGACCCTAATGGGCGTCGATTATACTGAAGAGCTCGGCGAAGCGGCTTTCTACGGCCCCAAAATTGACTTCGTGGTCAAGGACGTCATCGGCCGAGACTGGCAGCTGGGCACCGTCCAAGTCGATTACAACCTCCCTGTGCGTTTCGGCCTCTCCTACGTGGGTGCCGACAACCAGCCCCACGTCCCCGTGATGATTCACCGCGCCCCATTCGGCTCAATGGAGCGCTTCACCGGCATCCTGATCGAGCATTTCGAAGGCAAATTTCCCGCTTGGCTGGCTCCCGAGCAGGTTCGGGTGCTCCCCATCTCGGACAAGACCCTCAAATACGCGGAAGAAGCCGCTGCCAAGCTGGCCGATGCGGGCATCCGCCTCACCGTAGACCGCAGCCCGGATAAAATTGGTGCCAAGATTCGCAACGCCCGCCTCGATCGCATCCCTTACATGATTGTGATCGGCCAGCGCGAGATGGAGGAGGGCAAGGTCTCTCCCCGTCACCGCGACAAGGGTGATTTGGATGTCATGGACTTGGATGACTTTGTCGCCCAGATTCGGCAGGAAGTCGCTGAGCGGAGTTTGTAAGCCACGTTCGGTCTTCGATCAACGAACAGTAGCCAACAAGATCCCGCATCTCAGCCTGCTGAACTCTCTGGTGATGGCGATGTCTCAAACAATCTTCAGGCGCGCCAAATCCTGCGTATCCACAAGCCCCACAGGCTTGCCGTGCTCATCAAGAACAACCAAATCGTCAATACGGCTTTGCCCTAGGGTCTTGAGCACTTCCACCGCCAAGTCATCCGCCTTGATGGAGATGGGTTCTTTGGTCATCAGATCCGCCACAGGCTTATCCCCGAGTAGTGGGTCCTTGCGGAAGCAACGTGCAAAGTCGCCGTGGGTAAAGATACCACCGAGAGTTCCGTTCTGATTGAGGATCAGGCACGCGCCTGCACGGGCCTTGTTCATCGCATCGATAGCAGCGAAGACGTCGGCATTGAGATCCACGGTTGGCAATTGCTGATCGCTGCGCATGATGTCGCGCACCTTGGTCAGGAGAGCCTTGCCGAGCGAACCACCGGGATGGAAGCGTGCAAAGTCGTTTTCGGTGAAACCCCGGGTTTCCAATAGGACCATGGCCAGCGCATCTCCCATCACCAGCATGGCGGTGGAGGAAGAGGTGGGCGCTAGGTTCAGTGGGCAGGCCTCTCGCTCCACCGACGTATCGAGCACCGTGTCGCTGAATTTCGCCAATGTAGAGGTCGTGTTGCCCGTCAATGAGATGACCTTGACTTCGAAACGTTTGATGAAGGGAAGCAGATTGATGAGCTCCTCGGTCTCGCCCGAATATGACAATGCAAGGATAATGTCGCCATCGGAGAGGATCCCAAGGTCACCATGCAGTGCGTTTTGAGAATCCAGCACAACGGTAGACGCTCCCGTCGAATTGAGCGTGGCCGCTATCTTGAGGCCGATATTCTCGGACTTACCCACACCAACGACCACAATCTTGCCCTTACGCTCGAGGGTTTTCTTCAACTGCTCGACGGCATCGACAAAACTCTGATCAAGACCTGCCGCAATACGCTGCAGGCCATCTCCCTCGATTTCAATGACCCTGCGGGCGCTAGCGAGCAAATCCATGGCATAAGAGAAACCGCTAACACGCTCCTTTGGCAAGCTTGCAGCACAGGCAACTGCTTGGGCTCAATCGGCTTTAATCTGGCAATTCTGCCGATGCCGGTGCAGAATGCGCTCATGAAAGCACTGCTTCTGCCCCTTGCATGCGCCACCCTGATTGGTCTTCCCGCGGCTGCTACCACTATCATGGTGACGCCTATCTACGAACCTCTCAGCCTTCACGACACCGACGGAGATGAAGCGGTATCGAGTACCGGAGACGCCCTTCAGGCCTGTGTAATGTCACGCCCTCAGGCCATCACCGGTGCTGTTCCCGAGGACTTGATTCACGCCATTCGCCGATCTCACAGAATTCCCTCCAACAACGACAACTATCAGGTTCAGGAGGCCAATCTTCTGATGCTCACCAGCATTGGTATCCTCGCCCACATGGAGGGGCATACCTTGACAGTTCGCCTGAATGTCTCGGGCATGAACATTCCCGAGGAGGTCGATCTGACCTCGCGCCAAATCCTCAATCTGACGATCGTGGCCATTCGCAAGACCCTGGACGGCTACGTAGCCGAACAGCGTCATCCACTCCCCGTCAAACTACTGGTGGAGGGCACCAACGATCTCAACGCCGGACTCAAGGACCTGAACACCGAATTCATCATAGGAGAATAAGCTTTAGTCGTTGCAAGAGCCTTGGAATCGGGTTTTGATCGTCCAGCCCGATGTCAAAAAGTAAAGACCCCCGCCCCTTCAAACGTGCCATTCTCAAGTTAAGCGGTGAGGCGCTACGAGGTGTTGACTCACGCGACAACATTTCGCCCGAGATTGTCGAGCGCATCGCCCTTGAAATCAAGGAGGCCGTGGACTCCGGACTACAGCTCGGCATTGTGGTTGGTGGCGGCAACTTCTGGCGTGGCGCCAGTGCCTCAGCCCGCGGCATGGACCGCGCCACTGCCGACTACGTCGGCATGCTCGCTACTGTCATGAACGCTCTGGCCATCGAGGGCGCTCTGAGCCATATCGGCGTGAAATGCGTGGTGCAGTCCGCTATCGAAATGAAGAACGTTGCCGAAACCTTCATCCGACGCCGGGCGGAGAGCCAGTTGGACGATGGCAAGGTTGTCATCTTTGGCGCAGGCACCGGAAACCCCTTCTTTTCCACTGACACCACATCGGCCCTACGGGCCAGTGAGATGGGTGCGGACGTCATTCTCAAGGCTACACAGGTAGATGGCGTCTATGATTCTGACCCACGAAAAAACCCGGACGCCAAACGTTATGAGAAGGTCACTTTCCACGAATGCATTTCCAAGCGACTCAACGTGATGGACACTACTGCCTTCAGTCTGTGCATGGATAATGACATACCCATCATTATTTTTGACTTGGGTGTGGATGGCAATCTCTCTCACGCCCTGAGGGGCCAACCCATCGGCACCCTTGTCCACGGCGAGTAAGCAATCTCCACTTCTCAAAAACAAATCGAAACCATGGAACCCGATACCGCCATCTCCGAAGTCAAAGACGCAATGACTAAAAGCGTGGATCACCTTGCCCACGAGTTTACTGCCGTGCGTACTGGCAAAGCCACCCCAGCACTTATTGAGAACATTGATGTCACAGTACAGGCCTACGGTTCCAACGGCAAACTTAAGACCTTGGCCGTGATCAGCTCCCCAGAGCCACGAATGCTGATGGTCAAACCCTTTGACCCTTCAACCACCCAAGACATCGAGCGCGCCATTCGCGAGTCCAAGCTTAGCCTCAACCCCGTGGCCGCAGACGGCTCACTCCGCGTTCCCATTCCCGAACTCTCCGAGGAGCGGCGTCTGGAGATGGTCAAGCTCATCAAGCAACTGGCAGAGGAAGCCAAGGTCGGCATACGAACGGCCCGCAAGAACGGCATGGACGCCGCCAAAAAGATGAAGGCCGATAATGTGCTGACCGAGGACGGCCAAAAGGACTTCGAGAATGACGTGCAGGACCTCACCAACGAATACACCAAGAAGGTCGAAGAACTGGCCGTCGCCAAGGAGGCGGACCTGATGAAAGTCTGACGACTTTCGTTATTCATTTCCGGTTCCCATTTCTTGGTTGACGCTTACGGCACCACTACTGTGGGCAACAAAGCCGACAGTATCTGGCCGGCTTAGGCACTGTCTTGGGCAACTTGGCTTACCTAATGATCTTATCCCGTTAGAAAAACCAAGAACCAGGCGCGTAGCACCTCAAATCCCCATCCCACTCTCTGCATTCTCACTGCGACTTTGCGCACGTTTGAGAGCCGCATCGACAAAGCCTGCAAAGAGCGGGTGTGGGTGATTGGGTTTGGATTGGAATTCTGGATGGAATTGCGCTCCAATATAAAACGGATGATCGGGAATTTCCACAATCTCGACCAAGCCTTCTTTGGCAGAGACTGAAGAAATTACCATGCCAGCATCCTGAATACGGTCCTGGTAGTCGGAGTTGAACTCGTAGCGGTGGCGGTGACGTTCACTGATCTTTTCCACACCCCCATAAAGATCGGAGGCACGGGTACCGGCCAGAAGAATGGACTCATTGGCTCCCAGCCTCATGGTCGCACCCATGTCTTCCACGCCTTTTTGCTCTTCTTGCAGACAAATCACCGGATGAGGTGTGGCTTTATCAAACTCGGTGGAGTTGGCTCCCTCCAGCCCGCAGGCGTTGCGGGCAAACTCGATGGTGGCAATTTGCATGCCCAGACATATGCCGAAATAGGGAATCTGCTTCTCACGGGCATATTTGGCGGCGTTGATCTTACCCTCGGTTCCGCGGTCTCCGAAGCCACCGGGAACCAGCACGCCATCCACACCGTCGAGCAGCTTCATGCCGCCTTCATCTTCAAGATCCTCGGCATCAATACGCGCGATCTTAACCCCGGTGTCATGATGGGCGCCGGCATGGATCAAGGACTCATAGATGGATTTGTATGCATCCTGCAGTTCGATATACTTACCGACCACGGCAATGGTCGTACTGTGGGTGGGATGGATTACCCGCTCGCAGTATTTCTCCCATTCCTCAAGAGCTGGGGATGGCGTGTGGCCAAGTCCGATCTTATCGACGACCAGGCGATCAATTTTGTCGCGTCTGAGATCGAGCGGACATTCATAAATGGAGTGATCAACATCGCGAAAGGCCACAACGTTCTTTTTTTCCACGTTGCAGAACATGGCGATCTTACGGCGGTTGTCTTCGTCGAGATCGTGTTCGGTGCGGCAAATGATGATATCGGGCTGTATGCCGATTTCACGCAACTTGGCCACCGACTGCTGGGTCGGCTTGGTCTTTATCTCACCAGCCGCGCGAATCAGTGGTAGCAAAGTGACGTGAATAAAACAGACGTTTTCCTTGCCTGCCTCCAGCGCCCACTGGCGCAGGGCTTCAAGAAAGAGAAGCCCTTCCATATCTCCCACCGTTCCGCCGATTTCGGTGATCAGAACATCGACATCGGGGTTCCTTTCGGTAACTGTTCGAATGCGTTCCTGAATTTCGTCGGTGACGTGAGGTATGAACTGCACGGTTTTGCCGAGATAATCCCCCCTTCTTTCCTTCTTGATGACCGAATCGAAGACTTGGCCGGAAGTCAGATTGTTCATGTGCGAGAGTACTCCGGAGGTAAAGCGCTCGTAGTGACCCAAATCGAGATCAGTCTCAGCACCATCATCGAGCACGTAGACCTCACCGTGCTGGTAGGGAGACATGGTGCCTGGATCCACATTGAGATAGGGATCAAACTTCTGCATCAACACCTTGAGCCCACGCGCCTCGAGCAGTGTGCCAATGGAGGCTGCGGCAAGACCCTTTCCAAGTGAGGAGACTACGCCGCCAGTGACAAAGATGTATTTCATGTGGGGATCGATGGATAAGTTTGAATGAAAAATATGCAGTCAGTAAGATCTGAGAAGAGTTTCGATAGCATTGGCCTGCTCGGGTGTGTCGACGCCAGGTGAAGCATCGTGGGTGTTAATCACCTGAATCGAAGCGCCATTCTCGAGGGCCCGCAACTGCTCCAGAGATTCGGCCCGCTCGAGTGGTGAGGGATCCCAGGTGACAAAGAGCTCCAGAAAACTTCGACGGTAAGCGTAGATACCCTTGTGGCGCATGACCGGCAGCTCCTCCACGGCGCTGCGAAAATATGGCAGCGGGGAGCGCGAGAAATAGAGAGCTTTGCCATCGATCGCACGCACCACTTTGACCACGTTGGGATCATTGACCGCCGTATCGTCCGGGCTCATGGGATTGGCTGCCGTTGCCATGTCGAGACCGGGGTCAGCAATCATGACTTCAGCCAGTTCGTCGATGAGGGCTGGATCGATGAGTGGTTCGTCGCCCTGAATATTGATCACGTGGGTGGCTTGCGGACAGTATTGAACCGCCTCGGCAATGCGGTCGGTTCCCGTGAGATGTGTCGTAGAGGTCATCACCACTTTGCCGCCAAAGTCTTCGACGGCCTCACGGATGCGCTCGTCATCAGTTGCCACAATCACCTCGTCAAGCAATCTGCACTGCTGACAACGATCCCAAACATGCTGGATCAAAGGCTTGTCAGCGATCCGGTGCAGGGGCTTTCCGGGGAAGCGTGTGGAGCCCCAGCGCGAGGGGAGAATGCCTAAAAAATATGGATACGATGGAGAGTCTGCCACGCGCCTGAAACGGGTTGGAAAATCATATGGCAGACCTCCCCTTGACGACAAGAGCTGTTATCAAAAATAATCATTTTTCGGCCTGATTTGAATGGCTGAGAGTCCAGAAAATGGATACTTTGTGGCAACTTTCGCATTCTCCGGTGGTTTGATCTCATATGTGGAGTTCGAATACAGCGCCGACACCCACCCATCTCATCATGGACAGATCGGACCCAGAACCACCAAGCCCCAGCGCTGAAGGAAGTATGGACCACATGCTGATGCAGCGTATTGCGGCGGGTGATCATGAGGCCTTCCGCGCACTAATCGAGCGTCATCAGGACTTGGTCGTGGGAACGGTGGCAAAGATGCTGGGTAATGCCAGCGAGGCCGAGGATATCTCCCAGCAGGTTTTTTTGCGTATCTGGAAGAGCGCCAAGCGCTACAAACCAACCGCAAAATTCACCACCTACCTGTTCACCATCACCCGCAATCTCGTCTTCAACGAAGCGCGCCGCCGCAAACGCCGCAAAGAAGTCTCCAGTAACGAAATCGAGGCTAACAGCCACCAGGAAATTTCCGATGCAGATGAATACCGGCCTGACCGCGAATTGGAGCGTCAGGAACTCATCAAGATGGTCAATAACGCCATCAAAGACCTCCCCGAGCAGCAACGCATGGCGGTCGTTTTGCGCCGCTACGAACAGATGCCCTACGAGGAAATTGCTGAGGTTTTGGGCATTTCCCTTTCTGCTGTCAAAAGCCTGTTGTTCCGAGCCCGCGCCAGTCTGCGCGAGTCGCTTGAATCTTATCTCTCTGAATAGCAATCTGTTATGGGAATAGTTGGCGTAACCAAAAGCCGATTGACTGACACGGGGAGGGCCGCATATAGTTCCGACCCGCTACGCTGATACTGCTACTTTGCTGCGGCAGCCCTCTTTCGCCATTCAGGCACATCTGCCCAACCTCTATCCCCCCTTCTTTTTCCGTGGGATTCCTAGACGCTCTCAAACGCTGGAGACTTGCTCAGCAAGGCCTTTCTTCCGGCAAAAAACGCCGCATACACACCGAGAACCAAGTGGTTCAGGCGCTCGATAACAGTGTCTGGCTGCGACTAAGCCTCTTGCTGGCCTTCAGCGTCTGCTGCTCCCTGTTGGTGCTGAGGGCGGGTTCGGATGCTGTATTTCATGCTCAACCAGCGATTGGCGGCCTCTATGCCTTGGTCATCAGTGTGATAGCTATCGTCATGAATCACTTGACGATGCGCCAGCGCTGTCACCGCAATAGCCGCGTCATCCTCGTTTACGGCAGCCTACTGGCCCACCTACTCCTTCTTAAGAGCCTGATTCATCTCAGCAGTTCGGGTCTGATCTCCGACCAATACCTTATTTTCATCCTACCTTACTGCCTCTCACCCATGCTCCATGGAATTCTGCTGGGCCGTGCGGTGGGTTGTTTCTCAAGCATTCTTGTTACTTTCATTGGAGTCCTGCTGGTTCCCAGGCAAGATGTCATGCCCTACATGCTTCTTAGTATCAGCGCCGGCATGCTGAGTGTGATGGTCGCCCATCAGGTTCGCAAGCGAGTACAACTGCTCCAGACCGGCATTTATGTCGGAGCACTCATCGTTCTCATCTGCATGATCATTGGACGATTGGATGTCACCTCCGCATTCGGTGAGAATGCGATGAGCAATTTACAGGAACTTGGACTCGGCACTCTCTGTGCCTTTGCTGTTGCGCTCTTCATCGCTCTATTGATCAGCGGCTTTCTTCCCATATTTGAGGGCTTGTTCAATCTGACGACCGATATCAGCTGGCTGGAGCTCAGCGACCTGAACCATAAGTTGCTGCGCAAAATGCAGCTTGAGGCACCTGGCACCTTTCATCACAGCCTGATTGTGGCTTCCCTCTCCGAAGCAGCTGCTGAGAGCATTGGCGCGAATGCCCCTATGTGTCGCGTCTGCTCCTACTTTCACGATGTCGGCAAACTCAAGAAGCCCAGTTACTTCATTGAGAACCTCCATGAGGGCACGGAAAACCCTCACGATGCGCTAACCCCAACCATGAGTGCCCTCATCATCATTGCCCATGTGAAGGATGGCGTTGACTTTGCGGTGAAACACAAACTTAACCCGCGCATCATTGATGTGATCCAAGAGCATCACGGCGACTCTTTGGTAGCCTACTTCTATCACCGTGCCCAAGAACAAAAACAGGCCGAAATGGAGAAGGTGAACCAGAAATTGGAGAACCCTGAAGATCTGCCCAAGATCGACGAGAAGAACTTTCGCTACCCGGGACCGCGCCCCAAGACACGGGAGAGTGCCATCATCGCCATGGCAGACACCATTGAGAGTGCGTCGCGCACCCTGCGCAAACCAACTCCTGGTCGCATCCGTGTCATGGTCGACGAACTTGTTCGCGCTAAGCTGGAGAGCGGACTCCTCGACGAGTCCCCCTTATCCATTCAGGAACTGGCCAAAATCCGCAAGAGCTTTGCCAGCACCCTACGCAGTATGATGCACAGCCGAATTGACTACCCCAAGGACGACGATACCGGCCCTCTTACGAACAAAATCAGCCCCGGCAATGATCAATCCGCCAATAGTCGCATTACTGACACAAACAAGAGAGAGAACCCAAAAAAGAAGTGGTCGGAGACGGGCCACAAATCACGCGACAAGCGTCTCACATCCCAGCACGCCTGAGACAGGATCCAACCATGCATCTTGAGGTTATTTTTGGAAATCAACAACAGCAGGTGAATATTCCCGAGGCTTGGTTGACAGCTCTCGAGCAGATCACCGACTGGAGTGTCGAAGAGGTATTGAAGGCTGCCACCACTGACGACACCCCGCTGCATCACCTCGCTCATCTCGAGGTCACCCTCGTCGATGACGCCACCAGTGAACGCGTGCATCGCGACTTCATGGACATCGAGGCGGCGACTGACGTCATCACCTTCCACCACGGAGAGATTGTCATCGGAGCCGAAGTTGCCAAACGTCAGGCCGAGGAATACGGCGAACCTCTGCTGCGTGAAATTTACCGATATTTTGTTCATGGTCTGCTGCATCTCGCTGGACATGAAGACGAAGTCCTCAAAGAGCGTGCTGCTATGGAATCCATACAGGAGTCCATTGTTGAGAAAGGATGGAAGGCCAAACTCGACAAACGCATTTAAGCGCCACGGCCTCACTTTTCCATACCATGTTCGATTGCAACGTCCCCATCAACGAATCTCGCATCCGTCACTCCGTCTGCCGTTGGCCCTATGACAAGATCGTCCTGGATGATTTCTGCAAGGCCGCTGTTGATATTGGCATTGAGTCCATTGACTTGTTGATGCCCGAGGACCTGTCCACGATCGCCAAATACGATCTGCAATGCGCGATGATCTCCTTTCCCACCGGTGTTGCACCGTGCGGCACGACTGTCGGCTGCATCGAGAAGGCATTCAACCGCTTACAATACCATCAGACCCTTGTTGATATCTATGAGCCTCACATGAAGGCAGCTGCAGCAGGTGGTGCAAAAAAAGTGATCTGCTTTCCGGGAAACCGCGAGGGTCTGAGTGATGAGCAAGGCATGGACAACTGCGTGAAGGGCATCCAGCTACTGCTACCGCTCGCCGAGCAGCTTGGAATCACCCTGGTGATGGAACTACTCAATTCCAAGGTCGATCATCCCGATTACATGTGCGATCGCACTGCCTGGGGTGTGGAGTTATGCGAACGCCTAGACAGTGATCATTTCAAGCTTCTTTACGATATCTACCATATGCAGATCATGGAGGGAGACGTGATTGCCACGATTCGGCAATACCATTCCTACTTTGACCATTACCACACCGGTGGCGTACCCGGCCGCGGTGAGATCAACGCCAGTCAGGAGCTCTTCTATCCGGCCATCATGCAGGCCATTGTCGACACCGGCTACCAAGGCCATGTTGCACAGGAATTCATTCCCAAAGGGCAAGAACCATTGGAAAGCTTACGCAAGGCAATCCGCATCTGCTCCATCTGATCAATCCAATACCAACCATCATGAAAATCGTCCTCACCGCACTCTTTGCTTTGACTGCATGCTTGGTTGCAGGCAAACAGCCTAATTTTATCCTCATCTTCACCGATGACCAGGGCTACAACGACCTTGGCTGCTTCGGTTCCAAGACAATCAAGACGCCACATCTGGACCAATTGGCCAAGAAGGGACGCAAGTTTACATCCTTTTATGTTGCCAGTTCGGTTTGCTCTCCGTCACGTGCGGCACTCCTGACGGGCTCTTATCCCAAACGCGTGGGCATGGCAAAAGGTGTGATCTTTCCCTCCGCCAATTACGGCCTTCACACCAAAGAAGTTACGATCGCCGACATGCTCAAGGAGGCAGGCTACGCGACCGCCTGTGTCGGCAAGTGGCACCTTGGCACCGCCGCTCCCAACATTCCCAACGATCGCGGCTTCGCGTTCTTTCACGGCTTCCTTGGTGACATGATGAACGACTACTACCACCACAAGCGCGGTGGGGTGAATTGGCTGCGCAAGAACAAGGAAGTGGTCGAAGAAAACGGCACGCACGCCACCAATCTGTTCACCAACTGGGCCGATGCCTATCTTAAGGATCGCAGCACCAGGAAAGACGAGCCCTTCTTCCTCTTCCTCGCCTACAACGCACCGCACTTTCCCATCCAGCCGCCCAAAGAGTGGGTGGAGAAGGTCAAGAAGCGTGAGCCCAGCATGAGTGAGGAGCGGGTTCAGGCCGTGGCTTTCGTCGAACACACCGATGAGCAGATCGGGCGCATCCTCAAGTCGCTTGAGGACTACGATCTCGCCGACAATACCGTGGTTTTCTTCACCTCCGACAATGGGGGCTCCTCTCCTCACTTTCAGGAGAACGATCCGTGGCGCGGTGGCAAGCAGGACCACTACGACGGTGGACTCAGGGTGCCCTTTGCCGTGCGTTGGCCCGGCACCATCAAGGCCGGAGCCAAGTCGGACTACCAAGGTCTGACCTTCGATATCTTCCCCACTTGCATTGAATCCGCGGGCGGCAAGCCTCGCGAGGATCTCGATGCCGTCAGCCTCCTGCCGCTGCTCAAGGGTGAAGACTTCAGCACGCCCGATCGCGAACTCTACTTCGTGCGTCGCGATGGTGGGGGAGATCGCGTCGGCATGGCCTATCACGCTCTGATCAAGGATGGCTACAAACTCATGCACAACAGCCCGATGAGCGGCCTCGAACTCTACAACCTGACGCAAGATCCTCTGGAGACCACCGACATCTTCAAGAAGGAGCCCCAGCGAGCCCAAAGAATGATCACGCGCATGGAGCGCCACATCCAGCGCGGTGGCATGACTCCGTGGATGGGGCCAGAGCAATAGGCCTCAATCGAGTATCTCCACTCCCTCGCCGTTGCCGAGGACACGCTGAAGTTGGCCCGTGCGCTCGCATTCGGACACGAATTCCGCCGGATCGGCGGTGTTGAACTCGAACATGTCGAAGTGGTGGGGGATGACCAAGCCCGCTTCGATGGCAACTCCCAACTCAGCAGCCTCGGTGGGGTTCAAGTTGCCGGCGACGCGGCGCTCGGGCTTGTTGCCGTTGATGGGGAGGAAGGCGATGTCGGGCGCGAAGCTCTTGAGGGTTCCGACAAGGCCTTCGTGCAGCAGGGTGTCGCCGCTGTGGTAGAGGGTGAGGTCATCGATCCGGGCGATGAAGCCCATGAACTTGCAGTTGCCCTCCTCGTCGCGCTCGACGCTGTTGTGGGCAGCGGTGATGCCGTGGAAGGTGGCACCATTCAGTTCGACGGATTCGCCGGCGTTGAGATCGACCAAACGATCTTCGTGCTCGGCTCCCAAGCGCTCCACAATGAAGGCGTGGTTGGCGCGCGGCCCCAAGAGCTTGGCCTGCGGGTTGGCTTCGAAGAGGGCGAGTAGCGTCTCCTTGTCGAGGTGATCGGTGTGGTTGTGCGAGGTGGTAATGACATCGATGCCCGTCAGTTTGGCGGGATCGATGACTTGCTCGGTCACACGCACGTGGGGCTTGTCGGTGTCGGTGTATTTGGTGGTCAGTGAATCCGAGAGGTAGGGATCGAAGAGCACCGTCGCGGTCGGGGTGACCACCAGAAAGCCGCTTTGACCGAGCCACCAGAGCTTCGATTCACCGTCTTCACGCGTCTGCGCGATGTCGGCGAGAAGTTCTTCGTCTTTTTGGTAAGCCGACTTCACGCTCAAGAGATGCCGAGTTCCTTCTTCACCAGCGCGACACCGTCACACATGTGCTTGAGCTTGTCCTTGGCGGCCCAGCGGGCGGTTTGACTCAGGCCGCAGTCGGGTGCGAAGACGAGGCGATCGGCGGGGGCGTGCTCAAGGCAGCGCTTCACGATGGCGGCGACTTCCTCGGGGCTTTCGATGTAGTAGCTCTTCACGTCAATGATACCGATGGCGGCATCAATGTTTGGCGTCTTCACGATCTGCTCGATGACTTCCAGGTCGGTGAAGGCGACGGTCGCCATCTCGATGTGCATTTCATCGACCTTCATGTCGAGGAAGTCGGGGAACATGCAGCGCGCCTTCTTGCTGCCAACCGCACGGCCCTTGTAGTTGCCGAAGCACATGTGCATGCACACGCGGGCCTTGCCGACCATGGGCTCGATGGTGCGGTTGAAGATGTCCACGAAGCGTTTGGTGTCCGCCTTGTGGGCGTAGCAGCTCATGCTGGGCTCATCCACGCAGATCTCCTCGCAGCCTGCGGCGACGAGGTCTTCGCATTCCTTGCGCACCAGTGGCAGCAGGGCCTCGGTGATGGCGTAGCGGTCGGAGTATTGGGCGTTTGGCAGCAGGCGGCCGCTGAGGGTGAAGGGGCCGGGGATGCTGGCCTTGAGACGCTGGCCTTCGGGGGCAATGCGCTTGAGGCGTTCGAACTCTTCGACGGCCCCCAGGCCGCGCGGAGCGGCGAGCTCTCCGGTGATCTCGTGCTTGCCGCGTTGGTCGTGGGCCGGTGGGCCGAACTTGCGCGGAGAGGCACTCTCCAGCTCGATGCCGTCAATGTAGCCGTAGAAGGAAAGGTTGAAGTCGAAGCGGGTCTGCTCGCCGTCGGTAATGACGTCGAGGCCAGCCGCAGTCTGGTCGTGCACGGCGGCGATGACGGCATCTTCCTGCATTTCCTCAATGTCTTTGGTGCCGAACTGGTCGAGGTGTTGGGAGGCGAATTCCAGCCAGCCCGGGAAAGGGTAGCTGCCAATGACGGTGGTGCGGAGGGGTGTGGATTGCATGTTTGGGTTGGGTCAGGGTTCAGGCTCCGAGTTCGGCGTAGTATTTGGCGATGCGGCGGCCGTGTTCGTCGTAGGCGGCCTCAAACAACTCGGTGGCCTTCTCGGCACCGGTGATGATGGAGGCGGTGAGAACCTTGGGTGGCTGCCCCTCGTCGATAAGGCGCTTGGCGATCTCGGCCTTGAGCGAGTTGATGAGCAAACAGCCACCGACCGTGGAGCCGGGAGCGACGGGCGTGTCGAGGCCTTCCAAGGTGACCATGGCGTCGCCCTTGGGCGCTCCGGTGTCCAATACGAGGTCGGCGAAGTCCTGCAATTTTTTGCCGTCGGGGCGCTTGCTGGTGCTGGGCTCGGAGTGGTCCTTGCTGATCATGGCCACGACCTTGATGCCACGCTTCTGAAAGCCTTCGGCCATTTCAATCGGCACGATGTTGCAACCCGACGACGAGATGATGAGGGCGGTGTCGGTGTCGTTGAGGTCGAAGTTTCGCAGCACGCGCTCCGCGAGGCCACTGACGTTTTCCAGAAACATCGCCTGGCGCTGGCCGTTGCAGCCGACCACCAGGTTGTGGAAGCTGAGTGAGAGTTCCACGATGGGGTTGAAGCCGGGAAAGGAGCCGTAGCGCGGCCACATCTCTTCGGTCATCATGCGCGAGTGGCCGGAGCCGAAGACGTGGACGAGGCGGCCGGCGAGGATGGTTTGGGAGAACCAGTCGGCGGCTTGGGCGATGGCATCTTGCTGAGCGGCGACCTTGTCGATCAGGCCGCGGCATTTTTCTAGATAGTCTTGGGTGGGGGACATAGAGGGTTCCTGGTTCTTGGTTCCTGGTTCTTAGTTGGCGGCTTCGCCGCTTTAATCTTTCGGCTGGCAGTTCTTGCCGACTTTACGGGCTTCGCCGACGCTTACCTTGCGCCCGCTATCCGCAGACTGGATGAGCGCGAAGGCGGCTTTGAGCGACTCGAGGTTGTGCGCGCCCGAATGGTAGGGCTGGCGGCCTTGGTCAATGGCGCAGAGCAACTCTCCCATGGTGCCGCCGAAGCCGTCGGGCATCCACTTGCCCTCAAGCTGGGGCCGGGCGATGCCCTCGGTGGTGATGAGTTGCAGGTCGTGGGCCTCGCAGGGCTTGCCGCTGCAGCGGATGCGGCCCTTGGTGCCGACGATTTCAATGGTCTCGCTGGCCTCGATGGGGCTGGAACCATCGAAGTGCAGGCTGGCGATGCCGCCCTCAAAGGCCAGTTGGGCAGAAGCCAAGAGGGGAGGGGCGACCTTCTGACCGGCGGAGCGGGTGAGCATGGCGTGGGCGGCTTTGGCCGGGCGACCCATGAAGCAGCAAGTCATGTCGATCCAGTGAATGGCGAAGTCGTAGAGCAGCAGGTGATGGATGGTCTCAAAGGGGGTGTCCTTCACCCACTGGTGATCCCAGCTGACGTTGATGTTGATGGACTGCACCTGACCGATGAGGCCGGCATCAATCGCGAGTTGGCTGTAGCGCACGTAAGGTGCCCAGCGGCCGTTCTGATTGACGGCGAGGAGACGATCGTTTTCGGCAGCGGTGGCGACCAGTTTTTCGCCGACCTTGAGATCGAGCACAAAGGGCTTCTGGCTGAGCACGTGCTTGCCGGCTTTCAGCGCCTTCTCAATCCACTCGGCGCGCAGGTCGGGATGATAGGTGATGTCGACCACGGCGATGTCGTCACGCTTGAGCACTTCGTCGGGGTCACTGGTGACCTCCGCACCGGGATAAAACTCGTCGCGCTTGGCCTCGGCTTTTTCCAGCGTGCGGTTGCAGAGCACGCGCACGTCCAAACCGTATTTCTTGTAGGCGGTGAGGTGCTGTTCGGTGATGCCACCCGTGCCGATGAGGCCGATGCCCAGTTTTTCGCCCTCAGGGAACTGTGGCTGATAGGGGAGAGCCGGAGCCTCGATTTCTTCGAGTTCCTCTCCTCCCGTCAGGGCGTAGTCTTTGTCTTCGTCGCTCATTGAGTTAACTCTTACTTAACTTCCACCTCATCCCACTTCACGGTGCGCTTCTCCTGCGAGCTCAGCACGGCGGCATCGACCAGCTTCTGGCCGATGCGGGCAATTTCAGGACACAGAGGGCCGTCGATGGCCTCGCCCTTTTCGATCTTATCAATCACGTAGGAGACGGGGTTTTGCAGCGGGAAGTCGAGCTTAGGTGCGGTGACGTCCTCACCCTCGGGGCAGGCTTCAGTCTGCACGCGGACGTGGTCCTCGTAGTCGTAGGAGCTGATCGTGCCTTCTTCGCCGAGGATGACAAAGCCGCACTTGGGTTGGGGCTGATGGATCCAGGGATCGGAAAAGGTGCCCCAGCGGGTTTCGAACTTGGAAAGGCCGGTGGCGTAGCGCGCGACGGTGATGCTGTGCTCGTCCACCTCCAGGCCTTCGGGTTCGTCGACGGTGGCGGTCACTTCAAGGGGTTCGGCTCCATCCAGAAACCATGCGGCCAGGGTCGTGCCGTAGCCGAGGTAGTCCAGTAGCGAGCCACCGCCCTTGGATTTGTGGTAAAACCAGCTCTCGGACTTCGGTCCTGGGTCCTTTTCAATTTTATCCGCTCCGTGGCGCAGGGGGCCGCGGTTGCCATCGTAGTAGTGAACCTGCAGCACCTTACCGATGCGGCCTTCGTGGATGAGCTCGTAGGTTTTGATGTGCGACTCACACCAGCGCAGCGGCCAGTTGATGATGAGTTGTTTGTCCGCGGGCATGGCAGCGACCATTCGGTCGGCCTCGGCGAGAGTGGCGGCGAAGGGTTTCTCAACGAAGACGTGCACGCCGTAGGGCGCGACCATTTCCACGTACTTGGCGTGATCGGCGGTGGCGGGGCAGAGGATGACCATGTCTGGCTCACAGGCCTTCATGCAGGCGTCGACGTCGGTGAAGACTTGGGAGTCACTGAGACCAAAGTTTTCCACCGCTTCCTTCATGCGCCCGGGCTGTTCATCGCAGATACCAACGATCTCGGCATCAGGATGGTTGTACACCTGACGCAGCAGGTCGCCCATGTGGAAGTGGTCGAAGTTGATGCCGGCAATTTTCCAGGTCTTGTCGCTCATGGTGGTTTCTTGGGAGGGTGGGTGGCCTTATTTCGGTTGTTGAATGTTCGCCAACGCTCCAATCGCACCGGCCCATTCGCCAAGGCTGGCGTGGAGGATGTCGACGGCATGGCCACCGGGTCGCCATTCCATGCGATTCAAGTGGGCCTTGAGGGGTTCGAAGAGCAGGTCACCGACTTCGGCAATGCCACCACCAATGACCACGGCTTGCGGATCGAGAATGTTGATGAGTGAGGTCACACCACCCGCGAGGGCTTCGATGGAGCGCTCCCAGATGGCCACGGCCTCGGCGTCGTTATGTTTGAGCGCGTTGATGAGATCCAGGGTGGATGGGAAGCGGCCATTGCTGCGCGCTTCAACCGTGTAGTTGCCAATCGCAATCTCCAAACTGCCGGGAGTGCCGGTGACTCCGGATTCCTCCGCCCAAGCATCGACACACATGTGGCCGCAGTGACCGGCACGTCCGATGCGGCCACGCAGCAGTTGGCCGTTGGAGAGAATCGCGCCGCCGACACCGGTGCCCAAGGTCAGCATCACCACATCACTCATGCCCTGAGCCACGCCGCTATCGACCTCGCCGAGCATGGCGGCATGGGCGTCGTTGATCATGCGGCAGTGGCGGCCGAGAAAGTCCGAGAAGTTGAAGCCGACCAGCCCTTCGAGTTTGCCTGGCAGGTGCTCGATGCTGCGGCCATCGCGGGCAGCCAATCCCGGGCAGGCAATGCCGACGGCTTCGATGATGACGCCGTGTTGCCCTTCCCAGACTTCGATGAGATTCCTGATGGCCGAGGCCCAGGGAGGAGTGCCATTTGTGGCTTCGCCGGTGTCGCCGGTGGGCTCGATGCGGCGGTCGATCTCCTCGTCATTGGCCGCGTTGTGCAGGACGGCCTTGATGCGGGTGCCGCCCATGTCGATGCCAGCGATGCAGCGCGGGGTGCTCATGACGATTGCGTGCCTCCCGCTTTGGAGCCTCCTTCGGAATGAGTCCACCCGCCGTCCACGGCGAGCACCTGACCCGTGACAAAAGCCGAGCCGGGGCTCAGGAAGTAGATTGCCGCTTCGTCGAGATCACTGCTCTTGCCGATGCGCCCACCGTCGAGCGGTTGCTTGTGCTTGATGAAACCGAGAATCTCGTCGTCTTGGGCCGCGCGCTGGGCCATGGGGGTTTCGACCAGAGCCGGAGCCAGCAGGTTGAAGCGGATGTTGTCCCTGGCGTAGTAGGCGGCGCAGGACTTGGTGAAGCCGATGGCCGCGGCCTTGGTGGAGGCGTAGGCATGGGTGGAAAAGAAATCCGGGGAGGGGGAGAAGCCGAGTACTGAGCCCATGTTGAGGATGCTGCCACCCTTGCTCTGCGCGCGCATTTGCCTCACGGCGGCGCGGTTGGAGTTCATCAAGGTGGTTAGATTCAAGTCGATGGTTTTCTGCCAACCCTCGTCGGTGAGTTCGTGCAGGGGGCCGTCGCCCCACTTGCGACCACTGCCGCCGGCAACGTGGTAGAGACCATCGAGTTGGCCGAATTCTTTGACCGCGAGAGCCACAGCATCTTCGGCAGTGGAGGGGTTGGTGGCGTCGCCGGTGACGAGCCTGGCATTCTCGCCCAGCTCCTCGAGTGCCTTGGCGCCACTCTCGGGATTGCGGCCGACCACGACCAATTTGGCGCCTTCGGCCACCAGGGCCTTGGCGGCCGCGAGGCCCATGCCGGTGGTGCCGCCAACGACCACGATAGAGAGATCCTGCAAACGTGCTTTCACTCCCTGAGCATTCGATTTCAGGGCCGGGGATTCAAGGCCTCATCTCGGTAATCTGTATCATTTCGGCCCCAATCGAACGAACCGCAAGCCACTCTCACTTCTTCTTGCCGCTGTCGAGGATCCAGATGTTGCGGAAGCGAACATCTTGGCCGTGCTCCTGGAGCTTGAGGCTCTCTGGGTTAGGGCCGAGCTTCTCGCCGCCGTTGGCGTGCTTGAGGGGCACGTTGTCGTGAACCTTGACGCCATTCCACCAGACGGTGGCACGGGCGGGTTCAATCATCTTGTCACCCTCCCACGCGCCGGCCTTGAATATGAAGTGAAAGGACTGCCACTGGCCGTTGGGTCGCCAGGCGTTGGTGGAGGGCACGTGTTCCATGCAGAAGGCGCCAATGCCGTGGGGGCCGATCTTCCAGTTATAGGGATCGGCGATGTTCTTTTTGCTCTTGGGCGACTCGATCTGGATCTCGAAGCGGTTCTGCAGATAGACCCCGCTGTTGGTATAACCCTCGACACTGTCGTCGCCACGATCGCCCATCATCAGGAACTCAACATGACCCTCAAAGTCGCTGTATTTCTTTTTGGTAGCCAGGTCGTGGGTGCCCCACTTCTTGCCGCCATTGGTCATGAGGACCTTTGCGTCGCTGTGAGGATCATCCATGATGGACCAGGTGATTTCCATGTCGGCCTTGGGCCACATGAGCCAATTTTTCTTCACGGATTCCATGGTGCCATCAAAGGGGATGTCCGCGCCATCTGGAGCAGGTGCGCCGACGTCCTTGCTTTTGTCGTAACCGCTTTTGTCCTGTGGCTTGGGCTTGGCGTCTTGCGCGTTGGCTGATTGGAGCAATCCGAGGACTGCGCAGAGGGTGAGTGTGCCCAACACGGTGGTGGTTTTGGATGGTCTCATGTTTCTTGGGGTTGTATGTCGTCGAAGCAATCTGGTTCGGTAAAACTGGCAACTCGATTACGGCCTGGCATCGGTATCCGGAAGTTTCTGCTGCTCAATAGTCACGTAGAGCGGGCCAATCGGTGGCGGCGAGTCGTCGGAGCGCATGTTATCCATCGGGTAGTTGGCAATGGCCAGGGCCAAAGGGCCGCCCTTGAAGTCATCGATGAACTCATTCCACACGAGACTGCCACTCTTGCCCTGACGACGCCAGGAATTGACGCCCGTCTTGCGCTCTCCCATCTGCTTGCCATTGGCGTAGATGGAGAAGGCTTCGCCGGAGTTGGCGTTGATGCTGCCGGTAATGCGCACGCGGTAGCGGTGGCCTTCCTTTACCGGTGGCAGCTCGAAGCTCTGGCGCATGAGCAGCACCCGATCCTCAATGAGGGTAGTCGGCTGCGGACGCTCGGCGGGGTACAAATTGGAGTAGCGTTCGGGCATCCAGGAATGGCTTTCGGGCCATTCTGTGGGCACCGTCTTGCCGAAGGGGGCAGGGGCCGTCTTCCAACCGGCCTTCTTGGCGTTGAAGTCTTTGGCGAACCAGTTTTCCTGACCGGCTGGCAACTTGAGTTCCACCTTCACCGGCTTGGGTTTCTCACCCTTCTTGGGTGCAGGCTGATTGTATGGGTCGGGTGATATATTGAAGGTGAAGATATCCCACTCGGCCTTTTGCATGTCGGATAGCACAGGCTTCCACGAGTAGGTGTCGATCTGGGCGGCCTCGAAGTAAGCGACCACATCGTCGATGGGATCCTCGAGGTATTCGGGGGTTTTGTTGGGCTTGGGTAGGGAAGAGACAAACACACCATCAAGTTTCTTCCGGTTGCGCTCGTCCTTGAGATAAGCGGGCAGCAGGCCATCCAGGATCATGGGCTTGCAGGCGATCTCGGAAGCGGCAATCTGCTCAGGTGTCGGTGCTGGCGTGGCCGCTTCCTTCTTCATCAAGGCCAGAGTCTTGGCCTCGCGATCTGACTTGGGAATTCCGGCGGCTTCGCCACCCATCAGGCGCACCATCGCACGGCCCATGGCTTCTCCGCAGAGCAGG
>JAURCU010000028.1 GCA_030828305.1 Luteolibacter sp.
TGCTCAACAATGTCGATGTGCGCAGTGATAGCCAGTATCAGTATTATACCAGCTACTACACCTATTACTCTCCGGGTCAGCCATCCCATGTGGCCGAGTCTCTTCCAGCCAAATCCAACACCAAGGCAGATGCCGCAGCTGCCAAATCAAGTGCTCCAAACAGCAATTCGTCCGACGACGCGGACCTCTATTGACTTTTGGTCAAGCCATTGAATCTTATCATACCATGACTATCCGGAATTTTCTTTTTACCACGCTCGGGTTCTTGCTCCTTGCGGCTTGCGCATCGGCTCAAATCAAATCCGGCAAAGCCATCCATATCACGATTTCCGGAGTCCCTGCCGAGGAAAAGGCGCGCTTTGACGTCATGTATCCCGTGTCCGACCGGGGCATGGTCAACATGCCTTTTATCGGTAAGGTGCAGGCAGCAGGTCTCAAAGCGGAGGATCTGGCCACACTCCTTCAGCAGAAATACAAGCAAGCCCAAATCTATACCAACCCCACCTTCCAGGTCATTGATTCGGATGCCAAGACGATCGATCAGCAGTTGGTGATTGTCGGTGGATTTGTCCGACGCCCGGGCCCGACTCCCTTCTTTGATCGGATGACCCTCTGGCAGGCAATTCAGGCAGCTGGCGGAGCTAACGAGTTCGGTAGCATGAATCGGGTTGAATTGACCCGAAACGGCAATGTAACGAAATACGACTGCACGGAATCTGAAAATCAGCAGGTTCGTCTCCGCCCTGGTGATGCTATCAATGTGCCTCAGAAAAACTGGATCGGAAATTGAGGTGTTTTCGAAATAGCTGTCACTTCATTCATGTCCTATTGGAAAGCCAAGCCAAAGTATCTGGCAGCTTGGAAGCTGCCATCATTGTCTTGGCTCTGGGGACTGGTTGTCTTGATGACATCCATCGGCTCAGTTGTCTCAGCGCAACTGCCGGCCGAGTTACTTGAGAAACTTGCTGATCAGCAGTTCCAGGTGCGCGAAACGGCCCAACAGGATGTCCTGGGGTGGGCGCTCGCCAACAAGGATGAGGCTCCCCGTATTCTACTGAGTTGCCTCGTTAAAAATACCGACCCAGAGGTTAAGTTTCGTTGCATGAGAGTCCTTGAGGCTCTGGCCAGAAGCGAATACGAAAAACAAGGACAGGGTTTCATCGGTATCCAAATGCGCGATGAGATGGTGCGGCTTCCTGATGGAAATGACCTAAAGGCAGCCATCCGAGTCACCTTTATCCTTCCCGGGCTCGCCGCAGAAAAGGCCGGCCTCAAGGTTGGTGACCTGATCGTTGGAATTAATGGCAAAGGCTGGGATTCTCCCGCTACCGACGGCATGCGTCAGCAAGTGATGGGCATGAGGCCGACGACCAAGATCAAGCTTCAGGCGCTTCGAGGTGACAAGGTTGAAGAGTTTGATGTGACTCTTGTAAGACGCCCAGTGACCGCGGACAATCCAATGCTTGAGCGCTTGCCCGGCCATGCCGAGAAAGCAGAGAAAAGGCTCTGGGAGCAATACTTTGAGCAGTGGAAAAAGAAACACCAGCCCGGCGTCTGAGTGTATGCATTCCACTTACATTTTGATCATCGACTTTCACCCCGGTCGTGACATGTTGGGCAGTCCCGAACTTGAACACTTTTTATGAATTCATGGATTAGTAAAGCCGCCCTTGCGGCCTGCTGTTTGGCCACCGCAGTGAGTGGCAAGGCCGAGCAGGCAAACTTCGACGAAGTTGGCAAGCAGATGGTCATCATGCTGCAGAACAGCCACTTCGCGCGGCTGCCCTTTGACGAGGCTCTCAGTCAGCGTTTTCTTGAGGACTACCTCTCCGATCTCGATTCTCAGCGACTCTACTTCACGCGTGAGGATGTGGAAGGTTTCACGAAATCCTATGGGAAAAGGCTCCACACCATGCTGCTGGACGGTGAGTCGATGTCTGCAGCCATTGAAATATACTCGGTCTTTCGCGAGCGCGTGAAGCAGCGCGTCAAACAGGCCAATGAGCTGCTTGAAAACGGTGAATTCGACTACACACGTGACGAGGCCGTGATGATGAGCCGTAAGGATGCGCAGTGGCCTGCCAGCGATGAGGAGGCAATGCGCCTATGGAGACTGCAAATCAAGGAAGCCGTGCTTTCGGAAATCCTTCGCAAGGAACTGGTCACCCGCCTGGCCAAAGAGCAAGATAAGGCGGATCCGGGTGATAATGATCGCAGTCCCCGTGAGAAGGTTACCCTGCGCTACAAACGCTTCCTTGCCAGTGTGGAGGACTCCGATGATGAGGATGCTGCCAATTACTTCCTGAGCTCTGTTGCCAGAGCCTATGACCCACACACTGATTACATGAGTTTCCGTGAGATGAGCCGATTCCGTGATGGCATGATGAACCAGTTGGTTGGTATCGGAGCCCTGCTCCAGGCGGAGGAGGACGGCGCTACCAAGATCAAGGGCATTGTGGTCGGTGGTCCGGCGGATCGTCAGGGTTCACTATCTCTCAATGATCGGATTGTCGGCGTGAACTCACTTAATACGGATGATCCCAACGAGATGATTGATATCATGTTCATGAAGATCGACAAGGTGGTGGACCTGATACGCGGTAAGGAAGGCACCGAGGTGGCGCTCAAGGTTGAGCCTGCCGGTTCGGCTCCCGGTGAAACCGACATCATCGTCATCAAGCGTGGTAAGGTCGAGATGAAGGATGAGCAGGCAAGTGCCGAAATTATCGATATCCGCGAAGGCAACAAAGGCTCACGTCGTCTGGGTATCATTACCTTGCCGTCCTTTTACGCCGATTTCGAGCAGGGCAAGGTCAGTTGTGCCCGTGATGTGGAGCGCTTTCTGCTGCGTCTCAACAAGGAAAAGATCGATGGTCTTATTCTCGATCTACGTGGTAATGGTGGAGGGTCATTGGAGGAAGTCCGCCGCATGACTGGTTTCTTCATGGAACGCGGACCGGTGGTTCAGGTAAAAAATACCTTGGGCCAGGTGCAGGTGAAGAATTCCGATAATGGAGGCCCGATTTACGAAGGCCCGATGGTGGTGATGATTGACCGCAGCAGTGCTTCTGCCAGTGAAATCCTTGCGGGCGCGCTGCAGGACGTTAACCGCGCCGTGGTGGTGGGTGAAAGCGCAACATTCGGCAAGGGAACGGTTCAGCAGCCCATGGATATTGGCCGCATGCTGCCCCTATTTGCCAATCGTGACCGTGCAGGATATCTCAAGGTGACCATTCAGAAGTTCTACCGTCCTTCCGGATCCTCGACACAGCTCGACGGAGTCGCGTCTGACATCACGCTGCCTAGCATCACCGACGCCCTCGAAATCGGCGAGGAATATCTCGATCATGCGCTGCGTCATGATCGCATTCGTAAGGCCCCGGGTTTCCGCCCGCTTGCCGAGCAATCACTCTTCATTCCACGTCTCAAGGAACTCAGCATAAAACGCGTCTCCAATTGTAAGGATTTCAGTTATGTCATTCAGGACGTGATGAAGACCAAACAGCGAGTTGAGCGCAACCGCGTGTCTCTCAACAAGGATGCGCGACAGAGCGAGATCAAGGAGTCCGATTTGCAACAGAAAAAACGCAATGCCGAACGCCGTGAGCGCTTCAAGCAAATGAATCAAGAGGATCGCAAGGGCATGGACTTTTACCGCTTGAGTCTCGACGACCTTGACGAGGACAAACCCCTGGTCGAATACGATCCTGTTGAGGAGCGTCAGGACTACATGCGCCGTGCCAAGGATGAAACCGACGAGTTGGACGACACACCGGAGTGGCCATCGCTTTTGGATCCTGTGAAGCGTGAAAGCTTGTTTATCCTCAAGGATCTCATTGAGTTGACAGAGAACGCACGGGTGGCGGGTCTGATCAAATAACGCTCTGCCCCAGGCTGATGTCTAACTCGATTGTGCAGCGACTTTCCGAAGTGCGGCAACGTATTGTGGCTGCTTGTCAGCGG
Source organism: Luteolibacter sp. (assembly GCA_030828305.1). Taxonomy (GTDB): domain Bacteria; phylum Verrucomicrobiota; class Verrucomicrobiia; order Verrucomicrobiales; family Akkermansiaceae; genus Luteolibacter. Next base: position 3,964 of record JAURCU010000028.1, read on the forward strand.
GCTGGTCGCGATCCGGACACGGTGCGTTTGATCGCGGTTTCCAAGACTTTTCCCGCTGAGGCGGTTTTGCAAGCGATTGTGGCAGGCCATTACCGTTTCGGTGAAAGCCGCCTGCAGGAAGCCCAGGCCAAACTCGAGCAACTACCCGCAGATCTGAGCTGGCACTTCATCGGTCGGGTGCAGCGCAACAAGGTACGCAAGATCCTGCCTTTGTTTGGAACTATCCATGGCATTGACTCTCTCAAGCTGGCAGAGCACACCGACCGGGTCGCAGCTGAGATGGGCTTGAGGCCCAAGGTCTTTCTTCAGGTAAACATAGGCAGGGAAGGTTCCAAGGGGGGGTTTGATCCCGAGCAGATAGGGTGCGAAGTCGATGCGCTCATTGCGTTGAACCAGATCGATATTCAGGGACTCATGTGCATTCCGCCTATCGAACCGGATGAACAAGCCGCACGCAAGTGGTTCATCCGTCTGCGTGAGTTGCAGCAAGTGTTGACACCGCATTTCGGGGCAGGTTTCTCCCAGCTCAGCATGGGCATGAGCGGTGATTACGAAGTAGCCATTGAGGAAGGGGCTACGGTAGTCCGTGTCGGTTCGGCGATCTTTGGGGGGCGCTCTTGATGTGCAAGAGTCAAAGCCATATGTGAGCGGGTAATTGGTGAGTTGCAGGTTTTTTTAAACATGAAATTGCCCGGATTCTCTGGGATTTAACCCATGGCTTGTTGAATCTGCTCTGCAGGTATTGGTGGGCGAACTCGATTCAAACAATCACGCCAATCAGGCCGCAATACCGAGTGGACGTGACTCTGCTGAGGGTTCATGATGGGTCATGGCTTTTGAGAACCGCGCGCTGCTCTCCAATACGGCCGTCATCGGTGGCGAGCTGGCACTGTCCTTTGAGGATGGTAAGGAGCTCTATCTTGCCCTTCCCATGCTCCGGCGTGCCTGTCCCTGTGCCGCGTGCCAGGGCGAACCGGATGCACTTGGTCGTGTGGTGCGCCCCACTGTTGAATACGGGCCCGATTCCTACGAACTGGTGAAATATGAGCCCGTCGGCGGCTATGCTCTGCACTTGGGCTGGGGCGATGGTCACGCCACCGGTATTTATACCTTCGACTATTTGAACCGACTCTCGGCACTTACGGATCATTGAACCCAACGTCGCTGTGATTTCCCTCGAGGCTCCCTTTTCGCAACTGAGTCATTTGACTGGCAAGGAGATGCATTGCCTTGCGGCTGTGGGGATGCACAAGGTGGGTGACCTGCTCGAATATCTGCCGCGCCGGCATGAGGATCGTCGCCGTTTCGATGCCTTTCCCAACCAGCCAACCACGACTGCTGTTTGCCTCAAGGGCAAGGTGATTGACAGTTGCCTACGGCGTTTTGGCGGTCGGAATTTCTATGAGGCGGTGATCATGGACGATGCGGGTGGAGTCTTTGGCTCGGGCCGGATCACCTGCCGCTGGTTCAACATGCATTTCATTCACAAGTTGGTGGCGACAGGTCATGAGATCATTCTCTACGGCAAGGTCAAAGAGGCCAAGAACCGCCTAGTAATTGATCAGCCGGAATTTGAGGTTTTGCGCGAGGACGAAGATGCTGCCGATTCGGTTCACATCGAGCGGGTCGTGCCTGTGTATCGCAATGTCACGGGCATCTCCCAACGCCGCCTGCGTGAGCTCATCTATCAACTGCTTGAACAACTCGATCCGCAATCAGAGACGGCGGCCTTCAGGGTCATTCCGGAAATCAGCCGACTGGAGGTGCTGCGCATGGCGCATTTTCCTGCGACTTTGGAACAAGCCCATGAAGCATATCGCCATTTTGCCCTTGAGGAGTTCTTCGGCATCCAGCTTAACGTAGTCTGGCGACGTTTGCATCACCGCCAGCGTCCCGGCAGAGTGCTTGCAAAAAAGACCGGGCTGCTCAAGGACTTCTACCGCAGTCTGCCCTTTGATCTTACCGGGGCCCAGAAGCGTTCGATACGCGAAATCATCCAGGACATGCGCTCCGAGTATCCGATGAGCCGCCTCCTGCAGGGGGATGTAGGTGCCGGCAAGACCTTCGTTGCGATGGCCTCGATGTTGCTTGCGGTCGATTCCGGCGCTCAGGCAGCACTGATGGCTCCAACCCAGATTCTTGCCGAACAACACTACCTGACGTTTCGCCGTTGGTTGGAGCCGCTTGGTATCCGGGTAGTCCTGCGTACCGGCTCGCGCCAGGAATCCAACCATCTCGAAATGGAGGGGAATGCACAAATGATCATCGGCACCCATGCCTTGCTCTACGACAATGCCTTGTTTGCAGATTTGGGTTTGGTGGTCATCGACGAGCAGCACAAGTTTGGAGTTGCCCAGCGCGCGGCACTGGTGCGTCAGGGCATCGTGCCGGATGTCTTGGTCATGACGGCCACGCCGATCCCACGAACCCTCAGCATGACCCTCTACGGTGATCTCGACGTATCGCTTCTTGATGAGAAGCCTGCGGGGCGAGGCGCGATCATCACCGGCCTGCGGATCAAACCCAAGCAGACGGATGTGACTTCCTTTGTCAGGGATCACTTGGAAAAGGGGAGGCAGGCCTACCTCGTCTATCCACTCGTCGAAGAGAGTGATAAGCTGAAGGCCGAGTCCGCGATCCAAGCTCATGGGAAGTGGATCAAACGCCTGCCCAATCACGAAATCGGCTTGCTTCACGGTAAGCTTAGGCCCGAGGAGAAAGAAGCGGTCATGGAACGTTTTCGAAGTGGCAAAACCGATGCGCTAGTGGCAACCACCGTGATTGAGGTGGGTGTGGATGTGCCCAATGCCAACGTGATGGTCTTGCATCATGCGGAGCGCTTCGGTCTGGCCCAGCTTCACCAGTTACGCGGCCGCATTGGGCGAGGCGACCATAAGAGCTACTGCATTTTATTGACGGACGGCAAGAGTCCGGAAGCCGTGCAAAAACTCAAGGTTCTCGAGGATAGTGCCGATGGCTTTGTGATAGCCGAGGAGGATCTGAAATTGCGTGGGCCAGGGGACTTGCTTGGGACCAACCAAAGCGGCTTGGGAAATATCCGCTTCAGTGAGTTTCTTGCTGACACGGCCCTGCTGCGTCAGGCGCGTGAGCTGGCGGACAAGGTCATCGATCAGGATCCCGAACTCAGCGGCCCTCATGCGGCCCTGAGGTCATTTATTGTGGAGGTCAGCGATGAGGATGCGCCGCCACAGGCTTGATTCCTTCACTCTGCCACCAAGAAAAGTTGGCCGGAGAGCGAGACCACATATAGATTTCCGTCATTGTCCTCGGCAAAGGAGGAAATGAGGTTGAAGCTACCATTTTCTGGTTTCCAATCCTGGCTGTGATCGATCAAGTCCGCAGCCATGCCCTCTTTGAGGATGAAGGACCAGATACGCGGCTGCTGGTAGTCGGCAAAGATATAGCGTCCCTGTAGCGATTGAATGGGGCCACGGTAGACATAGCCACCGGTAACAGAAAGGCCTTCGAGAGGGCCCTGACCGTGGTGGTAGACGTAGACGGGTTCGACATTCTTGTCCGGACGGCTGCCGCCAACGTTCGTTTGTGGGGTGGCAATTTCACCTTCCCGAAGACGCCAGCCATAGTTGGCACCGGCACCCTCGCCCTTGGGCATCCAGTTGATTTCCTCCCACTTGTTCTGGCCAACGTCGCCAATCCAAAGGTCGCCGTTTGCGCGATCGAAAGAGCAGCGCCAGGGGTTGCGCAGGCCGTAGGCCCAGATTTCAGGACGGGCACCTTCCAGTTTCACAAAGGGATTGTCGGACGGAACCTTGTAGCCCTTGGCAGGTGAGACATCGATGCGCAGTATTTTACCTAGCAGGGTGTTCAGGTTCTGGCCGAGATTTTTTGGATCATTGGCAGCACCGCCGTCACCACTCCCAATGTAGAGCATGCCGTCTGGGCCAAAATCGATCCAACCCCCGTTGTGATTGCGGTAAGGCTGGTCATATTGGAGAAGAATTTCCTCGGTTTGCGGGTCGGTGGTCATTTTGTTCCCTGATATGAAGCGGGATACCACCGTGCGGTCTTTCTTGTCGTTGTAATACACGAAGTAGCGCCCGCTGCTCTTGAAATCCGCAGCAAAGGCCAAACCGAGAAGACCCTGTTCATTACCTTTGCGAGTGACGCGCTCCCTGATGTCGAGGAAGGGTTTTTCAGCCACCTTACCCGTTTTAAGGTCCAGTAAACGGATGATTCCGGCTTGTTCCATGACCCACATCACACCATTCGCTCCCTTGGGCATGCCTGCCCAAGTGGGGCGCTCAAAGCTGTTGCCAATCTGACGCAGACCCAGGGCCTGGGAGCTGGAGGTGAGTCCGAGTAGAGTCGCGGCAAACAGTGAAAGAATTTTCATGCATGTATATTAGCTTCACTTGGCCTCTGCGCAAGTCGGCTTTGACCATTCCTTCAGACCTGCCTTGCCTTGGTGAGCTGGAGGACTATGGTTGCTACCGTGCTGTGAATCCGATTCTTAGAAAACTGCTGGGAATGAACTGGGCCTTCGTGCTGGTCATGTATGCACTCCTGATATTCGGTGTGCTGATGATCCAGAGCGCGGCTCGCCACCTCTCGGTGCCACCCTCTGTCATTGAGGAGTATGGAAGTTCAGGTCTCTATTTTGCCGCGATGCAGAAACGCTGGATTGTCTTGGGCAGCGTTGTCTATTTTGCGGTTGCCCTCATCGACTACCGCTGGATCCGCTGGCTGGCAATTCCATTTTATGCCGCCAGTGTGCTGCTGATGTGGATGGCCATGCAGCAGGACGATTCCGTGCATCGTCTGACCATGTTTGGCATTTCCTTCCAGCCGGCACAGCTTGGTATTTCATCGGGCATCATCCTGATCGCCTCCCTGTTGCACGAATTCACACGCCTGCATCGGTGGCTGGCATTGCCGATTGTCCGCGTAGCCGTGATTGGATTGCTCTCGGCCATTCCCTTTTTGATGGTTGTCAAGATGGGCGATATGGGTTCCGCCTTGGTCTGGTTGCCGGTTTGTCTGGTTGCTCTCGTTGTCGGTGGTGTGCCGTTGCGTTATCTCAGTTTGATGAGTTTCATCGCGGTGGGTCTTCTGCCGCTACTCTATTTTCTGGTGTTGCCCATGGTATCCGAGCGTGGCCCCGAGCGCATCGATACTTGGCTGCGCATGATGCAGGGAAAAGAGGTCGATATCAGTGATGAGGGCTATGCACCGCACAACATTTCAATGGCGGTGGGCAAGGCTCACTGGAAGGGGACAGGCTGGAAAGCCGATGAGCAGCAGGGCTCCCTGCTTGCCAAGGGTTTCATTCCGAAAGACACCGCACACAACGATTACATTTTTGCCGTCATTGGTGAGGAACTCGGTTTTCGCGGCAGCTTGATGCTGATCACCGCATTCGCGCTACTCCTGATCCAGGCGCTCTTTGTTGCCTTCTACAGCCGGGATTTTTGCGGACGGATTCTGGTCTGTCTGGTGGCAGCCCTGTTTTTTGCCCACGTGTTCGAGAGCATCGGAATGTGTGTGCTACTGACCCCGATTACCGGCATTCCCATGCCTTTAGTCAGTTACTCGGGAACCTTCGTGGTGATCTGCATGATGCTGCTCGGACTGGTGCAGAGCGTGTGGGTGCACCGCAACTCCGGGCCCAAGGAGGAGTTGGCCGCGCTTTGAGTCTGGCAGGCCTGTGGTGCCGTTTGCCTACCGGTGCTTGCTCGCTTTCATGAGTGCTGAGCTGCCATGGGGAGGCCGGATCCGGCTCGGATAAGCTCATTGGTGGGTTTAAATTGAGAAATCCCAAGTATCGGTGCTTGCTCGCACTGGCCCCCAAGTATTACACGCGCAGGCGTCATGGCAAAGAAACCCATTGTATTAATCATCCGCGACGGCTGGGGCGATAATCCCGGCGGTCAAGCAACCGCGCAAAAGGACGGCAATGCGGTCCTGCTTGCCAATACCCCCTTCCATGATGCCAATCTAGCCGCTTACCCGCGGGCCCATCTGGAGGCCTGTGGCCTGGTTGTGGGTCTGCCTGAAGGGCAGATGGGCAATTCCGAGGTGGGTCACCTCAATCTCGGAGCCGGCCGTATCGTGTATCAGGACTTCACCCGCATCAATAAGGCTATCGAGGATGGATCGCTGGCCAATAATCCGGTCTTTTCCGAGGCCATGAAAAAGGCCTCCAGTTCGCGCCTACACCTGTTGGGTCTGGTTTCCGATGGGGGGGTCCACAGTCATCAGGACCAGTTGATTGCCATCACCAAGTTGGCCAAACAAGCTGGTGTGGAGGACATCATGATTCATGCAATCACGGATGGCCGCGACACCTCACCCACCGGCGGGGCCGGCTACATCGAAAAGGTCGAGGACGAGGCCGCGAAGTGCGCAACCAAGGTGGCCACTGTGGTGGGTCGCTACTACGCCATGGATCGTGACAAGCGCTGGGACCGGGTCAAGTTAGCCTGGGATGCCATTGTTTACGGCAAGGGCGAAGAGCGCAACGTGCTCGCCAGTGAGGCGATTGCTGATGAATACCGCAATGAAAAAACCGACGAGTTCATGCCGGCCATGGTCTTTGGTGAAGCCAACACTCAGAGAGTGCGCGATGGAGATGTGTTTCTATTTTTCAATTTCCGCTCGGATCGCGCACGTGAGCTTTCTGAGGCTTTCCTGCTCGAAGAGTTTGATGGTTTCGAGCGTGGTGCTGTTCCCAAAGTGCACTACGTCACCATGACGGAATACGACAAGACCTTCGGCTGTCCCGTTATCTTTGGTCCCCAAACCCTTGAAATGGGCCTGGGTGAAACCGTTTCCAATGCAGGAAAAGACCAGATGCGCATTGCTGAAACTGAGAAATACCCGCATGTCACCTATTTCTTCAACGGTGGCGTGGAGATTGCCTGTGAGGGCGAAGACCGTTTTATCATTCCCTCCCCAAAGGATGTACCAACCTACGACTTCAAGCCCGAGATGAGCGCTCCCGAAGTGACTGATACCGTGGTAGGTAAGCTCAAGGATTACGATTTGGTCATCTTGAACTTCGCCAACCCCGACATGGTTGGTCACACCGGTGTGGTGGATGCGGCAATTAAGGCCGTCGAAGCGATTGACGCTGGCGTCAAGGCGGTGGTTGAGGAGACCCTGCGTCTGGGCGGCAAACTGCTGATTACCGCCGATCACGGTAACTGTGAATTCATGCGTAATGCGGACGGCTCTCCCCATACCGCACACACCACCAACCCGGTGGAAATTATTTACGTGGCTGCTGACGCTGGGCAACACCGCCTGCAAGACGGCATCCTTGCCGATGTAGCGCCGACCCTATTGGAGATGCTTGGTTTGGAAAAGCCAGATGAGATGACAGGCAATAGCTTGTTGAGAAAGGCCTGAAGCAGGCCCCCAAGCTCGCAAGGTATGACAAGTCACTATCCGACTAACCCAAAACCATGCATTAAAAAACGCGCGCTGGAATTCCCCCCGGATTTCACAACGCGCGTTTTATGGTTATGAGTGATTAAGCCACCTCAGGGACTTCCCCCCGGAAGTCTGATGAGGCAATTGCCAAATCCTTCAATGCCCTATCCATAGGGATACGAGGCTTTATTATCAAGTATAATTACGCTCACAGAGTGCGATTTTATCAAGCAAGCATGGCTCTTTTCGTGTAGGCAGTGGGATGGGTAGAGTCGGCATGGTAAAGCTGAGTTTTTGTTCATTTTTAAGCACTTCCAGACTCGCTCCCCAGGCTCACGAGCCATAAATTACAGGCTCAAACTGTGAGCGATTTGTTTTCAACTCCACTCCCCGACACACCTGATGGCTGGGATGCCGTTGGCTCGCAAGAGCCCCTGGCAGCACGGATGCGGCCGCAGAGTCTCGATGAACTCGCTGGCCAGAAGCACATCCTTGCCGAGGGCAAGTTGCTGCGGCGTGCGATCGAATCGGACCGCTTCACCTCGCTGATCTTTTACGGGCCTCCTGGCACCGGTAAGACTTCTCTCGCCCATGTGATTGCTCGCTGTACCGGCTCGCGCTTTGAATCACTCAATGGCGTGGAGTCTAATGTTGCGGAGATTCGCGCCAAGATTGACCAGGCCAGAACCTGGCAGCATCTGCGAGGCCAGACGACCATCCTCTTCATTGACGAGATCCATCGTTTTAATAAGGCCCAGCAGGACGTGCTCTTGCCACATATCGAGAGGGGGGTGGTTCGCTTCATTGGTGCCACCACGCACAACCCTTACTTCTATATCAACTCACCACTGGTTTCACGTTCGCAGGTATTCCAACTCGAGCCTGTCAGCAGCCAGGATATGGTCGAAGTCCTGAAGCGAGCTCTCAGGGACAAAGAGCGGGGTTTTGGAAAGCAGATGATCCACGCTGATGCCGAGGCCCTGCATCACCTTGCCGATAAGTCCGATGGAGACGTGCGCAAGGCTTTGAGCGCGCTTGAACTCGCCTGCCTAACCACAGTGGCCAATGACCAGGAGGTGATCGAGCTCACCATGGCGGTGGCGGAGGAGAGCATTCAGCGCAAGGCAGTCGTCTACGACGCCACGGGAGACGCCCATTACGACACCGCATCCGCATTCATCAAATCCATCCGTGGATCCGACCCCGATGCGGCCCTATACTGGTTGGCCAAGATGCTGCACGCCGGCGAGGATCCACGCTTTATCGCCCGACGTCTCGTGATCTCAGCTTCCGAAGACATCGGCTTGGCGGACTCGAATGCGCTGCGTGTGGCAATGGATGCGCAACAGGCTTTTGAATTCATCGGCATGCCCGAGGGTCGCATTCCGTTGGCCCATGCGACCGTCTATCTGGCGACCGCTCCCAAATCCAACACCGCGTATGCCGCGCTTGGCCGGGCGATGAGCGATGTTGAGCAGGGAAGGACCCTACAAGTGCCAGTTCATCTTCGCACTAAGACCCGCAAGAAGTTGGCCGAGGCCTCGGGGGAGTCTCCGGAGGCCATGGAGTATCTCTACTCACACGACCATGAAGGTGCCTACGTTGCGCAGTCCTATTTGCCGGAGGGGCGCGTATATTACCAGCCGGGTGAGCAGGGGCTTGAGAAGCGCATCAAGGAGAGGTTAGATTACTGGAAAAGCCAGTTTGAGCGGCATGAGAAATAGGTCTTGTAGGTCCTTTGGGACTTATGGCTTGAATGAATCTCTCCGGGCGGGCATATCCGTCTCGCCCACAGGCGACCAGGAGAGGTGGCAGAGTGGTCGATCGCGCCGGTCTTGAAAACCGGAGAGCCGCAAGGTTCCGTGGGTTCGAATCCCACCCTCTCCGCCATCCACTACAAACTGAGCATGGCGCTTGCGACCGTGAAGTAGATCACCATGCCGGTGACATCGACGATGGAGGATAGCGAGGGAGAGGAAACCACGGCTGGGTCGAGTTTGATAGCGCGAGCCGAAATGGGCAGCATCGCTCCCAGAACCGTGGAAGAGCATACCTGTGCGGTCAGGGCAACAGCAACTGCAAGGGCGAGTTCGGTGAAATCAAAGTGGCCCCCTGTCAGTGGCAACATGGCGGGTAGGACGAGAGTGATGAAGGCCGAAATCGCCAAGCCGAGCGAGATTCCAAGCATGAGTCCTGTGCGCACCTCCTTCCATGCGATGCGTAGAGCGTTGCCTGCACTGATTTCACCCAGAGCCATGGCGCGGATGACCATCGTGGCAGATTGCCCGCCCGAGTTGCCGCCGGCGGCGACCACCATGGGCAGGAAGAGAGAGAGGATGAAGGCCTGTTCCAGAGTTTCACTAAAGCGATACATCACGTATCCGGAAGCGATGGAGACAAAGGCAAGACCCACCAACCAGACCACACGTCGTTTGTAGTGCAAAGTGGCTCCGGTGTTGATGTAGGACATTTCGGACTGCTCGCCTCCGATACCGGCGAGTTTCTCGATGTCTTCGGTGGACTCTTCTTCGACAATCTCGAGTGCATCATCATAGGTGATGACACCGAGCAGGTGATGGAATTCATCAACCACGGGCAGCACGACCAAGTCGTATTTTGCAAGCGTGCGTGCGGCCTCTTCCTGGTCAGCACCTGCCAGCACGTATTCATCGGCCTCTTCCATCAGTTCGCTGATGGCGCTGTCCCAGGTGCTGAAGGCGAGATCACGTAGGCGCAGTTTGCCCACCAGGCGACCTTCCTCGTCGACGACGAATATGCGCGCCAGGGTTTCGGCGTCCTCGCGGTCCCGGCGCAATACGGTGATGGCTTCCTTGACGGTCATGTCCGCGGTGACGCGGCCGATCTGAGTTGTCATCCGGCCGCCGGCGGTGTCCTCCTCGTACTTCAGGAGGTTGCGGGTCAATTCCTTGTCGCGTGGCCCGAGCAGACCGAGAAAGCGGACCTGAGACTCCGGGCTTACCACCTGAAAGACATCAACACGGTCGTCGTCGGAGAGGTTACCCAAGAGTACCCGCAGCTGCGCCGGCTTGAAGTGCTTGAGGGCCTCCTCGATCAGTGTGTAGGGCAGCTCGGCGACCATGTCGGTGGCCATTTCAGGACCGATGGTCTTGAGCAGTAAATCTCGCTTATCGTTGTCGAGGTTCTCGTAGAGGTGGGCAAGGTCGGCGTAATGGACGTTGCCGGCAGCCGCCAGTAGAGCGGTGGCATCGGAATGCTCCAATGCCCTGTGCAGCTCTTCAATCCAGTCATGTTGAAATTCCTCTGGCACGAGCTCAAACTGCCCATTAGATCGCCATGCGGCAAGGAAGAAGCCTTTGAGGACCTAGGCGAGGAGAGTCAAGAGGCCCTCTTCATCGATGATTTTGACCCCGAGCTTTTCCGCTTTGTCGCGCTTGGAGCCGCCACCCTCTCCGGCCAGCAGGTAGTCGGTGTTTTTGGAGACCGAGCCGGTGACTTTCCCGCCCTTGGCCTCGATGCGCTCTTTAAAGACGCCACGTTCCTCACTGAGAGTGCCCGTGATGACGAAGGTCTTGCCGATCAATGGCATGTTCGATGTGTCGGCCTCCGCAGCTTTTGGCAGATGGTTGTCGGATTTCGGATTAATATCCAGATTGGCAAGGGCTTGCATGACGTGTTGACCGGCCTCGGACTCGAAGAACTCGCTGATGGCTAGTGCAACCGCCGGCCCGACGTCGCCACTCATTTGATAGGGCAGCAACAACTCGTTCTTTTTCTTGGCGTCCGCGCGGGTGTCTTTGAGCAGCTCGGCGAGCAACGGAGACTCGACGACCTCGCTGAGTGTTTGATGAAGCCGCGAAAGCTCTTTGGCGGCGGATTCTCCCAGGTGGCGAATTCCCATGGCGTAAAGCCAGCGGTTGAGTGGCTTGTTGCGGGCCTCCTTGAGTGACTTGATGACGCGGCTCGCGTTCTTTTGGCCAAAACGGCGTGGCGATTCCTCGCTACCCAGATTGAGAGGTCCAAGTTGATCCTCCTCCAAGTGGAAGAGTTCCAGTGGGTTGTGGCACATCTTGTGGCGCACCAGTGCCTCGGCGACGGTTTCTCCCAATCCATCAATGTCGAGAGCCTTGCGCGATGCGAAGTGGGTGATGCGCGTCACCGCTTGGGCCGGGCATTGGAAGTTGCTGCAACGCCAGGCAACGAAACCTTCCTCTTGGGTGATAGGCCCCTCACAGGACGGGCATTTGCCGTCTACGGATTGGAAGATGGAATAGCGTTTCGCGTTCTTGGCTGCATGGGTGACCTTGACAATCGCGGGAATGATTTCGCCTGCTTTTTCGACGAGAACCATGGCGCCAATGTGGACTTCCTTGCGATCAATCTCGTCCTGATTGTGTAGAGTGGCGCGAGAGACGGTGGTGCCAGAAATGAGCACGGGTTCGAGTTCGGCGACCGGCGTCAGCACACCGGTGCGTCCGACTTGGATGGTAATGTCCAGCAGTTTGGTCTCCTGCTGCTCAGGCAAAAACTTGTAGGCTGCAGCCCAGCGGGGCGCGCGTGAGGTATGACCAAGTTGCGCGCGCTCAGCGAGGCTCGTAACCTTGATCACCACGCCATCGGTCCCGTAACCGAGATCGTGCCGCTGCTTGTCGATGCGCTTCACGGCGGCCAACACCTCCTCGAGATTGCCTGCTTCAATCAAAGGCTGATTGATGGGGAGGCCGAGCTTTTCCAGCGACTTGCTAAAGGTCATGGCATCACTGAATTCCGGCCCTTCGTAGGCTCCATGGCCGTGGGCAAGGAAGGCGAGCGGGCGTTTGGCGACCACCTTCGGGTCGAGTTGCTTGAGGGTGCCGGCGGTGGCGTTGCGCGGATTGGCGAAGGTGGGCAGCCCGGCCTCATCCCGCTCGGTGTTCATCGCAGCGAAAGCCTCGTTGGGCATGAAGATCTCGCCACGCACTTCAAGTAGGTCTGGAGCGTGGCCCTGGAGATCAAGGGGCACGCTGCGAATGGTGCGCACGTTGTGGGTGATGTCGTCGCCGGTGGTGCCATCTCCACGGGTGGCGGCGTAGGCGAGTCTGCCCTCGCGGTAGAGTAGGCTGACGGCCACGCCATCAATCTTTGGCTCGACAGTAACAGCAATTTCCTCGCGTCCCAGATGTTTGATCAGGCGCTGGTAGAAAGCTATCAGCTCACCAGCTGGTTCTTCACTGTCCTTGAGCTCGAAGACGTCGTCGATCGAGAGCATGGGTAGGGCATGCGTGATCTGCTTGAAGCCCTCGATGGGCTCACCACCAACGCGTTTGGTCGGAGAATTGGGTTCCAGCAGTTCAGGATGCCTGGTTTCAAGATCCTCGAGTTCACGGTAAAGCTTGTCGTATTGCGCGTCGGAAATTTCCGGTGAGGCCCGGTTGTAGTAAAGGTCATCGTGATGAAGGATCTGCTCGGTGAGTTCCTTGACACGCTTTGCCGCAGAACCCGATGGCTCGGGCTGAGGGTTTTCGAATAGGTCGGGTTGGCTCATGATACAAGCTCGTCCTCAGATCATTCCGATATATTGGTGAAGCGGGCAACAATGACATACTTGTCCTCCTGCTTGCCGACCCCAAGGAGCAACGAGCCGCCGGCTTTCATTGGCCAGACATGGGTGAAGATGATTTCATCTTCGGCGAGCCCGTCGTATTGGGGTTTGGGTGAGGAGTTCTCGGGCTTGCCGAAATACTTGCTGATGTTGGCGGTCATGGCATGGAAGGTGGGAACTAACCTGGCTTCGGCTTGCGCAGCAGGAGTTTCATGACCGTAAAGACTGAGAAATTCCAGGCCATTGTTATCGTTCCAGCCGTAGTAGAGCGAGGATTGCATGCCGAAGAACTCATTGCCCTTGGTGGTGTGGAAAGTGCCGTTGAGACCAGTCCGCGCGAAGAAGGTCTCGTCGAGCTCGGATTGGAAACGCGAGCTGGCTTTGAGTTTCTTGATGACGGTGGCCCGGTCATCTCCAAAGGAAAGCGTGTCGTAGAAGCAGCCGGCGGCAACTTCGGGAATGGTGACCTCGGGTCTCTCGTGCTCGAATGGGTGGTTTTTTTTGATCCATTCAATGTCATCGATGTGCAGCTGATCCGGTTTGATCACGACCATGCGCCCGCCCTGGGTCATCTTGATGGTGATCTTGTCGGCTTCGCGCTTGACCAATTCACCCTGAAAGGAACGGGTTGCATTGGCGTTCTTCCAAAGGCGTGTTTGCGCTGTGCTGAGATAGGGAAATAAAGCCAGAAGGGCGATGGTCAAGATTCTGCAATGCATGGTTCTCAGTGTCCTTGTGGTTTTTTGCTGGGGCGCCACTCACGGCGCGCGCGTGAGCGCACAGAAAGAATGACGGGAATTCCAGGTGCCGGATGGGCGGTCCGATAACGATTGGAAAGATAAGACTCGTAACTGGAGGTCATCAAACTCTTATCGTTGACGAATAGCACGATGGTGGGTGCCGGCACGACACTGTATTTTTCGTTGGTGGCCGTGGTCGCGTAAAACAACTTCAGGCGGCGCTTGGCGCGGTTGTCAATGGGTGGCGGGTTTTCGCTGATGGCTTGCTGCAGGATGCGGTTGAGCGAACCCGTGCCGGGAATTTTCCGGGCGTCATCACGGATTTTTAGAGTTTCCTTGAGCACGTGCTGGACAGCTCCACCGGTCTTCGCCGAGCAGGCGACAAAAGGAGCGTAGGCAAGAAAGAATAGCTCACGGCGCACCTGATCGCCTGCTTCTTCCAGACGTGTTTTGCGGTCTGCCTCCGGGTGGAACAGGTCGAACTTATTGAGAGCAATCAGGCAGGGTTTTTTTTCCCTGAGAATTACCTGCGCGATTTTGCGGTCCATCGCGCTGATGCCTGCCGCCAGGTCGACCACCAGCACGCAGAGGTCAGCACGGCGGATGGCCTTTTCGGTGCGCATGGCGGAAAAGACCTCCACCGAATTGTCACGCTTGGCACGAGGACGGAGCCCGGCAGTGTCGATCAGGGTAAAGTTTTCGCCCTTGTAGCGGTAGGGTAGATCCACGGCATCGCGGGTGGTGCCTGCGATGTCGGACACAATGGTGCGCTCGTCCCGGAGAATGGCATTTACCAGCGAGGACTTGCCCGCATTGGGTTTGCCGACGATAGCCAGCTTAATGCCAACTTGCTCGGCCTCCTCGATGACCTCTTCCTCTTGCTGGGCGAGGGGAGAGACCACCTCGTTGATGTGGTCACAGAGTTGGCGAAAGTTGCGGCCATGCTCGGCGGAGACTTGAATGCTGGATTCAAAACCCAGTTTGGCGAAATCCGAGTGGGCGCCCTCGTGTTTTGCGTCATCGACTTTGTTGATCACCATCAGTATGGGCGCTGTGGCCTTGCGCAACTTCTGCGCAATGGCCTGATCGGTGGTCGTGAGGCCGTCGTGGGCATCGACCACGAAGAGGATCAGATCTGCAGTTTCCATCGCGATATCCGCCTCGATGCCGACCTGTTCATCGAAACCGTCATCGATATGGCTGCCGATGCCACCGGTGTCGATGAGTTGGCAGGCGACCGCAAGGCCCTTTGAAGTGGCGGTAATGCGGTCGCGGGTAACGCCCGGTTGATCGTGGACGATCGCAATCTTGCGTCCCGCCAGGCGGTTGAAGAGCGCGGATTTTCCTACGTTGGGGCGTCCGACAATGGCGATGGTGGGCATGGTTGAGAAAATGCTGCAATTTCGAGATTCTGAAAAGCCGAAAGGCTGGTTGCTGCTTGCCGATTCTTGGTGCGTAGTTCTGTGGTTTTTTCTCCGAGGCTGTGGGGTGAGCTTTGGTTCGCGATCCCACATGGCATGGCGTCCAACTGAGAGCCAAGAATCAGTTAACAAGAAAGGGCTGCCAAGCAGCTCAAAAAAGCCCCGACCCTTGGCGGGGCTTGATGAGACGGGGATGGTGGCGCGGACGGGGCTCAAGCCCGCGACTTTCAACGTGACAGGCTGGCGCTCCGTCCCGTTGGGATGGCAATCCCTTTTCCCCTCAAAATCCGGTTCCTGCGGGCACTCTACCCGATTGAGACCATTCAAATTGCTGGCATTGCTTGAGGGCTGTGCTACTTAGGGGATGTGAATTGCGCCAAGTTTTTTCAACATGCCCTGACTGCGCTGTTTGTGACGGCATCCTCTGCCAGTGCAGCTCTCTACACCTACCAGCTATCCAATGTCTCTGCTGTGCAAGGTGGTCATGCACTTGATGGTAATATCACCATCAACACGGCCGGAGAAACCGAGAACGGGGCAGGTAGCGGAAACTTTTTCATCTCTCACTCTGCGATCATCGCGTGGAACTGGACAGTCACCTATGCAGGTGGAGGTGGTTACTCGGGAAGTAGTAACGGGATCAATGCCTCGGCTTTTGGCAATGGCGGGATTCTCGCCATGTATGCCACGCCGACCTATTTGGCGGTGTTGAAAGATGGAAGCCTGAACTTGCAATCTGACGTTGATGTCGCGGGTGCGGACGTAAAAGTCGAGTGGTTGTATCATACACCAATCTATTACTCGGGAGGCAGTGGCACCGGTGGGGCCGTGTGGCTCAACACCGACCGATCGGCGCTTGATGCCGCTTTCCCAGCTGCACCTGTAGGCACCGCCGAGAATTGGATCATCGCGACAGCAGTCCCCGAACCGTCCGCCTCTCTGCTTTGCATCGTGGGTTGCCTTCTGCTCCTGAGAAGATCGCGGGTTTAGCGAAGTGCGGCCATGGGCATAGGCCATGGAAATAAAAAACCCCGCCGGATGGCGGGGTTGGTTACCGAAACTGGGATGGCGGAGCGGACGGGGCTCGAACCCGCGACCTCCAACGTGACAGGCTGGCGCTCTAACCAACTGAGCTACCGCTCCATCCCGTTCGGGTGGCGCGGACGCTAGGATCCGCACCGCTTGCGCGCAACATCTTTTTTATCCCTGAGAGGACTTTTTTTGGTAGTTGCAAGTTCAGCTCATGGCCTCAACCGCCAACTCAAGGCTGGCGAGGTCTTCGACGGAGTGAACGTTGGCGGATTTGTCGATTTTGGCCACCAGACCAGCAATGACCTTGCCGGGCCCAAGTTCCAGGAAATCGGTGTGGCCCATGGAGATCAGCTGACGGATGGACTCAGTCCAGCGGACGGAGCCGGTAACCTGCTTTTCGAGGGTGCTCTTGATATCCTCGGCAGTGCTGACAGTGGTGGCACGATAGTTGCAGACCACAGGAATTGAGGGGGTGGCCAACTCCAGTTGGGCAAGTTGTGCAGCAAGCTTGTCCTGAGCACTCTGCATCAGGCGGGAGTGATAAGCTCCCGCGACGTTGAGTTTGATGGCGCGTCGGATGCCGAAGTCCTTGGCTTTCTCAATGACGGCATCAATTCCTGCCACGGATCCGGATAGCACGATCTGGCCGGGAGCGTTGAGGTTGGCGATGTCGACGTCGCATTCCTCGGCGAGTGCTGCAACCTGTCCTTCTTCACCGCCGATCAGGGCGGCCATCGACCCTTCGGTGGCTTCGCAGGCCTCTTCCATGAAGGTGCCTCGCTTGCCGACGATCCTCAGACCTTCCTCATAGCTGAAGGTGGCGGCGGCGGCGTGGGCGGTGAATTCGCCCAGTGATAGGCCAGCAGCAGCCACGATTTCCAGCTCAGGCAGGCGCTCCTTGATTAGGCACAGAGCCATCATGCCGTGGGTGTAGAGGGCGGGCTGGCAGCGCGAGGTCTTGGTCAGTTCCTCCTCGGGACCCTCGAACATGATTTCAGAGAGGGGAAAACCCAGCACCTCGTTGGCGCTGTCGGCAATCCGCGCGGCAGCAGGGGAAGCTTCTGCGAAATCCTTGCCCATGCCCACTTTTTGGGCGCCTTGACCGGAGAATAGAAGAACGACTTGGCTCATAATGCCGTCTGTCTAGGGGAAGGGGGTCGTCGAGGAAAGGGCAAATAAGGCTTCTTGATCGCTTGCAGAGCGCCCGATCCCATCCTATGGGTCTGGCAAGCATCTGACAATCATGAGCAAGGAGAACCCAGAAATTACCGCTTATCTGAAAACCTTTTGTGGCTGGAGCGAAGGCGTGCGCGCCATCATGCGCAAATACGGCCTGAGCTTCGAGGAGAAGGATATCATCAAGAATCCAGCCTTTCGCTGGGAGATGGAGCAAAAAAGTGGCCAGCCGCTATCGCCCTGCGTGGTTGTGGACGGCACCATGCTCGCCGATGTGAGCGGAGAGGAAGTCGAGAAGTGGATGATCCAAAACGGCTATCTTCAGGCCAGTGACGATGCTCCGGATGCACCGATCGACTCGGCCTGCACCGATGAACAGCACGAGGCCATGGCCAAGGGTCTGCCGCCGATTCCCGGTAAGATCAAGTTCCTGGATTGAGGCCGCCCACGCCTTGATTTGCGGTTGCTGGTCGCTGGTTCTCTTTTTTCAGTTGTGGCCCGAAGGCTTCCTCTGCGCCTTGCTAGCAAGCTGATATCCAAACTCATTTCACCATGAAAAAGCCTCTGGGAAACTGAGAACCATGTTCCAGTTGCAGCGGATTGCCCTGCAATCCGCATAATTCCTTGCGTTTTGGGACTTTGCTTCGCACCCTGCCGCGCATGCACCCAGATGTGGAAAAACTTGTAGAAGCAGGCCGGATTCCGGCACCGGTCGGAGAACGTCTTTCCCAGCTAGCCCCTGGTAATTTCTGCATCCACAAGTCCTTCGGTGCCGGTAAGGTCGTCGATTGGGACCTACCCGGCAAGAAGGTCACCATCGACTTTGAGAAATCACCGGGTCAGTCGATGGAGTTGCAATTTGCCTTCAACAAGACCGAGTGGGTTGCTGCAGATGATTTTCGCGCCAAGAAAATCGACCAACTCGAGCACCTTCGCGAGCTTTCCAAGTCGGATCCTGTATCCATGCTCGTCGAGTTGCTCCAAAGCCACGATGGCACCATGAACATGGATACCCTCGAGGCGGAGTTGTCGGGCTCGGTAATTCCCGCCGACAAATACAAACGCTGGTGGGACTCCGCCAAGAAGGCACTTCGCGAAAGCCGCCGCGCCGTGGTGCCCTCCAAGCGCAGTGAGCCTCTGGTGCTGCGTAGCGGGGACCAGAGCCCAGCTGAAGTCCTGGTAGCCGAATTCGAAGAGGCCAAAGATCTCAAGGGCATGATCAAGGCGCTTGAGGCCATTGCTGCCGACGTCGGTGCCTTTGATCAGGATCAGGAGGCTCTCAAGCGATTGCTTGGCGATATTGACGAGGGTGCCAAAAAAGCGGCCCGCGTGCAGTTGGGTCAGGCCCTGCAACTGGTGGCCGCACGTGACGAGGTGATTGCCACGACCAAGGCCCTAGAACTCGATCCGGGAGCGGTGCGTTTGGCGGATCTGTTGATGAAATCCGAGCCCCTCAAGATTGCCGATCAAACCAGTACTTTGCCTTCCAGCCGTCAGCGTGCTGTTTTTGAGGCCTTCCCGACAGCCTTCGGCGAGGATTGGGTGGAGCAGATGGTTCAGGTGTTTGATCGGGTGGGTGCCCGCGGTGTCACTGAAATTGCCCGCTTGCTTCTCGAGCATGATCGATTGCCCGCTCTGGTCGAGCACCTCAAGAGTGCCATCGCTCGCCGTGATCTTGGTGCGGATGCCCTGATTTGGGTGTGTCGCGAGCGCAAGGCTGCTGCCAAGGAGGTCTTCGGTGGTGATGTCGGCGCAAGCATTCTCAATCTTCTCGAAAACGACCACCTCTCCGACGGCCCACGCAAGACCTCGCGCCTGCAGAGCCTGCTCGCTGACGACAAGAACCTGCTCGCTGATCTCGTCGAAATCATGGACAAGAACGAGGCACGCAACTTTGCCCGCCGCCTGCTCGAGTGTCCGGTTTTCGCCGAACTCGAGCGCAAATCGCTGATGGCACGCATCATCAAGGTGCGTCCTGAAACCGGTGAGCTGGTGAGCGGTGACAGCTCCAAGCGTGAGGAGACCCTCTTGGTGTCCTGGGAAAGCCTTGAGAAGAAGAAGGCTGAGCTTGAGGACATCGTGCGCAACAAGATACCACAAAACCGTCAGGATATCAAAATTGCCAAATCCTACGGAGATCTTCGTGAGAACTTCGAATACAAGTCTGCCAAGGACATGGAGAAGTTTCTCGGGCATCGCAGGACGGCGCTCGAAAAGGAGATCCACTCCGCGAGAGGTACCGACTTCAAGGGCATGGATGCTTCCAAGGTGAACATCGGCACGATCGTCACCCTTGCGGACGAGGCAGGTAAGGAGCGCGAAATCACAGTGCTTGGCGCCTGGGACTCAGATCCCGAAAAGCACATGGTCTCCTACAAGTCAGATGTCGGCCAGGCTCTGCTCGAGCGCGTCGAGGGCGAAACCGTTGAGGTGCGCGACCTCGAAACCGAGCAAATGCAGATCCTTACGATCAAGGCCATCCGCGCCTTCAACCCCTGAATTTTCACCCCGTAGCTAGACATAAATCCCAACCTACTCTTCCCACATCCCAAACACTATCATGGACTACACCACCATTGTTGAAATCCGCGGCCGCGAAGTCATTGACTCGCGCGGCAATCCGACTGTTGAAGTCGACGTGCATCTTGAAGGCGGCGTGATTGGCCGCGCTGCCGTGCCATCGGGCGCATCCACTGGCGAGAATGAAGCCGTTGAGCTTCGTGACGGCGACAAGGCTCGTTACCTCGGCAAGGGGGTGCAAAAGGCCGTCGAAAATGTGAATGCCAAGATCGCTCCCGAAGTCCTTGGCTTTTGTGCAACCGAACAAGCCGCTATCGACGCTGCCATGCTCGCGCTTGACGGCACCCCAACCAAAAAGGAAATCGGCGCCAATGCCATCCTCGGAGTTTCCATGGCCGTGGCCAAGGCCGCGGCGGAGAGCCTGGGCCAGCCTCTCTATCGCTACCTGGGAGGCGTCAACACCAAGGTGCTGCCCGTGCCGATGATGAACATCATCAATGGTGGCTCACACTCCGATGCTCCCATCGCTTTCCAGGAATTCATGATCCGGCCGGTTGGTGCGCCCTGCTTCCGCGAAAGTGTCCGCATGGGTGCGGAGGTCTTCCACAGCCTCAAGAAAGTGCTTCACGACCGTGGTTTGTCCACGGCAGTTGGAGATGAGGGTGGTTTTGCTCCCAAGTTTGATGGCACTGAGGACGCCCTCGATACTGTCTGCAGGGCGGTTGAAGCCGCCGGATACAAGGTGGGTGAGGATATTACCTTCGCGCTTGATTGTGCCGCCTCCGAGTTCTTCTCCGATGGCGTGTATGACTATGCCAAGTTTGAAGGAGAGGGCGGTGCCAAACGCTCCTCCGAGCAACAGGCCGCCTACCTTGCCGAACTCTGCGCCAAATACCCGATCGATTCGATCGAGGACGGCTGTGACGAAAACGACTGGGACGGCTGGAAGATCCTCACTGACAAGGTTGGCGACAAGATCCAACTGGTTGGTGACGATCTCTTTGTCACTAATACCAAGTTCCTGCAGAAGGGCATCGATCTGGGCGTGGCTAACTCTATTTTGGTCAAGGTCAACCAGATTGGCTCGCTCACCGAAACTTTCGATGCGGTCGAGCTTGCCAAGGTGAACTCCTATACTGCCGTGATGAGTCACCGCTCCGGCGAGACCGAAGATGCCACCATCGCCGACCTGGCAGTGGCAACCAATTGTGGCCAGATCAAGACAGGTTCGATGAGCCGCTCTGATCGTATAGCCAAATACAACCAATTGCTGCGCATTGAGGAGGAACTCGGCGAAGATGCCGTATTTCCAAAGAAATAAAGACCATAATCACTTCTTGTATTCAGGGCGATCCTTTTTGGGATCGCCCTGTTTCGTGATTTCGGTAAGTGGTTCCAACAGATGGACGAGTTTGACAAGCTCCCATGCAAGGCTTTGGCCTGCAATGCTTGAGATAATCTCTGATCAACCATCGTTCTACACCGATGAAGGTGAGGATTTTTGCCATCCTTTTGCCTGAAATTTTCGGCTCTTGTCGCTTTGCTGATTTTCAGCCAGTTCAAGTTCGTCTTCATAAGATCAGACAAAGTGATGGCGTTTGGCTCAGTGTGCTACAGGTAGCTGCGGGAAAGTTGATCGGCACCGCATCTGGGAAGCACGTGGAAGAAAAAGAGAAAAAGTAGAGAATTTTGGTCACTTTTGGCTCTTGAGGGCTTGCTCGTGAGTCTGGATTTGCAGAATGGCGTAGCAGCCTGAGTGGAGGGCGGTATCCTTGAGGATGCGTCGAATGGGGTTGGCTGTGAAGCCCTTCATGCCGATGAGCATGGATTGGTCGCGCTGCTTGAGAATGATGCGAAAGCGCAGTACCTGGGTGGCAATCTCCGTGCTTTCAATGGTGGCGTATTGGGGCTCATCGACCAGTTGGTCGACGAGGTAGCGAAGGTAACGGTTCAGCTTATCGGTAATGACTTTAACTTCACGTTTTGAGAGTTTTCCGCTATCTGCTCTGGTGCGTAGAATGGCTTTACGAATGTCCCAGTCGTTGACCTTGTAGGACGCAGCCTGCTTGAGCAAGTCGACCACATCGACCTCGCGTTGAGCCAGTCGCTGCAATGCAGGGAGTATTTCCTTGATTTCCCAATCGGTCACCTGGATTTGGCCCAGCCGCTGCATTGCCCGGCTGAATTCCAGCTCGGAGATGTCCTTGTTAAGGAATTCGGGAAGTTCCCAAGTATTGACCTGAATCTCTCCGAGCTTGCGCAGGGATTGTGTTAATTTGGAATTGTGTTTAGGCATCGGCAGGAAGCATCGGGAAAGGGCATTGGAGAGCAGGCTTCAGGTAGCGCTTCTTCGGCGAAATGCATCTTCGTTGAGCAGGGAATCTTGAGAGCTTAATCGCCTATCGAGGTCGCTGGCAAGTCCGCAGCTTCGTGGTCCCGGTAGTCAGCCTGGTAATGGTAATGGATATGGGGCTTACGTGCCATGCCAGCCGAATTCCCGTTGACGATGTGTCGTGAATCATGATCAGCAAGTTGCTTTGAAAGGCTTTCTCCTGCAGTTGGATTTAACTGCCAACCCTTAGCATTTCGGAAGTGCATGATTACCGGCTTGATGCAAGGTGGCGACACAGCCCATTTTAAGTATTAATGAGTACTCCCGATGAGCCAGACAAGGACCGTATGAAGTATGCGATATTGAGTGCTGGTGAACTCAGCGAAAGGGACAAGATTGTTCAGACCATGGGTGAAGTGACCTGGAGCTATCTTGCTGCGCATTATCGCAGTGGTTTGCTTTATTTTGTCGATCGGGAGCTGGCTCTCGAGGAGGTTGGTCTGGCCTTCACCAACAATCATAAGGCTCAGGTCTCGGCCTGGCTTAAAAATGGGGATCTGGTCAAAATCGAGGATCTTCATGCAGCGCAGTGGGAGAGAGATGAAGAGATCCAATTCGAGGCCTTGATTGTTTCTCCCTTTGTGCTTTGCCGACCTCGATGAGCCATTACCGCATCCATGAAGTTCAGGGAAATCGCATCGGGGACTGGCTCGATGAACTCGGCGCCTTGCGCATCCGAGTCTTTCGCGAGTTTCCCTACCTATATGAAGGAGACGAAGGGTATGAGCGCAACTATCTCAGGCGCTACATCCGTGCGCAAGATGCCTTGCTCGTGCTGGTGACCGACTCTCGGGACCGCTTGGTGGGTGCCACCACGTGCCTGCCGATGAACCAGGAGGAAGCGGAATTCCGAAAGCCCTTCGAGCAGGCGGGTTTCGATATCAGCGTAATCTTCTACTTTGGAGAGAGCCTTCTACTTCCAGAATGGCGAGGCAGGGGAATTGGTCACCTCTTCTTCGATCGCCGGGAGGCCCATGCGCGCAAACTTGGCTACACCCTCAGCAGCTTTTGTGCGGTAGATCGCTCAACGGATCATCCTTTGAGGCCCGCGGAGTATCACCCGCTCGACGATTTCTGGAAAAAGCGTGGTTACATCAAGCGTGAGGATCTCAAGGCCCGCTTTGCCTGGAAGGAAGTCGGCAAAGCGCAGGAGAGTAAGCAGAGCCTGACCTTTTGGATGCGCCATCTTTAGGTCATCGACCTGGTCACTGATATTGTCGCAACGCCAGATGAAGAGACCAATCGATGCCACACCATAAGTGACGGGTGCCGGCATCATGGAGTTATCGTT